>WFXL01000021.1 GCA_015490605.1 Rhodospirillales bacterium
CGAGGACCTGGGTCTCGAGGCCGCCGGCATCCAAGCCGATGCCTCGGGTATCCGCACCGATGCCCGGCTGCGCACCACCAACCCTAGAGTCTTCGCCCTCGGCGATGTCACCGGCCGGCCCCACTACAGCCATGCCGCGGCCCATCAGGCCGGGGTGGTGCTGCAGAATGCCCTGCTGGGGCTACCGGTGCGCCTGCGGGAGAGCCTCATCCCCCACACCCTCTATACCGACCCGGAGCTGGTGGTGGCCGGCCGGCTGCAGCCTGAAGCCGGCGTGCGGCTGGTGGACTGGCCCTATGAGGAGTGCGACCGCGCCCTCATCGAGGCGCGGAGCGAGGGGCTCATCCGGCTTGCGGTGGACCGCCGTCGTCGGCTCGTGGGGGTAGGCATCGTCGGCCCCCGAGCGGGCGAGCTCTATGCCGCCTTCGCCCCGATTCTGGCCGGACGCGCCCGTCTTGCCGACCTCGCCCGCGTGCCGTTGCCCTACCCCACCTATGGCGAGCTGGCACGGCGCGCCGCCGGGCGGGTGTTCGAGGAGGTGGTGTTCGGCCGTGCCATGCGGCTGTGGGCGCGGCTTGTGGGGAGGCTGCTGCCGTGAGCGCCACCACCTCCCGCCGGCTGCGGCTGCTGCCGCCGCTGTTGCTGGTGGGGCTGGCAATAGCACTGCATCTCTCGGGTGCCACCGCCTGGCTCGATCCGGCGGTGCTGGCAGCCGAACAACAGCGTCTCAAGGCGCTGGTGGCGGCCCATCCGCTGCTGGCACCGCTCGTGTTCGTGGCGGTCTACGCCCTGGTGGTGGCGGCCTCGGTGCCGGGGGCGACATTCCTCACCCTGCTGGGCGGCTTTCTCTTCGGTATCGGCTGGGGACTCCTGTGGTGCACCCTCGGCGCCACCCTCGGGGCGGTGGCGGTGTTCCTCACAGCCCGCAGCCTCTTCGCCGACACCCTAAGACGCCGGCTCGAGCCGCGCATGGCTCCGCTGGCGCGGGCCTTCCGCCGCGATGCCGTAAGCTGGCTGTTGTTCCTCCGGCTGGTGCCGCTCTTTCCCTTCTGGCTGGTGAACCTGGTGCCGGCGCTGTTGGGCATGCGGCTGCTGCCCTACACGCTGGCGACCCTGGTGGGGATCATGCCGGCCGGGCTGGTCTATGTGGCGCTGGGCGCAGGCCTCGGCGAGCTCCTGGCCCGCGGAGAGGTGCCGGATGCGCGCCTCATCCTCCAGCCACAGCTGCTGTTGCCGCTTGTGGGGCTGGGGCTGCTGGCGCTGCTGCCGGTATTGGTGCGCCGGCTGCGGCGGCTGCCGGAGCTGGAGGAGGGCAGTGAGGAGCCGGCTGTGCGCGGCCGCTGAAGCTCAGGCGGCGGTACCCATGGCGAGGAAGCGGCGGCGGCGGGCGGCGCGCAGCTCCTCGCCCGAAATTGCCTCCAGCTCCTCGAGATGGCGGGCGATGGCCTCACCCACCCGGGTGATGGTGGTCTGAGGAGCGCGATGGGCGCCGCCCACCGGCTCCTCCACCACCTCGTCCACCAGCCCGAACCCGTGGAGGTCCTGGGCGGTGAGCCGGAGGGCGCCGGCTGCCTCGGCCGCCTTGTCGGCGCTGCGCCAGAGGATGGCCGCACAGCCCTCGGGCGAGATCACCGAATAGATGGCATGCTCCAGCATCAGCACCCGATCGGCGGTGGCGATGGCGATGGCCCCGCCGGAGCCGCCCTCGCCGATCACCGTGGCGATGATGGGCACCCGGAGGTCGAGGCAGGTCTCGATGGCCCGGGCGATGGCCTCGGCCTGACCGCGCTCCTCCGCGCCCACGCCGGGATGGGCCCCGGGCGTGTCGACGAAGGTCAACACCGGCATGCCGAAGCGTTCCGCCAGCCGCATCAGCCGCTGGGCCTTGCGATAGCCCTCGGGCCGCGCCATGCCGAAATTGTGGCGCACCCGATCCTCGGTCTCGCGCCCCTTCTCCTGGCCGATCACCACCACCGAGCGCCCGCGGAAGCGACCGACCCCGCCCATCATGGCGGTATCCTCGCCATAGAGCCGATCACCCGCAAGCGGCGTGAAGTCCTCGATGAGCTGGGCGATATAATCGCTCGTATGGGGCCGGTCGGGATGGCGCGCCACCTGGGTCTTCTGCCAGGGCGTAAGGCGCGCGTAGGTCTGGGCCAGAAGCCGTGCGGCGCGCTGCTCCAGCCGCGCGATCTCGTCGGCAAGGTCGAGCTCGGCATTGCCCTCCATGAGCTTTCTGAGCTCACGCACCTTGCCCTCGAGCTCGACGATGGGCTTTTCGAAATCGAGCATCACCCCCTCCGGCTGTCGCCGTTCACCAGCCGTCGCACCACCGACGGCAGTTCGGCAAAGCTCTGGATGATGGCATCCGGCTGGAGCTGCTCCGCCCGCACCTCGCCATAGCCCTCGGCCAGCAGCACGCAGGGCACGCCCGCCGCCTTGGCGGTGAGCCGATCATTGCGCGAATCCCCGACCATCACCGCGCGCCCGGGCGGCACCTGGAGCTGCTCGAGCACATGCAAAAGCGGCTTTGGGTCGGGCTTGCGCACCGCCAGCGTGTCGCCCCCCACCACCAGCTCGAACCGGTGGAGCAGGTCGAAGGCCTCGAGGATGGCGCGGCTCGGACGCTCGGGCTTGTTGGTGCACACCGCCAGGCGAAAGCCCTCAGCCCGCAGCGCCTCGAGCGCCTCCACCACGCCCGCCGGCAGATAGCTCTCGCGATGGGGATCGGCCTCATAGATCTCAAGGAATCGCTGATGCAGCCGGTCGAGCTCGGCCTCTGTCGGTGCCCGGCCAGCGGCGGCGGTGAACGCCCGCTCCACCAGCCGGCGCACGCCATCGCCGATCATGCGCCGCACCGCCGCCGCCGGCAGCGGCGCAAGCCCTTCCTCCACCAGCAGTTCGTTGGTGGCCCGATGGAGATCGGGAAGAGTTTCCACCAGTGTGCCGTCGAGATCGAAGACGGCTGCTCCGAGTATGGTCCTCACCTACCATGGCCCGCTTGTTGCCGCGGCCGAAATTGCTACGTTGCCACGGGAAGTCCAGCCACGGGGACCGCAACCGGGATTCCACCAGCATGCGAGATCTCGCCATCGTCGTCCTCGCCGCGGGCAAGGGGACGCGCATGGGCAACGCTCTGCCCAAGGTGCTCCATCCGCTGGCGGGCGCACCGCTTCTTGCCCATGTGCTGCACACCGCCCGGGCCCTGCAGCCGACGCGGCTTGTCGTGGTGGTGGGCCATGAGGCGGCCCGGGTGGAGGCGGCCGTGCGCCGCCTGGATCCCGAAGCGGCGGTGGTGGTGCAGGAGCCTCAGCGCGGCACCGGCGATGCCGTACAGGTGGCGCTGCCGGCCCTGCCGGACGTGGGTACGCTGCTGGTGCTCTATGGCGATACGCCGCTTCTGCGGCCGTCGACCCTCGAGCGGCTGCTGGCGGAACACCGACAACAGCAGGCCGCCGTCACCCTGCTGGCCATCCGCCCCGAGGATCCCGGCGCCTATGGGCGCATCCGCACCGACGGCGCGGGCCGGCCGGTGGAGATCGTCGAAGCACGCCATGCTCCGCCCGAACTCCTGGCGTCTGATCTGTGCAACAGCGGCGTGATGGCCTTGGAGCTCGAACTCGTGCGGCGGCTCCTGCCGCCCCTTGCACCCCACCCCGAAAAGGGTGAGGTCTATCTCACCGACCTGGTGGCCCGGGCGGTGGCGGCAGGTGCAGTGACGGCGCTGGTGGAGGCGCCGGCGGAAGAGGGGCTCGGCGCCAACGACCAGCGCGAGCTGGCCGCGCTCGAGGCCCGCTGGCAGACGCGCCGGCGGGAGGAACTGCTGGCCGCGGGAGTGGTGATGCCGGCTCCCGACACGGTCCATCTCGCCCTCGATACCACCATCGCCCCCGGGGCGGTGGTGGAGCCCTATGTGGTTTTCGGCCCCGGGGTGGTGGTGGAGGAGGGCGCACGGGTGCGCAGCTTCAGCCATCTCGAGGGGGCGCGGGTGGCCGCCGGTGCCGAGGTGGGCCCCTTCGCCCGGTTGCGGCCGGGCACGGTGGTGGCGGCCGGTGCCCGGGTGGGCAATTTCGTCGAGCTCAAGAACGCCCATCTCGGCCCCGGCGCCAAGGCCAATCATCTGGCCTATCTCGGCGATGCCGAGGTGGGGGCGGGCGCCAATATCGGCGCCGGTACCATCACCTGCAACTATGACGGCGTTGCCAAACACCGCACCGAAATCGGCGCCGGGGCCTTCATCGGCTCCGACACCGCCCTGGTGGCGCCGGTGCGGGTGGGGGCCGGTGCCATCGTCGGTGCCGGCAGCGTGATCACCGCCGATGTGCCGGACGAGGCGCTGGCGGTGGCGCGCGGTCGCCAATGCGTGCGCGAAGGTATGGCGCCGGTGCTGCGGGAGCGTTTTCGCCGTCGGCAAAAGGCGCGTGAGCGGAAAGGCGAGCAGGACAGAAGGGACGAGCGCGCATGAAAAGAGGCGGGATTGCGGCCCTTTTCTTGATGCTGCTGGTGGCGACGGGTGTGCGCGCCGAGGGGCTCGAGGCGGCTCAGAGGGGCGAACAGCTCCACCGGGAGCAGCGCTATGAGGCGGCCGTCGAGGCCTACACCCGGGCGATCGTCTCGGGCGAGCTGGACCCGGAGACGCTCGCCATTGTCTACAACAATCGCGGCGTCGCCTACAACGCCATCGGTGACTATGACCGGGCCATCGCCGACTATCAGGAGTCCCTCACCCTTGCGCCGGGCGATGAGATCACCATCCGCAATCTCCGGATCGCCCTGACCCGGCGGGCGGTGGCGGTGGCCAATGCCGGCAAATATGAGGAGGCGCTCGAGGATCTGGGCAAGGCCATCGAGCTCGAGCCGTCCCATCCGCTCGCCTGGCTGCGACGGGCGCAGGTGTATATGGAGCTGGGCCAGCTGGAGCGGGCGCGCCACGATCTGGAGGAAGCCCGCCGGCGCGGTGCTGATCCGCGGGATGTGGCCGAGGCCGCCCGCCGGCTGGCGGTGCTGGAAGAGGCCGCCAAGCGCGCGCTGCTGGCACCGCCGCCGCCCCCCACCACCGAACTCGCTGCCCGCGCCGCCAGCGGCGGCGACACCACGACCGCGCCGCGCACCGCGGCCGCGGAGACCGCTGCCCCCAGGACCGTGGCACCGGCCGCCGGCGCGGCGAACGAGAACCCCACCGCCGCCACCCCCGCAGGTGCCGCGGATTCCGCTCCGCCCGCGGGCAGCCGCTGGCGGGCCCGTGCCCATGTGAATGCACGCAAGGGGCCCGGCAACCGCTTTGAAGTGCTGCGGGTGGCCCGCAAGGGTGAGGAACTGCTGGTGGTGGGAGAGCAGCGGGGCTGGAAGAAGGTGCGCTTTGATGACGGCACCGAGGCCTGGATCTACCGCAAGTGGCTCGAGCCGCTGCCGCCGACCGACACCGCCGACAACGCGAGCGGCGGGGCGGCGACATCGCCACCGGCGCGCCAGCAGACACCTTAGCCTCCGCGCACC
>WFXL01000022.1 GCA_015490605.1 Rhodospirillales bacterium
CGGTTGAGGTGCACCGGCGTTCGCCGCGATGCGCCCCGTACCGGTACCCACACCATCCGCCACCGCCGCGCCCGCCTCGCACCTTGCGCCAAGGGCATGCCGTCCCGGGTCGACAGCACCGCACCCCGATCGGCAGTCGGCGCCCGCGGGGGCCGTTCCGGCTGGCCTCACGCTGCTGATGGCTGGTCGGGGCGGGCGGATTCGAACCGCCGACCCTCGGCACCCAAAGCCGATGCGCTACCAGACTGCGCTACGCCCCGTTCCGGCCCCTATCTATGCCCGCTCGGGCAGGGCGACAATGGCGGCCACGGTTGCGCGAGCGCCCCTTTTCAACGCCTGCGTGCAGGCCTAGCCTGCAGCGCAAGGGGGCCGCCGGCCCCGGCCACCCGCGCGGATCCCATGGAACCGAGCATCTTCCGTTTCGTTTGGAAGTACAGCTGGCGCCAACAGCTGGTGATTCTGGCGCTCACCGCCCTCTCGCTGCCGGTGCTCTACGCCTCCCTAGAACTCCCCAAGATCATCGTCAATGAAGCGCTGGGAGGCCAGCAGTTCGTCTTTGATGTGTTCGGCTACCAGCTCGACCGCACGCAGTACCTGTTCGTGCTGTGCTTTTCCTTCCTCGCGCTGGTAGTGGTGGGCGGTGCGCTCAAATACGTCCTCAACGTCTATTCGGGTGTGGTGGCCGAACGCATGCTGCGGCGGCTGCGCTTTCTGCTCTATGAGCACATGCTGCGCTTTCCGCTGCCGCATTTCCGCAAGATCGGCAGCGGCGAACTCATCCAGATGATCAACGCCGAGGTGGAACCCCTCGGCGGTTATGTGGCAGCAGCCTTCACCGTGCCCGCCTTCCAGGGCGGGACGCTGCTCACCATCCTGCTGTTCGTCTTCATGCAGGACTGGAAGCTGGCGCTCGCCGCCATCGCTCTCTATCCGGTGCAGATCGTCGTGATCCCGCGGCTGCAGCGGCGGGTGAACCGGCTGGCGGTGCGGCGGGTGCATCAGGTGCGGCGCAACGCCCAGCGCATCGGCGAGACCGCCTCCGGCATTCTCCACATCCACGCCGACGATGCGACGCTGTTCGAGCGGGCGCGCTTCGGCCACGAATTGGGAAAGGTATTCTTCATCCGCTTCGATATCTACAAGACCAAATACCTGATCAAATTCATCAACAATTTCATCGGCCATCTGGGGCCGTTTCTGTTCTTCTCCATCGGCGGCTATCTGGTGATCCAGGGTGATCTCACCCTCGGCGCGCTGGTGGCGGTGCTCAATGCCCACAAGGACATGATCTCTCCCTGGAAGGAACTGCTGCAGTACTACCAGCTCACCTATGACGTCAAGGTGAAGTATGAACAGGTAATCTCCCAGTTCACCGCCCCGCGGTTGCTGCCGCAGGCACGCCTTGACGCGCCGCCGCCGGCCGATGCCCCCGACTTCGTCCGCGAGCTGCGCGCCCGCGGGGTGGTGTGGCAGGAGGAAGGCGAGCGGGTGCTGGATGGGATCGACCTCGCCCTGGAGCTGCCGGTGCATGCGGCGGTGGTGGGACCGCCGGGCAGCGGCCGGCGCGCCTTCGGCCTGGTGCTGGCAGGCCTGCTCACACCTGATAGCGGGCGCGTGTGGGTGGATGATCAGGATCTCCACCGCCTGCCGGAATCGGTGCTGGGCCGGCGGATCGGCTATGTCGGCCCGAGCAGCTGGATCTTCGACGGGCGGCTTCGGGACAATCTCCTCTATGGTCTGCGCCACCATCCCCGTCCCCTTGAAGGCGATGATCCCAACCAGGCCCGGCGCCGGCGCGAGGCGCTGCTTTCCGGCAATCCGCCGCTTGATCCCGAGGCCGACTGGGTGGATGAGGCGCTGGCCGGGCCGGCGGGTTCGCCTGAGCGGTTGCGGCGGATGGTGGCGGCACTCAAGCTCGTGGGGCTTTATGAGGATGTCTACCGCTTCGGCCTCGCCGGACACATCCGCGCGGCCGAGCGTCCGGAGCTCGCCGCCCGACTGCTGCAGGCGCGCCGGCAGACCCTCGCCCGTCTCGCGGCGCTGCCGGAATCCGACCGGGTGGTGGAACCCTTCCATGTGGACCGCTACAACCCCCAGGCCACGGTGGCGGAGAACCTGCTCTTCGGCACGCCGGTGGATCGGGAGCTGGCGATGGCACGGCTGGCCGAGCATCCCTATGTCCAGCGGGTGCTGGAGGCCACCGGCCTTGCGCGCGACCTCCTGCAGGTGGGCTATCGGCTGGCGGAGACGGTGGTGGAACTGTTCTCCGAACTGCCGCCGGATGATGAGTTCTTCACCCGCCTGGCCTTCGTCGCCCCCGAACAGCTGCCAGAGCTGCGGCGGCTTTTGAGCCGGCTCGACCCGGAACGGCTGGAGCAGGCCGATCTCAATGATCGGGTGCGGCTTCTGTCGCTGGCCTTCCATCTGGTGCCGGCGCGCCATCGACTTGGACTGCTCACACCCGAGCTCCAGCGCCGGCTGGTGGAGGCACGCCACTGGCTGCGCCGCCATCTGCCGCCGGAGCTCGAGGGACGGATCGCCTTCTTCGATCCCGAGCGCTACAATGACGCCCTCTCCATCGAGGAGAACCTGGTGTTCGGCAAGCTGCGCCATGGCCGTCCGCGGGCGGCGCAGCTGGTGGGTGAGCTGGTGCGGGAGGTGCTGCGGGAGCTGGAGCTGGAGCTTGCGGTGGTAGATGTGGGGCTGGATTATCCCTGCGGTGTCGGCGGCCAGCGCCTGGGCGAGGCCCAGCGGCAGAAGCTCGCGATCGCCCGCGAACTCATGAAGCAGCCGCGCATGCTGGTGCTCCACCATCCCACCGCACCGCTGGATCCCCACGAGGCCGAGGCGCTGGTACCGGCCCTGCGGCAGGCCCTGCGCGGCCGCACCCTGATCTGGATTCAGCCGCCCGCGGCGCAGGTCCATCAGTTCGAGCGGGTGGTGGGACTCGAGGCCGGGCGCGTGCAGGCGGTGCGAGAGCCCGAACCCGCAACGGTGACAGCCGCGGGCGAAGGCATGGTGCGGGAGGTGGATCCATGACCCTCCAGCGGGACCTGCAGTGTCTGCGGCGGCTGCCGCTCTTTCGCGACATCGACCCCCAGCGCCTCAAGCTTCTGGCCTTCGCCAGCGAACGGGTCCACTTCGATCCCGGCGAGGTGGTGTGCCGCCAGGGCGAGCCGGGCGATGCCGCCTATGTGATCCTCGAGGGCCGCGCGCGGGTGCTGCGCGAGGGCCCCGAGGGGGCGCTGGAGGTGGCGCGGCTCGGGCCCAATGATGTGGTGGGCGAGATCGCCATTCTCTGCGGGGTGCCGCGCACCGCCACGGTGGTGGCGGACGGGCCGCTGGAGGCGCTCCGGATCGACCGCGAAACCTTCCTTGCCACCGTCCGCCAGTTCCCCGAGATCGCCCTCGGCATCATGCGCGAGCTGGCGCTCAGGCTGCACGAGACCACCCGCCGCCTGGGCGAGCTCGCCGCCGCCTGTCCCGAGCAGGCAGCACGTCCATGAGCCGCCGTGGCGACGGCGGGCATTGGCCCGCGCGGCGCAACCCCGCCATCGACTGGCTGGTGGGCCCGGGGGTGCGGGAGCGCTTCATCGACCACATCTTCGCCCGCACCTGCGAACATCTGGCCGCCGACGGCGTGCCGCTGGCCCGCGCCACCCTCCACCTTCACACTCTCCATCCCCAGCTGGCGGGCGCCAGCCTGCGCTGGCTCCAGGGACGGCCGGAGGCGGAGATCGTGTTCCACGACCGCGGCGTGTTCGCCACCGAGGAGTACCGCCAGAGCCCGATCCGGCCGCTGGTGGAGGGCAGCCATGAGCGGCTGCGCTTTCGCCTCGACCGCAGCCACCCGCCCTATCCGGTGCTGCGCGAGCTCGCGGCTGAGGGTTACAGCGACTATGTGGCCTACGCCCTCACCTTCACCGACGGGCGCCGCCATGCCGCCACCTTCGCCACCCGTGCTGCCGGCGGCTTCAGCGAGGAGGATCTGGCCGACCTTGCCACCACCCTGCCGCTTCTGGCGATGGCGGTGGAGATCCGGCTGCAGCGGCGGATCGCCCGCAATCTGCTGGCCACCTATGTAGGACCGCGGGCGGGCGAGCGCATTCTCGCGGGCGAGATCGAGCGCGGGGCCGGCGAGACCCTCGAGGCGGCGCTGTGGATCTTCGACCTTCGCGGCTTCACCCGCCTCGCCCAGCGCCTGCCGCTTGAGGAGCTCCTGGGCCTCGCCAATGACGCCTTCGATGCGGTGGGCGAGGCCATCGCCCGCCATCGGGGCGAGATCCTCAAGTTCATGGGCGATGGGCTGTTGGCGGTGTGGAGCTTCGCCGATTCGGCAGATGCCTGCAGCTGGGCGTTCGAGGCAGCGGTGGCGGCGCTTCGGGCCTTCGACCGGGTGATGGCGGCGCGCCGTCAGGCCGGACGGCCGGTGGCGGATGCCGTGGTGGCGGTCCATGCCGGCCGGGTGCTGTGGGGCAATATCGGCACCCGTAACCGGCTCGACTTCACCGTCTTCGGCCCCGATGTGGCGGTGGCAGAGCGGCTTGAGGAGCTGGCCAAGACGCTGGATGTGCGGATCCTGCTGTCGGATCGGTTCGTCCGCGGCTGTGCGCGCGCCCGCACCCTCGCCCGCCCGCTCGGCGCCTATCGGCTGCGCGGGGTCGAATCGCCGGTGGCGGTCTCGACCCTAGCACCCGAAGCCCTCTCGCCGCCGGCCCGGCAACAGTAGAGCCGGAGCCGCACCGCCCCGAGCTCGCCGAGCCCCGCCACCGCGCCGGTGCGCAGCACCGCCCCCAGCCGCTCCGGTGGGATCTGCTCGCGGGTGAGCGCCTCGAGTATGGCGGCAAGCCGCAGCAGCGCCAGCTCCCAGTCGTCCACGGCCGCACGGCCGTCCCGCACCGCGCGCGGGCTCGAGGCCTCGAGCTCGATCCACCAGCGCCGTCCGGCCACCGGCGCAAGCGCGGTGGCGAGCCCCTCGAACATGGTCTCCGGCTGCACCCCCTCCATCTCCTGAAGCCGCCAGCCGCCCGGGCGAAAGCGCAGCACCACTTCATAGAGCGGCGGCGAGGAGGGCACTTGTGGCACCGCTGCCGGGGTCGGGCCGGCCGGCGGTGGCGCCGTCATTTCCGCGGATGGCGCCGTCAGCGGCGGTGCGGCCAGCCGTCTGAGGCGCGCGGGCTCGGCCGGTGTGGCCGGCGGCTGCTCGGGGTCCGCCCTGCCAGCTGCGGCGGTGGATGGTGGCGGCGTCTCGGCGATGGCATCGCCCGGACCTGCCGGAGTGGTGCGGTCAAGCTGCGGCCACATGCCCTCGAGACCCGGCAGCAGCCGCACCGCCGCTGACGGCGCCATCCGCGGAAATGACGGCGCCACCGCCGGCCGGCCCGACCCCGGCAGCGGTGCCACAAGTGCCCTCCTCGCCGCCGCTCTATGAA
>WFXL01000023.1 GCA_015490605.1 Rhodospirillales bacterium
ACACCGCTCTTCAGCCCACTGCGTCACCCCACAGCGGTTCGCCGCGGGTGCAGTTGGGATGGTCGTTGGGCGGATCGCCAAGCCATACGACGTGGCTTTGCACCACCTCCACCACCCCGTGCGGACGCAGCCGCGCCGGCTCCGGCATCTGTGTCACGAGGGCCGGATGGCTGAGCAGGGCTTTCACGGCCGCCGGCCGAGCCGATGGAGCCCAGATGGGCCAGCGCAGACGGATCCTGCGCGGTGACGTTTCGGAAAAAGTCGGCACCTTCACCCCCGACCCACCCGGGTGCAGTGGGAACCAGGGCAGAGCCAGAACCGCCAGGCGGACCGCGCCCTCCACCGTCTTGGCCGGCTCCTCCGAGGGATCCCTCCAACGCTCGGCGTAGGGGCGCAGTTCGACTGGATCCCAGCGCAGGGCGAAGTCGGACTGCCTCGGCCGCCAAGTCTCGAACAGGCATTCGCGTGGTCGTGCGCGAAGATCCGCGTCCCTGTCGTCCAGTCCATGGTCGAGTGCGGCCAACCGAGCGAGGAAGTTCTGCTGTCCAGCAGCCCGCTTGGGCAAGAAAGGGGTGATGCGAGGGCCGAAGCGGAGGACGGGAGGCCGTCGCCGCTGCCGCTCATTGATCACCATCTGCCCCACCAAACCGGCCACTGCCGTATCGGTCTCCTCCGCCGTCGCGACGGCCTGCAGTGCGTCATTCTGTGCGGCGCGTGCCGCCTGGGCAATGGCGGGCACAAGCGTGCGCAGTCCTTGGACCGCGGCTTCGATGATCGCCTCCTCGTCCAGAACCTCGCCGTCGACCCGGAGCACCGGCGTCCACGGGCCGCGTCCGTCGCGGCGGCGCCAGAAGGCCTGCACCCGCCACTGCGGGCGGGCGGCCTCCAGCGCCCGCAGCAGGCCCAAGAGCGCCAGGAAGGCCAGCAGATTGTCGAAGCGCAGCGGGCGCAGTTGGAACTCCACCGGTCCGCTCATCGCCCCGCCTCCTCCGAGGCGCGATGGTCGGCAAGGCGCAGCACCGCCTCGAGAAACGCCAGCTGCCAGGGTCCGAAACGGGCCTGCACCCGCTCCGCGAGCTCGAACCAGAAGGAGTCAAGACGGTGGAGGCCGGGATCGCCCGGCACGCCCACCGCGCGGACACCGTCCAGCTCGATGTCGAACGCGGCTGCCGCTTTGTCCTCCACCGGAGGGAAGAAGGGCCGGCCGTGCCCGTGATGGGTCCCGATCAGCCAGAGCACCAGCTCGCGACGTGCCCCATCCCGCTCCGGTACCAACAGCTTTTCCGCCGCGGCCACCGACCACGCCTCGTGCCGTACCCCCAACGGCAGACCGGCGCGCGCGGCGGCAAGGCGCGACTGGAGCGGGCGGTCGGATTTGGCGAGAGGCATCCGCTCGGCGAGCGCCACGATGCGATCGCCACCCCTGAGGAAGGCCTGGAAGCGCCGCTCGGCCTTGCCAAGATCGTGCCAGGCGGCCGCCAGAACGACCGCCTCGCGCGGGTGCTCGTCGAGGCCGAGGCGTTCGGCGAAGTCGGCAGCCTTCGCCTTCACCGCCGCGAGGTGATCGGCGAGTGGCACCGGGACCGGCGCACCCAGCGACGTGACATCGCTTTCGGTCACCGCGTCGCCCACGGGATGCGCCCGCGCCTGCGCCACCAGCACACACCCCTGCGCCGGGCCCTCACCGTAGGGACGCAGCAGGCGGGGACGCAGACCAGCCAGCTCCTCCAGCCGCTCCCGCAGCCGGGCCGGCAGGTCCCCGCGGGCCAGCAGGTTCGCCACCAGTTCGTTGGCCCCGGCGTCTCCCAGGGCCTCGAGTTCGGTTCGCACCACCTCCCACCGTTCGGCCGGCGTGCGCGGATCCTCCTCCGGATCCGCCCAGCCCGCGGCAAAGGCCGGATGGAGCCGCACCACGGGCCGGCCACGCTGCAGTCCGTGCGCCACCTCGGCGAGATCGTGAACGGGCGCGTCCGACCCCGGGTTCCAGCCGAAGCGGTCGCAGCCGCCGTAGGAGGCCGGGACCACGAGGGTGTCGCCGGGACGGATCTGATCTGCGGAGATCACGCCCGTCTCTTCATCGTCGGGACCGCACCAGCGCAGGGCGCGGCGGCTCCGCCCTCCTTCCCGCGCGTCGCCCGGCGCGGACGCACCTTCCACATCGGCGAGGTCGGTGGTCCGTCCCGCGAGCCACGCCCGTGCCGCCCAGACCGGCACCTCCAGCGCCTCCGGCGAGGACGGCGGCAGCGCCGCGACGATCTCGCGGGCGCGCTCGGGGTTGTCCAGCTCGTCCGCGGTCAGATCGGCCCGCCAGATGATGCGCACATCCGGAGGACCCGCCCGCGGGCCGTGCAGATAGAGGGCGACTTCCGGCTCCGCCGCGGGCGGCGGCGAGGTGGAGGCGAGGCCCCCCACGTGCGGCGGCAGCAGCCGCGGTGCATCGGCCCGGGGTGCCAGCACCGGTTCGAGCTGTTCCTCCGGCAGGTCTGCGAGGATCCCGTCCAGGGCCACGATGCCGAAGTCGACGAACCGGTTGCGTCCTCTCCCGTGTGCGTTCGCCCGCAGCCATCGCCAGGTGGCGCTGAGAGCGGTGCCATAGACGGGATCCTCGGCGTTCGCCCGCACATCTTCCTTGCGCGCGAGGATCACCGCCGGCGCTTGCGGCCGCACGCCCCGCCGGTTCAGCCGGCCAAAGCGCTGACGCAGTGAATCGAGCGGCGCGATTTCCGTGACCAGCGCGTCGAGATCGAAGTCTGCTCCGACCTCGAGGGTCTGGGTGCCCACCACCACCGCCGGTCGTCCGCCATCCGCCTTCGTTTGGGCGCGCTCGGCCGCGAACCGCTCCTCGAGCTTCCGCGCCAGCTTTTCGCGGTCCAGCGGGCGGATGCGGCCGATGGCGAGAAGCACATCGGCCTTCTCTCCGCACGCGTCGCACAACCGCGCGAAGACCGCCCGCGCCCGTCCCACCCGGTTCGTTACGACGCCGATGCGCTGGCGCTTGGCCTCGAGGAAACGACGGACCTCCTCCGCCATCGCTGCCACGAAGGCGTCCTCGCCGCCCTCCACGTCGCGCAGCCGGGCCGGCTTGGAGGAGCCGATGCGCCGATTGATCTCGGGATGTGCGCGGTCCTCGTCCGAGAGCGAGAGTCGCGCGGTTGCGCGCTCTCCGGCCGTGGCGGTGAGCTGCACCACCGCGAAGGGCAGGCCGAGGTTCTCTTCGGCGAGGGCGGTGCGCAGCCGCGCCACCTCCCGCAGGGTCTGAACGAAAGGCCGCGAGAGGTGGGCTTCGTCCAAAAGCCACAGCACATCACAGCCCAGGAGCCCCGCATGCACCGGCCACATGCGCGGTCGGATACCGTAGCCGCGGAACAGCAGCCGCGAGCCCACCTGATCCACGGTGGAGAGCACCACCGTGGGCTGGTGGGGCGTGCGCACCCAGTCGGGATCGAGCGGCAGACCGCCGCGCAGCCGCGCCACGGCGAGCGGCGGGCCATCGCCGGCGAGGTGCTGCAGCGCCGCCGCCACCGCCGCGAGCGGGCCATCGGTTGTCTCCCGCAGCTTTCCCGCGATCTCTTCCGCCCGCCGGGCTGCCTGATCCACCACGAGCCGCCGGTCCACCACATAGACGATGCGCACGGCCGCACGCCGCGGCCGCGCCGCCGCCTGCCCGGCCAGGTGCCACACCGCCACGTCGATGGCGGCCGTCTTGCCGAGTCCGGTGGGGATGTCGAGCAGCCCCGGCCAGCCTTCGCGCTCCACCTTCTCGGCGAGCCGACGTTGCCACGGGAACGGAGGATACCCCCACAGCGCCTCGAAGAAGGCGGGGAAGTCAGGGACCACGCTCACGCCTCCTCCACCGGCAGCATGAGGCCCAGCCCGAAGTGGCGCCCGGCGCCGAGCAGCACCGGTCCCGGAACCGGCTCGGGGAAGCGGATCCGGGCGTGTACGAGCGAACGGTGGCCGAAGGACGGCCGCACGAACCAACCCTCCCCGCGGGGATCGTCCGCCCGTCGGCGTCGGGCGAAGGTGGTGCCGGGAAGAAAGGGATGGGACCCGACCTCCACCTCCTCGGGCTCCGGCAGACCGCTGTGGTGGCAGGCTTTCACCACGAGTGTAGCCGCCTCGTCCCCACGCCGCGGCTTCATGTGCCGGGGAAGCACCACCGGCGTTACGCTCGCCCACCTGCGCGCCCGTTTCAGATAGCGCCACGGCTGCAGCGAGATGCGCTCCGGTGCCGGATCGTGCACGAGCGCCCAGGTGCCGAAACGGCCGAGGGTAAGCCTGCCACCGTCTTGTAGGAACGCCGCCACCGCCCGCTCAAGGGCACTCCGCACATGGTCGGCGAGGCCGTCGTGTTGGGCCGGCAGCACGAGGGCCAGGCCGAACAGCCGGCCGTCGGACCAGCGGAAGCCGACATTGGCGAGGGGCAGGACGGCGAGATGAGCGGGCCCGTCGTGGCCGTGGCCGGTGAGCACCGACGGGGGATCTGCGCCCAGATGGGCGAGCATCGCGCCGCGCATCGCCTCCGCCACCGCGACGAACGCCTCGAGTGCCGGTGTGCGGGGCTCCGCCGACGCCAGCACGATCCAGTTGCGGCCGTAGACGGGGTGGCTCCGATCGGAGACCGCAGCGCGCGCCCGATCCCGATAGGCCCATGCGGCTGCCGGCTCAGGGCGAAAGGAAGGGCCGGAGTAGGGCCGGAACTGGCCACGACGTCGCCGCCGCGGAGTCGCATCCTCAAAGCCCTTGCGCAGCTCCTCGAAGCGGCCGGGATAGGGCAGGCGCAGGCGTATGTCCGCCGGTCCACCGGGTTCCCAGCGCGCCTGCGGCTCCCCCTCCTCGACGTCGAAATGCATCAGGACGAGGGAGGCGGAGTGCCCCAGATACGCCACACAGTGCGCGATCCGCTCCAGCGCTGGCAGATGCTGCGTGATCTCCGCATCCTTCGCCGGCCACCAGTAGCGCACACGCGGTTCGTCGGGGATCACGGCCGGGAAGGTGCGGGCCTGGCGCGGTCGGAGGCTTCCGAGTGGCGCGATCAGCTTCGGTGGTTTGTTCCGGCCTCCCGATTTGCGGCGCGGCCGGATCGCCTCGTCGTTCGGAGGCACGTAGACGGTGGCGACATCGCGTGCAGTCGCGTCGGGAGCATCCACCAGCGGCGGATCCAGGCTTTCCAGCCAGCGCAGCGCCTCCGCTTCCGCGTCGCTGCCGTCGCTCTCCGCCCAAGCGCACACCAGCGCCGAGAAGATCCGGTCGGGATGCGGCGGCCATTCCGGCCGCGTGCGGTCACTCGGCGAGGCGGCCCGATAGGCGAGCGTCAACAGCCGCACGTCCAGCCGCAACCAGGCGCACACGCATCAGTCCTCCGCTGGCGCTTCACCCGCGAGTGCGCGCCGTCGGCTTTCCGCGACGATCTGCACCAACGGCTCTCGCGGGCGCAGCCGCAGCGGCTTTTCCGGCCACGGCAAACCCGCCTTTTCGGCCCGTTTCACGGCCGCCCGGAACAGTTCCAGGGCTCCGTCGAGTTTGAGCGCGAAGGTCTCCGCCGTCCCGTCGTGGCCGAGGATCTCGAAGGCGGTGGCGCCGTCCCCCACGAGATCGCAGCGTGAGCGAAGATTGTAACCTTCCCGGTCCTGGGCGGTCACGGCGAGGAGCGCCAGTGCTGCGAGCAGCGTGCGGGCGGCGTCATCCCGATCCGGGCTGGTCTTGCCGTCCACCGGAAAGCGCAGCCGCCGCAGGGTGGGCAGACTCAGCACGGTGACGTGCCGGGCATGGTCGATGGTGACGCCCTGCATCCATATCGAACGCTTCGTTCCGTCTTCCTGCTGGATACGGGCGATGATGTTGCTGTGTCCGATCTCGCTCGGACTCCTTCCACCTTGGTCCACTGGCTGCCAGTTGGTCGGCGTGCCAGCGACTCTCACTTGGCTACGGATGTTCAGAGGGTCCACCCTGATGGCTGCTCGACGTCCAGGTGCCACGTCCACGCCAATGATCTCGGAGACGAGGGCGCGGGGGAATTTGGCGCCGAGCCCGCCGCCCTCGCCCGTCGAGAACCAGCAGCCGAAGACCAGCGCCGTGGGCGAGAGTTCGAAGATGGCGGTGGCGTTCGCGGGCTTCGCGGCGACGAGGCGCTTGCCCGGCTCGCTCTCCCAGAAGGCCGTGCCGCAGAGCTCGCTATCGCGGAAGATGGCATCGAACACCCGGTGCGGGGCTTCGAGGGAGGTGATTTCGCCGATGTCGGAGAGGTCCACGTCGCCGTCGCGGGCGCCGGTGAAGTCGGTCAGGATGTGGGGGATGTGCGTCCTGTGTTGGGGGTCACCCGCCCGGATCACCCGCTCCAGCAGCGCGAGCTCCATGCGGTTGGCTTGACTCTGCACCGAGTCGAGCAGCACGCAACGGCGCACCTCACCGTCGATGTGGCGTTCCTCGAAGACATGGACCGGAGCGTTGCGCTCGCCCGGATAAGTGGGCGGGAAGACCTTGTCGCCGGGGCCGCCGGCGGGGACGAGCCGCTGAATGCGCCGGATGGCGGCCCTGGTGCGGACGATCTCATTGAGCTTCTGCAGATCCATCCCCCTCCCCCACTAGTCGCATGCTCTGACTTCCTAGCACGTAGCGGATGGGAATGCAAGTGCCGGATGTTCAGAATAAGAGGATCCCAGGTCGAAACCAGGAACGTGGTCGGGCAAAAGGTGTTTCGAACATCGCCACCACATCAGATCATGGCATTGATACGCACACAGTCATACGAGGCCCCGGCGAAGATGCCGGGGAAATCGAGCGTGAGGGTCAACGGCTGCGCCATGCCTCCTCCAGGCTTCAATGAGGCCCCGGCGAAGATGCCGGGGAAATCCTGGCGCCACGTCTTCGCCGGTCGCTCGGTCAGGAACCAGCTTCAATGAGGCCCCGGCGAAGATGCCGGGGAAATCAGCGTACCCTCGGTGAGCACGTCGCTGGTGTTCACCACGCTTCAATGAGGCCCCGGCGAAGATGCCGGGGAAATCCCCGGCCTACCAGAACACGTTCCGCCGCCTGTACCTGCTTCAATGAGGCCCCGGCGAAGATGCCGGGGAAATCCGCAACCCTGGCAGAACCTGTTGCACAACTGCTGCACGCTTCAATGAGGCCCCGGCGAAGATGCCGGGGAAATCTAGCGAGATCCGTCACCTCGACACGCAGACGCTCGGGCTTCAATGAGGCCCCGGCGAAGATGCCGGGGAAATCCTGCGCTCCGCCAACGAGTTCACCATCGTGGACGTGGCTTCAATGAGGCCCCGGCGAAGATGCCGGGGAAATCATCATGGCGTGCTTTGCGCCAAGCACAGTTGC
>WFXL01000024.1 GCA_015490605.1 Rhodospirillales bacterium
ACCCTCGATGTGCTGCTGCTGCTGGCGCTGAGCAACTACGGCATCCGCTGGCTGGAAGGGCTGATTCTGTCCTTCGTGGTGATGATCGGCGGCGGCTTCATCATTCAGATCTGGCTGGCCCAGCCCGACTGGGGCGAGGTCGCCAAGGGCCTGGTGCCGTCGCTGCCCGACAGCGGCGCCCTCTACATCGCCGTGGGCATCTTGGGTGCGACGGTGATGCCCCACAACCTCTATCTCCATTCGGCGCTGGTGCAGACCCGGCGCACCACCGATGCCGAATCCATCCGCCAGGCGGTGCGTCTCAACACCCTCGATTCGATCCTTTCCCTCAATCTCGCCTTTCTGGTGAATGCCGCGATCCTGATCATGGCGGCGGCAGTATTCTACCGCGCCGGCGTGGCGGTGGCCGAGATCCAGGACGCCTACCGGCTGCTGGAGCCGCTTCTCGGCAGTGCGCTGGCGCCGCTGGTGTTTGCCCTGGCGCTCTTGGCGGCGGGGCAGAGCTCCACCATCACCGCCACCCTCGCCGGCCAGATCGTCATGGAGGGGTTTCTCAACATCCGCATCCGCCCCTGGCTGCGACGCCTGATCACGCGGCTGCTGGCGGCCGCCCCGGCGGTGGTGGTGATCCAGCTTATGGGTGAGGAACAGACGGGCGAGCTTTTGGTGCTGAGCCAGGTGGTGCTGTCGCTGCAGCTGCCCTTTGCGGTGATTCCGCTGATCCATTTCGTCTCCGACCGGGAGGCCATGGGCGCCTTTGTCGCCGGCCGGCTCGTGCGGCTTGCTGCCTGGTTGGTGGCGGCCCTGATCGTCGGCCTCAACCTCAATCTGGCGCTCGACGAGATCGCCGGCTGGACCGCGGCTGACCCCACCGGCCCGCTGGCGCTGCTGCTCTACGGCCTGCTGGCGGTTGTGCTGCTGCTGCTGGCCTACGTCACCTTCGAGCCGGTGCTGGCGCGCTGGCGCGGCCGGCGGGTGCCCGCCCGCAGCATCGACATCCATGGCGAGGCCATGCCCCACCTCACCCTGCCGGAAGCCGCCCCGGCCTACCGCCGGGTGGCGGTGGCCCTCGATTTCACCGGCGGCGAAGAGCGGCTTTTGGCCGAGGCGTTGCGCCAGCTGGCGCCGGAAGGCGGCGAGCTGCTGCTGTTCCATGTGGCCGAGAGTCCGGTGGCGCGCGCCTATGGTGCGGAGGCCGAGGACTATGAGGTGGCGCGCGATCGCCGCCGGCTCGAGGCGCTGGCGCAGGCCCTCGGAGCGCGCGGGCTCAAGGTGCGCTTTCGTCTGGGCCGGGGGGATCCGCAGGATGAGCTCGTGCGCTTGTGCCAGGAGGAAGGGGTGGAGCTGCTGGTGATGGGCGCCCACGGCCACCGCGGTGTTGAGGATGTGCTCTATGGCAGCACCGTAAGCGGCCTGCGCCATCGCCTGGCCGTGCCGGTGCTGGTGGTGCCGTTGGCCGCCGGCGACACCTCCTGAGCCCCTCTTGGCCGCCGCCGGCGGCCGCGGGTAGAGTGGCTCCACCCAGGGGGAGGAGGAGCCCATGGAGGCGTTCACGCGTCGTGAGGTGCTCGCGGCGGCTGCCGGGCTCGGCGCGCAGATGCCGGCACGCGAGCCGCTGCGGCTCGGACTGACACCGGTGTTCCTCGACAACGACCTGCTGCTGCTCCGGGGGCTCCAGCACTATCTCGAGGCGCAGACCGGCCTGCCGTGCCGCCTCATCAAGCGCCGCAGCTATCAGGAGATCACGGTGCTGCTGTTGGCCGGGCGTCTCGATGCCGCCTGGATCTGCGGCTATCCCTACGTCCAGTTCCAGGACCGGCTCGATCTGGTGGCGGTGCCCTCCTGGCGCGGCGCGCCGCTCTACCGCTCCTATCTCATCGTTCCGGCCGACAGCCCGGCGCGCGGCCTCGAGGACCTGCGCGGCACCATCCACGCCTTTTCCGATCCCGACAGCAACTCCGGCTATCTGGTCACCACCGCCCTTCTGCTGCGCCGCGGCGAGCGCCCCGGCAGCTTCTTCCGCCACGTCTTCTTCACCTACGGCCACCGCAATGTGGTGCGGGCGGTGGCGCGTCGGCTGGCGGACGGCGGCAGCGTCGACGGCTATGTGTTCGAAATGCTGCGCGAGCGCGAACCGGATCTCGCGCGCGGCTGCCGCGTGCTGCGCCGTTCGCGCCGTTTCGGTTTTCCGCCCATCGCCTGCCGCCGCGGCGAGGCGCAGCGGCCGGCGGTGCGGGCGCTGGCGCGGGCTCTCTTCACCATGGCGGACGATGCGGGCGGGCGCGAGGTGCTGGCCATGCTGGGGCTCGACGGCTTCGTGCCGGCCACACCGGCGCTCTATGCCGCCATCGCCGCCAATGCCCGGCTTTTGGCCGAGACCGGCTGAACCATGGGGCGCTCCTGGCTGCGGACGATCCCGCTGCGGGTCAAGGTGCCGCTCCTGGTGGCGGCGCTGATGGTGGGGGTCGGCACCCTCGCCTCCTGGCTCGTGCTGGATGCACTCATCCGCACCCAGCGGGCGCAGGTGCGCGAGCTTGCGGCCGTCGCCCTCGACGGGCTCGCCGCCTCCATCGCCCCGGCGGTGGCGCGGCGGGATGTCTGGGAGACCTTCGACGCGCTCGACCATCTGGCAGCCCGCGGCGAGGGGCTCAGAGTGCGCACCGCGCTGGTGCTGCTGCCCGAGGGGATGGTGCTGGCGGCCTCGGATCCGGTGCGCTTTCCCACCCTGCGGCCGCCACCGGCCGACTGGCTGGTGGAGCCGCCGCTGGAACCGCTGCGCTTCGACGATGCCCGCGGTCTCGCGCGGGCAGTGCGGCGGCTGGGCGGCGAGGACGAGCCCACCGCGTTTCTCATCGCCGAAGTGGACACCCGCGGCTATCTGGCGGAGCGCCGGCGGGCGCTGTTGCTGCTGGTGGTGAGCAACGCCCTGCTCACCCTGCTGCTGGCCCTGGGCGGCTATGCGTTGGTGCGCCGCATGCTGGTGCCCCTCGACCATCTCGCCCGGGCGGTGGAGTCGGTGCGCCGCGGCGAGGAGCCCGACCTGCAGCCGGCGCGGGTGGGACGCGCGCCCGAGTTCCTCACCCTCTTCCGTCGCTTCGCCGACATGGCGCGTGCGGTGCGCGAGCGTGAGCTCCTGCTGCGGCGGCTAGCGGAGGAGGAACGCCTGGCGCTCCTGGGCCGGCTTGCGCGTGGCATGGCCCACGAGATCAACAATCCGCTGGCGGGCATGCTGACGGTGGTGGACACGCTGCGCCGCCACGGGGATCGGCCTGAAGTGCGGGAGCAGGCCCTCGCCATCCTCGAGCGGGGCCTTTTGGGCATTCGCAATCTCGTGCGGGCGGCGCTGGTGGACTATCGCGAAACCGTGGATGACGTGCCGCTCGAGCGCGAGGCGCTGGACGACCTGCAGGCGCTCATCGGCCATGAGGTGGGCAAGAAGCGCCTGCGGCTGGTGTGGGCCAACCGGCTGCCGCCGGGGCCGCTGCCGCTGCCGGCGGGACCGGTGCGCCAGACGGTGCTCAACCTGCTGCTCAACGCCTGCCGCGCGAGCCCGGTGGAAGGCCGAGTGGAACTGATGGCGCGCACCGAACCGGGCGAGCTCCACATCACCATCGCCGATGAGGGGCCGGGGCTGCCGCCCGAGGGCCGCGCGCTCCTGCACACACCCGGCGAGATGCCGCCCGGCGGCACCCGCGGCCTCGGCCTGTGGACGGCGGGGCGTCTCTGGGCCAGACTCGGGGGTGCCATCGAGATCGAGACGCCGCCTGAGGGCGGTACCGCCATCCATCTGCGGGTGGCGCTGGGGAGGGAGCGGTGCGGTGACCACGGTCTCCTCACGACCGCGCATAGCGCTGATTGAGGATGATCCGCTGCTCGGCGAATCCCTGGTCCAGCGCCTCGAGCTCGAGGGTTTCGCGCCGCTGTGGTGGCGCAGTGGCCGCGAGGCCCTCGCGGGACTGGAGCGGGTTCAGCCGGCGGTGGTGGTGTGCGACATCCGCCTGCCCGACATGGACGGGGAAACCCTGTTCCGCCGGGCGATGGCGCTGGCCGCCGCCCCCTTCCTGTTCGTCACCGCCTATGGCGACATTCCCCAGGCGGTGCGTCTCATCCGCGCCGGCGCGGTGGACTATCTGCTCAAGCCCTTCGAGGTGGAGGCGCTGATCGAGCGCCTGCGTCAGCTGGCCCCTCGCTGTCCGCCAGAGCCCACCGGCGAGCTCGGCGTCTCGCCCGCCATGCGGCGGATCGAGGCGATGCTGATACGCATCGCCGCCATCGACAGCCACGTCCTCTTCACCGGCGAAAGCGGCGTCGGCAAGGAGGTCTGTGCCCGCTTTCTCCACGCCCGCTCGCCGCGGGCGGGAGAGCCGTTTGTCGCCGTCAACTGCGCCGCGATCCCGGCCGAGCTGGTCGAGAGCGAACTCTTCGGCCACGAGCGCGGCGCCTTTACCGGCGCGAACCGCCGCCATCTCGGCTATCTGGAACAGGCGGCCGGCGGCACCGTGCTGCTGGATGAAGTGGGCGAGCTGCCGCCGGCAGCCCAGGCAAAGCTCCTGCGGGTGATCCAGGAGCGCAGCTTCTACCGTCTCGGCGGCGAGGAGCCGGTGCCCTTCCGCGCGCGGCTCTTGTGCGCCACCAACCGCGATCTGGCCGCCGAGGTACGGGCCGGCCGCTTCCGCGAGGACCTCTTCTATCGAATCAATGTCATTCCGGTGCAGGTGCCGCCGCTGCGTAAGCGCCCCGAGGACATACTGCCGCTCGCGCGCCACTATCTCCAGGTGTTTGCGCGGCACTTCGGCGTTGAGGTGGAGGATCTGGCACCCGAGGCCGAACAGGCGCTCTTGGCCTGGTCGTGGCCGGGCAATGTGCGCGAGCTGGTCAATCGTATCGAACGGGCGGTGGCGCTGGCCGGCGGCCCCCGGCTCACCGTGGCCGACCTGTTCCCCGAGCAGACGGAGACGGGTGCGGGTGCGGCAACCGCGCCATGTGCGCCCCTGCCTTTGAGCCGCGTGCGCGAGGAGGCCGAGCGCCGTCACATCGCCCGGGCGCTGGCGCATACCGGCGGGCGCATCGCCGAGGCGGCGCGTCTGCTCGGCATCTCCCGCACCACCCTGTGGGAGAAGATGCGCCGCTACGGCCTCGCCGGCTGAACGTTCGAAAAACCGAACCCCGCCTCGGGGGCCATGTCCGGGATTCCGGACAGCTTCGCCCGGGGTGTCCGCGGCCCGGTACCATTCTTGCCCTTTCCGGAACCTGGCATGGATCCTGCTTTATGAGGGGGCGCAACCCACCGGCAACCGCCGATCCGCCGGGTCGGATCAGGTGTCATCGGCCTGATCGGACTGAAGGCGGGCCATGCGGCGCGATGATCGCACGGGGACATGCCGGGAACCATCGGGAGGAGGAGATGACACGCTGCAGACTGATGGTGGAGGTGGGGCGCCGCCAGTTTCTGCGCGGCAGTCTGACCACGGCCACCGCGGCGGCGGCCGCGGCGGCGGTGGGCCGGGGTGCCGAGGCGGCCGCACCCAGGGGCGGGGCGGTGCCCGACTATCCGCGGGTGCGCCTTGCCAATGTGCGGGATCTCCGCATCGATGAGCCGCTGGAGGTGGCCTATCCCGACGAGGACGCGCCGGGCGTGCTGCTCAAGCTCGGCAAGCGGGTGCCGGGGGGCGTCGGTCCCGACGGCGACATCGTCGGCTTTACTACCATCTGCCCCCACAAGGGGTTCCCGCTCCACTACGTCAAGGAGGAGCGTACCCTCGACTGTCCCGGCCACTATTCACGCTTCGATGTGGAGGCCGGCGGCCAGCAGGTCTGGGGGCACGCCACCATGAACCTGCCCCAGTACGAACTCGAGGTGGACGAGAAGGGCGACATCTACGCCGTCGGCGTGGATGAGCTGCTCTACGGTCGCCTGTCCAACGTGCTGGGCTGAGGGAGGGAAAGATGGCCTACAAGCGCAATGTCGACCGGCTGCCCATCGTGCCGCCCGATGCGGAAGAATTGAACGTCGTCTGTCACTTCTGCATCGTCGGCTGCGGCTACAAGGCCTATGTGTGGGACGCCAATCGCGAGGGCGGCCCCAAGCCGGAGCAGAACAAGTTCGGCGTCGATCTCACCCGCCAGCAGGAGGCCAATACCGCCGCCTGGTACGCGCCGTCCATGTACAACATCGTCAAGAAGGACGGCCGCGACGTCCATATCGTGATCAAACCCGATGCCAACTGCGTGGTCAATAAGGGGCTCGGGTCGATCCGCGGGGCCAAGCTGGGCGAGTACTGCTATTCCACTGTCACCGGCACCCAGACCAACCGGCTCACCGATCCGTTGGTGTGGCGCTATGGCCAGATGCAGCCCACCAGCTGGGACGATGCGCTGGATCTGGTGGCACGGGTGACGGCGCGGGTGATCAAGGAATATGGCTGGGACGGGGTGTTCGTCTCCGCCTATGACCATGGCGGTGCCGGTGGCGGCTATGAGAACAACTGGGCCATCGGCAAGCTCTACTTCCAGTCCATGCAGGTCACCAACATCCGCATCCACAACCGTCCCGCCTACAATTCCGAGGTCCACTCGAGCCGCGACATGGGCGTGGGCGAGCTCAACAACGCCTATGAGGATGCGGAGCTGGCCGACACCATCGTGGCGGTGGGGACCAACCCGCTGGAGACCCAGACCAACTATTTCCTCGCCCACTGGATCCCCAATCTCCGCGGCGAGACCCTCGACAAGAAGAAGCGCCTCATGCCGGACGAGCCGCACGAGCCGGCGCGGATCATCTTCATCGATCCGCGGCGCACGGTGTCGGTCAACGCCGCCGAGGCCGAGGCGGGCAAGGACCGGGTGCTGCATCTCGCCATCGAGTCCGGCACCGATCTGGTGCTGTTCAACGCGCTGCTGACCTACATCTATGATCAGGGCTGGATCGATCGCGAATTCATCGAGAAGCACACTGTCGGCTTCGAGAAGGGGCCGCAGGAAGTGCCCATGTATCCGGCCCGTGCGGACTCGGGCGAGTTCGCCGAGCGCTGGCCGGGTCTCGATGAGGTGATCCGCGAGATCCGCACCTCACCCGAGGAGGCCGCCAAGATCTGCGGTGTTCCGGCCGAGGACATCGTCAAGGCGGCCCGCTGGATCGCCGAGCCCAAGGCGGGCGGCTACCGGCGCCGCACCATGTTCGGCTATGAGAAGGGCATCATCTGGGGCAATGACAACTACCGCACCATCGCGGCGCTGGTGAACCTGGCGCTGGCCACCGGCAACATCGGCCGCATGGGCGGTGGCTGCTGCCGCATGGGTGGCCACCAGGAGGGCTATGTCCGCCCGCCCTATCCCGGCGGTCGTCCCGCGCCGTATGTCGACAAGCTGCTGATCGAGGGCAAGGGTGCAGTGCACCACATCTGGGGGTGCGACCACTACAAGACCACCCTCAATGCGACCGAGTTCAAGCGCGTCTACAAGAAGCGCACCGATATGGTGAAGGACGCCATGAACGCGGTCGGCTGGGCGGACCGCGAGCGGCTGGTGGATGCCATCATGTGGGCCATCCGCCAGGGCGGGCTGTTCGCCGTGGATGTGGACATCAAGCCCACCATGATCGGCGAGGCCTGCCATGTGGTGCTGCCAGCGGCCACCCAGGGGGAGATGAACCTCACCTCGATGAATGGCGAACGGCGCATGCGGCTGTCGGAGAAATACATGGACCCGCCGGGTCAGGCGATGCCCGACTGCCTCATCGTCGCCCGCCTCGCCAACCATCTCGAGCGGGTGTTCCGCGAGATGGGTGACAATGAGATGGCCGACCGCTTCAAGGGCTATGACTGGAAGACCGAAGAAGACGCCTTCATGGACGGCTATCACAAGCATGCCCCGGGCGGCCAGTATGTCACCTATGAGCGCCTGCGGAAGATGGGCACCAACGGCTTCCAGGAGCCGGCCCAGGGGGTCGACGAGGAGGGCCGCATCATCGGCACGCCGCGGCTCTATGCCGATCGCAAATTCTCGACGCCTGATGGCAAGGCCCGCTTCATGATTACCAAGTGGCGCGGGCTGCAGGCGCCGGGCAAGGAGGAACAGAAGCGGCGCTACAAGTTCCTCATCAACAACGGCCGTGCCAACCACGTGTGGCAGTCGTGGTACTATGACGTCGACCATCCGCTGGTGATGGACCGCTGGCCGTGGCCCTTCCTCGAGATGAATCCCGAGGACATGAAGGAGCTCGGGCTCAAGGCGGGCGATCTGGTGGAGGTCTACAACGACGCCGGCTGGACCCAGGCGATGGTCTATCCCACGCCCACGGCCAAGCGTGGCGAGACCTTCATGCTGTTCGCCACGCCGCGTGGTGTGCAGGGCAACGTCGTCAATGACGGCGTCAACGAACTGGTGATCCCCAACTACAAGCAGACTTGGGCCAATATCCGCAAGCTCGCCGATGCGCCCACGGAGGTGGCGAAGATCTCCTTCAAATCGAAGGAGTACAAGCCGCCCACCTAAGGGGGGCTGCCCTTCTGCCGATGACCCGCGGGGCGGGGCCGGATCTTCGGCCCCGCCTTGTGTCTTGCCCGGCGCTCAGGGCTCCTCGAACAGAAGCGCCTGCAGCTCGCGCCATTCGCCGGCAGACAGGCCGCTGGTCTCGCGCGTCACCTGTTCCCCCCGCAGCATCCGCCGTACCACCGCGAGCGCGGTGCGCGACAGGCATGCCCCGCGCATCCGGTACTCCTCGAAGGCGGCGGCGGTGAGCGGCACCCAGCGGCGGACGATGTCGAGGATGACCTCGGCATAGGCGCGGATTTCGAACTGGGCGTGAGGATCGGCCCGCAGCTCGAGGAAATGCAGCAGGTTGTGGAGGTCGATCTTCCAGTACCACTGGGTGTAGGTGTTGAGGGGCAGGACGATGCGCGCGAGCTCGCGGGCGATCCCCGGCCGCGCCTCTTCGCCCAGGAGCCGGTCGTAGACGGTGAAGGCGTGCTGGGAGATCTTGCGGATGTCCCGCAGCACCCGCGCGGCCTCTTCCGGCGGCAGCACCTCCTCGCGGCCCTGCTTGTTGGTGCGGGACTGGGCGGCGGTGGCCACCGGTGCCGGCTGCTCGCTGTCCTCGCCGCCCAGGAGGTCGAGCTGCTGGGCCGCCTGTCGAGCGCGCCGGCCGAATTCCTTCTGCAGCCGCAGGAACTCCTCGTCGGGGACATAGAACTCCCGATCGAGAATCGAATAGCGGGCGGAATATTCGTTCACGTTGGCGGTGCGGTGGCGGATCCACTGACGGGCAACGAAGATGGGCAGTTTGACGTGGAACTTGATCTCGCACATCTCGAACGGGCTCGTATGGCGATGACGCATGAGATAGTTGATGAGCCCGCGATCGGTGCTGACCTGCTTGGTGCCCTTGCCGTAGGACACCCGCGCCGCCTGCACGATGGCGGCATCGTCGCCCATATAGTCGATCACCCGCACGAAGCCGTGGTCCAAGACCGGGATCGGCCGGTAGAGGATCTCTTCCAGCGCCGCCACCGTGGCGCGGCGGGTGGGCCGGGTTTGCGCCCGCAGATCCTCGATCTCGCGTCGCTGGTCCTGGGTCAGTTCCATCTCCGGGGTCCCGCTGCCGCCGCCGCGGTCATAGCCCAGCCGCGCCGCCGGCGCGAGCGCCCGGCACACCGCTCAGCCCCCATCACCCTGGGCGGTGGCGCCATCGGCCTGCGCCCCGAGCAGCCGCAGCAGGCGCTGGCGGGCGAGGGGTTGCGGCCGATCCTGCGGGGCCAGCACATAGTGCTCGAGGAAAAAGCCCGTAAGGCGCAGCCCCGCCAGCAGCTCATGGGCTCCCACCTCGCCCTCGTCTTGGGCGCCTTCGGCCGTGAGAAAGCGGGGTAGGGGCAGAAGCCGCGGCGCCCAGCGGCCGGCGGCGGTGCGCGCCACCGCGCGGCCGCTTTTGGGGGAGACATAGGCCAGATCCTCGCGCGCGCCGGTGACGGCACAGGCCCCGAGATCGAGACCGAAGCCCAGCTCCTCCAGCAGCAGCAGCTCGAAGCGCACATAGCGGGCCAGTCGGTCGGGGTGGCCGGCGGCGAGATGGTCGATGAGGGCGAGCAGCGCTGCATAGAGCCGCGGATGGGGCTCGCGCTCGGCCAGCCCCAGCTCCACCAGCTCGCAGGCGGCCCCCACGGCGGCCAGCCCCGGGGGATCATCCATCAGGGCGGCGGCATAGAGCCGCATGGGTTCCAGGTGCCAACTCCCGAGCTGTTCGGGAAGCCGCGCGCGCCAGCGGCAGGCCAGCCGGTTGCCCGGCTGCAGCAGCGGCCGCTGGCGACGGCCGGCGCCGCCGCGCACCAGCCCGCGGTGGCGACCGTGCTCGAAGGTCAGCAGCGACAGCAGCGCATCGCGTTCGCCGTGGCGGCGGGCGGCGAGGACGATGCCCTCATCCTGCCATTCCATCGCTCAGCGGGGAAACTCGAGCCCCATTCTGGCGTAGCGTTCGGGATCCTCCATCCAGCGCTCGCGCACCTTGACATAGAGAAACAGATGGACCCGCTTGCCCAGGAGCCACTCCAGCTGCTTGCGGGCCTTCTCGCCGATGGCGCGGATGCGCTGGCCGCCCTTGCCGAGGACGATGGGCTTGTGGCTCTCGCGGGCGACATAGATGGTCTGGTCGATGCGCACCTCCGAGCCGTCCTCGCTCTCGGTCCAGGCCTCGGTCTCGACGGTGAGGCTGTAGGGGAGCTCCTGCTGGAGCTGGAGGAAAGCCTGCTCGCGGGTGATCTCGGCGGCAAGCTCCGGTACCCGCAGATCCGACACCTGGCCTTCGGGGAACAACCACGGCCCCTCGGGCAGGCGTGCGGCCACCGCATCCAAGAGGTCCTCAAGCCCGTCACGGGTGAGTGCCGAGACCAGGAAGGTGCGCTCACACGCAAGCAGCCGGTTGGCCTCGTCCACGAGCGGCAGCAGCTGGCGCTTGTCCTTCACCAGGTCGATTTTGTTGACCACGAGAAAGCGCGGCGCCGGATGGTCCCGCAAGCCGCCCAGCACCTCGCGGCTCTCGCGGTCGAGGCCGCGCCGGGCGTCGATCACCGGCAGCACCAGATCGGCATCGGAAGCCGCCGCCCAGGCGGCCCGCACCATGGCCTTCTCGAGCAGACGGCGGCCCCTGGGGCGGAAGATGCCCGGCGTGTCCACAAACAGCATCTGGGTGTTGCCGCGGATGGTGATGCCGAGGATGCGCCGGCGGGTGGTCTGCACCTTGGGGGTGACGATCGACACCTTGGTGCCGATCAGCTGGTTCAGGAGCGTCGACTTGCCCACATTGGGCGCGCCCAGGATGGCGACGAAGCCGGCGCGGGTGGTACGTTCGCTCATGGGGTCTCGGCCGGGGTGATGCGTTGCAGCAGCTTTTCGGCCGCCGCCCGCTCGGCCGCCCGCTTGGAGCCGCCCTCGGCGGTCTCCGGCGGCAGACCCTGGACCCGCACCTCCACCCGGAAGCGCGGCGCATGCGGCGGCCCCTCGCGCTTCAGGAGATGGTAGCGCGGCAGCGGAAGACCATGCCCCTGGGCCCATTCCTGCAGCGCCGTCTTGGGATCGCGCGGCGGCGCGGTGAGGGCCTCGACCCGAGCGGCAAAGAGGCGGCGCACCAGCGCCTCGGCCGGCTCGAAGCCGCCATCCAGGAACACCGCCCCCAGCACCGCCTCGAGCGCATCGGCGAGGATGGTGGGATTGTCGCGCCCGCCACTCTCCTCCTCGCCGCGGGAGAGCCGCAGATGGCGCCCGAGCCCGAGTTCGCGCGCGATCTCGGCGAGTACCTCGCGGCTTGCCAGATGCGCCAGGCGCCGGCCGAGGGCGCCTTCGGGATCGTCGGGAAAGCGCTCGATCAGAAGTCGCGCCAGCGCCAGCCCCAGCACCCGGTCGCCCAGGAATTCCAGCCGTTCGTTGCTGCGCCTGCGGGCGCCGGCAAGGCTTGCGTGGGTGAGAGCGAGATCGAGCCGGCGGGAATCGCGGAAGCGGTAGCCCAAGCGCTCTTCGAGCGGGGCCAGCGCGGGCGCCGCACGCCGCCGGCGACTCATGGGCCGGTCACTGGATGCGCTGGAAGAGCCGGTCGAAGCGCACCGCCCAGGGCCACTTCCACACCTCCCAGAAGCGCGCCCGCGGGTCCAGCGAGAAGAACAGGATCTCCGCGCGCCCGACCAGATTTTCCAACGGCACGAAGCCGACGTGGGTGGAGCGGCTGTCGAGGGAATTGTCGCGGTTGTCGCCCATGACGAAGATGTAGCCCTCGGGGACCTCGAACACGCCGGTATTGTCGAAGCGGCCGTTGGGGTAGAGGTCCATGATCAGATGGTCGCGGTTGCCGGGCAGATATTCACGATAGACCACCGCCGGCCGCCCCAGTCCTTCCTCGGGATCGCGGAATTCGCCCACCCGCTCGAGCCGGGCCGCCTGACCGTTCACATAGACCACCCCGTTGCGCACCTGGATACGGTCACCCGGCAGGCCCACCACCCGCTTGATATAGTCGGTGGTGTTGTCGGACGGCAGTTTGAACACCACCACATCGCCGCGCTTGGGCAGACTCGCGAAGATGCGGCCCTCGAACAGCGGCAGGCTGAAGGGGAGCGAATAGCGGCTGTAGCCGTAGGCATACTTGGAGACGAACAGATAGTCGCCCACCAGCAGAGTCGGTTTCATCGAGCCCGAGGGGATGTTGAAGGGCTCGAACAGCAGGGTGCGGATGAGGAGCGCGATCCCGACCGCATAGACGATGGTCTTGACGGTCTCGCGGATCCCGCCCGCCTTGCGCGCCGTCACGCCGGCCGGTTCGTCCATCACGTCGCCTTCGCCGGAGTGGTCCCGTGGCCCGAGGGCCCTACCGTCGGCAAACTAGTGCCGTGGGCGGGGGCGGTAAAGCGGCGGTTTGCTGGTGCGTTGACCGTGCCGCCGCCGGCGCCCATTCTGGCGCGGGTGCGGGAGGCGGACCATGGCGGTACGGGTATTCTGGTGCGGACGCTGGCATGATGAGGATCCGCGGATTCTGGGGGCGGCCGAGCACGCCTTCTGGATGGCGTCGGTAGCCTTCGACGGAGCGCGTGCCTTCGACGACTGCGCCCCCGACCTGGACCGCCACTGTCAACGCCTGGTGGACTCAGCCCGGGCGATGATGCTCGAGCCCACCCTCGACGTGGATGAGATGGTGGAACTTGCGCTCGACGGAGTCCGCCGCTTTCCCCGGGGGACACCCCTCTACATCCGCCCCATGTTCTTCGCCCGCACCGGCTTCGTCCTGCCCGATCCCGATTCCACCGATTTCGCGCTGGTGCTGCATGAGCTGCCCATGCCCGATCCCGCGGGTTTTTCCGCCTGTTTTTCGAGCTATCGCCGGCCGGCGCGGGACATGGCCCCCACCGATGCCAAGGCCAGCTGCCTCTATCCCAACATGCAGCGGGCCCTGGCCGAGGCGCGGGCGCGCGGCTTCGCCAATGCCATCACCTTCGATCCCTGCGGCAATGTGGCCGAGCTGGCCACCGCCAATCTCTGGATCGTGCGCGACGGCGTGGCGCTGACACCCGCCTGGAACGGCACCTTCCTCAACGGCATCACCCGCCAGCGAGTGATGGCGCTGTTGCAGGCCGACGGCATCGAGGTGCGCGAGGCGGTGCTCACCCGCGAGGACGTGCTCGCCGCCGACGAGGTCTTCTCCACCGGCAACTACGGCAAGGTGCTGCCGCTGGTGCAGGTGGAGGACCGCCGCTTCCGCCCGGGGCCGGTCTTCCGCCGGGCGCGCGAGCTCTACTTCGACTTCGCCCACGGCCAGCGGGTGGGGTGAGGCGGTGGCACCGGTGCCGCCGGTGGCGGTGGAGCTGTGGCGCGGCGGCCACGTGGAGAGTCGCCACCGCGCCTCGCTGGCAGTGGTGCGGGCCGGGCGGCTGGTGCTGGCGGTGGGTGATGTGGCGACCCCGCTCTATCCGCGCTCGGCCATCAAGCCGCTGCAGGCGCTGCCCTTCGTCGCCGGCGGGGCGGCCGCGGCCTTCGGCCTCGGGGAGGAGGAGCTGGCGCTCGCCTGTGCCTCCCATGCGGGCGAGCCCTGCCATACCGAGCGTCTCGCCCGCTGGCTCGATCGGCTGGGGCTGGATGTGCGCGCGCTTGCCTGTGGTACCCATCCGCCGCTGGCGGTGGAGGTGGCGCGTGCCCTCGAGCGTCAGGGGCTCGCGCCCACGCCGCTGCACCACAACTGCAGCGGCAAGCATCTTGCCATGCTCACCGACGCCCGCCACCGGGGTGAGCCCATCGCTGGCTACCATCAGCCCGACCATCCGGTACAGCGGCGCATCGAGGATCTTCTGGAGCGGCTCACCGGCGGTGCCGTCACCCGGCCGCCGGCGCTCGATGGCTGCAGCGTGCCCACCTGGGCGATCCCGCTTGCGGCCCTGGCCGAGGCGGCCTGGCGCTTCGGCGCCGGGGTTGGCCTCGCGCCCCATGAGCGGGCGGCGGCCGCCCGCCTGCTTGCGGCCGGCCGGCGCCATCCGGTGCTGCTCTCGGGCCACGGGCGCCCCGATGCCCGCATCAATGCGGCACTGGCCGACGGACTCGTGAAGATCGGCGCCGAGGGGGTCTATCTCGGCGTCTTCCCCGGGGCCGAACTTGGGCTTGCCCTCAAGGTGGAGGACGGCGGCTGCGGTCGGGCGGCGCCGGTAGCGCTGCTGGCGGTGCTGGAGCGCTTCGGTCTGCTCCCCGATAAGGTACGCCCGAAGCTTGCCGATCTCGCCACCGTGCCGCTCCACAACCACGCCGGGCGGCGGGTGGGTGAGCTGCGCGCGGCGGCCGGCTGGCCCGGGGCGGAGG
>WFXL01000025.1 GCA_015490605.1 Rhodospirillales bacterium
CCTATGCCGCCCTCTTCGGCATCGGCCGGCCGCAGCCGGGCGAGACGGTGCTGGTGCCGGCGGCGGCCGGGGCGGTGGGGGCGGTGGCCGGCCAGCTCGCCCGCGAGCACGGCTGTCAGGTGGTGGGAGTGGCCGGAGGCCCCGAGAAATGCCGCTATGTGGTGGAGGAGCTGGGTTTTGCCGCCTGCATCGACCGCCGGGCGCCCGACTTCCGTGAGCAATTGCGGGCCGCCTGCCCCGAGGGGGTGGACGTCTATCTCGAACTGGTGGGCGGAGAAGTGCTGTGGGCGGCCTTGGAGCTCTGCAACCTCCACGCCCGCATCCCGGTGGTGGGTGGGATTGCCTGGTACAATCTCCCTGAGCTGCCCGAGGGGCCCGACCCGACGCCGCGGCTGATGCGCACCATTCTCGTGCGGCGGCTGCGTCTTGAGGGCTTTCTCGTGTGGGACTGGGATCATCTGGCGCGGCCCTTCAGAGCACGCGTGGCACAACTGCTGCGCGCGGGCCGTCTGAAATATCGCGAGCACATCTACGAAGGGCTGGAGAGCGCGCCGCGCGCCCTCATCGATCTCCTGGCCGGGCGGACCTTCGGCAAGGTGCTGGTGCGGGTTCATCCCGAGCCCTGAGGAGCCGGTGAAGATCCAGCGTCGGCCAATCGGGCGGTGCGTCCTCGCGGGTGGTGAGCACGGTGGCGGCCGTCGGCCAGGCGGCGGGCGGCCGCCAGAGGGGCGCCAGATCGGGGGGAAGGGCTGCCGGCGCGAGCTCGGGGTCGAAGAGAACCAGCCCATAGCCGCCCGCCTGCAGGCGGCGGGCGAGGGCGAGCCAGGGGCTGTCGCGGAGATCGCCGGTGCCCGGCTTGAAGGCGAGGCCATGGAGCACCACCGGCCCCGGTGGCGGCACCCGCACCCGGAGCTGCCCCTCAAGCCAGGCGAGATGATGGCGGTTGCTCACCTCTACCCCTGCCAGGAGCGGCAGCTCGAGCCCGTGGGCGCGGGCGTGGTGCAGCAGAGCAGCCAGGTCCTTGCCCAGGCACGGGCCGCCGAAGGGGCCACCGGGGCGCAGATAGGCGGCCGACAGATTGAGCCTGTGGTCGGCGAGAAAGAGGCGGGCAAGCGCCTCGGCATCCACCCCGAAGGCCTGGGCCAGCCGGCCGAGCTCGTTGGCGAAGGCCACCTTGGCGGCATGCCAGGCGTTGTCGGCGAGCTTGAGGGTCTCGGCAAGGCGCAGTGGCACCGGCTGCGGCACCGTGCCGGTTGTGGCCAGGAGCGCCCGCAGCGGGGCCGAAGCCCCCGGCCGGCGCTCGCCCACCACCGCACGGGCGGGATCCCGGGCATCCTCCAAGGCTGATCCCTCGCGCAGGAACTCCGGCAGGTGGAGGAGTTCGAAGGTGCAGCCGCAGGGCGTGCCGGCGGCGGCGGCAAGGGTCGGAATCAGCACCGTCTCGGAAGTGCCGGGAAGGATGGTGGAGCGCACCACCACGGCAAGCGGCCGGGGCCACCCGCGCTGGTGCCGCAGCCGGCGGCCGATCTCTTCAAGAGCACCCAGAAGGTCGCCCAGATCGAAGCCGCCCGCCGCCGCCTGTGGGGTGCCGACGCACACGAAGGCGGCCTCGATTCCCTCAAGCGGCGGGAGCTGGGCTGCGACGGCCAGGCGCCCGGTGGGGCGGAGAGCAGTCAGCGCCTCGGCCAGACCGGGTTCGGGAAAGGGCGGACGACCGGCGGCGACGGCGGCCCGCACGGCGGGATCGCGCTCCACCGCCAGCACCTGATGACCGGCGCGGGCCAGCAGCACCGCGGTGACCAGCCCTACGCGCCCGAGGCCGAGGATCAGGATCCGCGCCAAGACCTCTCTCCATGGCCACGGGCTGCCCATGGGGTGAGCGGTGAGGGTTGTCCAGAGGCGGAGCGGGGGGCGGCGCAACGGCGGATGCCGTGGTGCGGCGGGGAAACCGGGAGTATCAAAATTAATCTGCAAGTTATCTTTTTGGTTGAGGCATTTTATCTTGACTCATGACCGGTTTTCGTTGATAAGTCCTTAACAGAAGGAGAGCTATACGATGATATCCTTACGGGCAGTGTTCCTGGCCGCGGTCCTCTTGCTGCCGCTTCAGGCCCAAGCGGCGGGTTTTCGGGAACAGCAGGGCTGGCAGTTCCGTTCCCCCTCAAGCACCCAGGTGCTGCTCAATCTCGAGGTGCGCCGGCTGAATCTGCGCCGGGCCGGCGGCAATGGCGGCGGCACGGCGGTAACCCTGGGCGGGGCCGCCTTTGCCGGCGCGGCCACGCCCAGCCGGGTACAGTCCGGCGGCAGCACCCTCAACGGCATTGATGCGGCGCCCACCGTTACCGTCGAGGGCAGCAACAATGTCGTCACCATCGACGGCTTCCTCAATCTCAACGTGGACCAGCAGGCCGACCGGGCCCGCTCCCGCATTCTCAACCGCTGAATGGATCGTGCGATGCCCCGTCTGTCCGCATCGGCCCCGCTGCTGCTATTCCTCGCCGCCTGTACCGTCCCGCCGCCCAAGGAGCAGCCGCTCCCGGAGCTCCGCGGCCCGGTGCCGGTGGTCAGTCGCACACCACTGGATGAGGCTCTGGCCTGTCTGCGGGCGCGCCAAGGCGGCGGCGATCTGCGCTTTGCCGTCTACAACATCCCCGATCGTACCGGTGTTACCGACTATGACGGGCCCGGCAAATATGTGCCCCAGGCGGCCGAACTCATGCTCATCACCGCCCTCGCCCGCGCCGGCGTGCGCCAGGTCAACCGCACGGCGGTGGCGGTGAGCGAGTGGGAGCTCAAGCAGGCGCTGGAAAAGCGTCTCGGCGAGGACGAGCCGGTGGAGCTGGACGGCAAGCGCTATCCCTTCCGGCCGATCCGCATGGGCCAGCTGCTGGGCTCCACCCACACCATCTATGGCGCCGTCACCGAACTCGATTTCGACCTGATCTCAGGCGGCGGGGAGGTCACCGTCGGCGGTGTCGGGGGCCGAGCGCGGAGCTACTACATCGCCATCGGTGTGGACATCGTGGTGGCCGACACCCGCACCACCGAGATCGTCTGGGCGCGCAGCTATCGCAAGCAGATCTGGGGACGCGAGATCGAGGCCGGCGTGTTCCGCTTCTTCGACGTCAACCCGGGCGGCAATGGCGGCGGGGTCGGGGGGCTCGGCGTGGAACTGTTCGACATCCGCCTCGGTCGCCAGGAGAATGAACCCATCCACGCCAGCCTGCGCTGGGTGATGGCTCAGGCGGCCTACGACATCGTGCGCGATTTTACCGGCGCCGGCGATGCCTGTGACTCGCTGGTGCCCGCCCCCAGCCGCAGCGAGCCCATGCGCCTGACCGCCAGCGAGCCGGTGCCGGCGGACGGTGTGCTCGGCAACGGCACAAAGACGCCGGAGGTGAACGACAAGCTCACCCCCGGCGCTGCGGAACCCTCCGGACAGCCGGTGAGGCGGCTGCCGGATGGTCGGATTGTCCCGCTGGAGGACAATCCCGGAAACGGCCCCTAGGGGCCTGAATCCCAACCGCAAGCGGAGTGATGGACCATGAAGCGCCTGCTGACAACCACCGCCACCGTCGGATTGCTGGTGGCGGCCGCTACGGCTACCGCGGTTCCGGTGCCGGCCGCGGCCGGTGATGTCCTGAACATCATTCAGGACTTCGACATCACCGATCAACAGAACGTCAACAATGTGCTCAATGGCGGCGCCGTCAGCGCTCCCGATCCCGGTCAGGTGGGCCTGAACACCGCCAACTCGGTCGAATTCATCGATCCATCGGCTGATACCGGCTTGGCGACCGGTGACTCCTACACCATCCAGCAGAATTTCGACGAAGAACAGATCGTCACCAACGACGCCACCGCCACCGTCGGTGCGGCCAATGTGGCGCAGGCAGGTACTGACAACGCCAATCTCATCACCCTGACCGACGCCAATGGCGGCAGCACCAATGGCGACACCTACTCCCTCACCCAGCAGATCAGCTCGGTGGTGGACGACGAGGTGGCGTCCCAGCGGGTGGAGAACACCGTCACGGCCAATGGCCTCACCGGCTCGGTGAACAACAGCAGCCAGAGCGCCGTGATCCAGGGCAATGTCATCGTCCTGACCGACACCGGCGGCGGCACTGACTTGGGCAACACCATCAGCATCGGCCAGGATGTGGGCTCCGGCGTCAGCCAAGTTGCCGAGCAGGTGGCGCTCAATACGGCCAGGGGAACCGCCATCGATGGCTTGGCTCAGAGTGCGACCCAGCGGGCCAATCAGGTGGATCTCGCCCTGAGCAGCCAGACGGGGACCGCCAACGTCAGCGTCAATCAGAACACCACCGAGTCGTTCAACCAGAGCATCGTCAACACCGCCAATGCCGGTGCGGGCGGCGCGACCAATGTGAGCCAGATCGGCAGCAACTTCGCCAACATCGTCAACGTTCCGTAAAGACTCCCGAGCGAAGACATGGTGGGGGCGGGCCAAGGGCCCGCCCCCTTGCCGTTGGGGGCCGGCGCTTGTGGGCGGGGCGGTGGGTCCCCACCTGTGGAAGCGGACGGCATGTGCAGATTCCAACCTTGGGAGAGACATGGATGATCGTGCCCGGTGCCACCCACATCGAAAAACTCTTCCGCGAGGTTGCCGGCATGGACCTGGACAAGAGCGACCTTGCCCGCGTGCGCGAATTCGTCGACGGCATGGTCTACCGCCTGCTGGTGAGTGCCGTCGCCCGCGCCCGCGCCAACGGCCGCGACATCATCCAGCCGCAGGATCTGCCGGTGAGCGCCGGGCTCCAGGAGCGCATCCACGAGTTCCGCGGCTATGAGGTGGCGGTGGAGCTGGAGCCGCTGCTGAAGAGCCTCGAGAAACTGCCGCCGCTGGAGCTCGACTATGCGGTCGAGGTGGAGGAGGTGCTGCCGGAGATCATCGGCGGCCTCACCGTCGCCCTGGCCCATCTGTTCACCGTGGTGGAACCCGGCCTCAAGAACCCCCAGACGGAACACTGGGAGAAGGTGGAGCGCATCTTCCGCCTGCTCTACTGACGCGCTTACAGCTCTCACCCGCATCCGGCCGGCCTGCCGCCACCCGAAGGCACCTTCGGGTCGACCGCAACCCCGCCCTCAGCCGGGGGCGGGGGCGAATCGTCGAGGGCGGCGATGGCCGCTGCAATGCCGCCGCGCGCGGCCGCATGGCCACAGGCCCGAAGCCCCGCCTCCACCGCCGCCAGCACCCCGAAAAGCTCGGCCGTGCCCAGAGCCCCCAGATGGCCGATGCGGACCACCCTGCCGGCAAGGCGCCCGAGCCCCTGGCCCAGCACCACCCCGTGGTGCTCACGCAGATGCTGGCGCAGGGCCTCGGCATCGAGCCCCGCGGGCAGGCGCACCGCGGTGAGGGCGGCGGACAGGTGGGCGGGATCGCGCCCCTGGGTCTCGAGGCCCCAGGCGGCAACAGCCGCCCGGGTGGCGGCCGCAAGCCGCGCATGGCGCGCCAGCACCTGCGCGAGCCCCTCCTCCTCCAGCATCCGCAGCGCTTCATCCAGGGCGAATATCAGCGAGGTCGGCGGGCTTGCGGGGAAGAGGCCGGCGGCATGGGCCTCGAGGGTGCGCTCCCAGTCGAAATAGCCCCGCGGCAGGCGCGCGTGCCGGCTGCGGGCGGCACGGGCGCGGGGGCCGATGGCGAGGAAGGCGAGCCCGGGCGGCAGCATCAGCCCCTTCTGCACCGCCCCGATGGTGACGTCCACGCCCCAGGCATCATGGGCATAGGCGTCGATGGCGAGCGAGGAGATGGCATCCACCAGCAGCAGCGCCGGGTGGCCCAACTGGTCCAGCACCCGCCGCACCTCCGCCACCGGGCTCAGCACGCCGGTGGAGGTCTCATGGTGCAGCAGGCAGATGGCGCGGATGCGCGCGCCCCGATCGGCCGCAAGGGCGCGGGCGATGGCTGCGGGATCGGCGGGGCTGCGCCAGTCGCCCGGGAGGATCTGCGGCTCGAGGCCGAGATCGCGCGCAAGCGCCGCCCAAGCGAGGGCGAAATGGCCGGTCTCGGGCACCAGGACCCGATCGCCCGGGGCGAGGGTGTTGACCAGGGCCGCCTGCCAGCCGCCGGTGCCGGAAGCGGCATAGAGGGCTACCGGCGCGCGGGTGCCGAGGAGCCGCTGCAGGCGCGGAAGGATGCCGCCAAGCAGGCGGCGGAAGGTGGGGCCGCGGTGGTCCACCAGCGGCCGCGCGAGGGCTGCGCGGATGCGCTCCGGCAGGTTGGTGGGGCCGGGAATCTGCAAAAATCGCCGCCCGCGCATGGCCATGGACGTGCGCCCTCCCGGGACCGCGGTGCTCACCCTTCCGGGGCACAGGCGGTCCGCGGAAGGGCGCACGCAGCCTCCCCCGACGATCATGGGCGGACTGCATTGCATGCAATCCGCAGAGCGAGCCTGCCGCAAAACCGGCCGGCGATCAAGTCCCCGCTCACAGGCCCGCTTGCAGCACCCCGGGGTGCCGCCTAAGCCCCAAGGCGGAGCCGCATCGCCATCCCACGGGAGCACACAGGGGCCATGGCCATCCGCACCGTCGCCACCACCCCCTACGACGATCAGAAACCCGGCACCTCGGGGCTGCGCAAGAAGACCCGCATCTTCGCCGAGCGCCCCCACTATGTGGAGAACTTCGTCCAGGCGGTGCTGGACGTGATGGGGGAGGTGCGGGGGGCGACCTTTGTCCTCGGCGGCGATGGCCGCCATTTCGCCGATGAGGCCTTAAGGCGCACCCTCGCGGTGCTGGCGGGCAACCGGGTGGGGCGGGTGATCGTCGGCGCCCGCGGCCTGTTCTCCACCCCCGCCGTCTCCTGCGTGATCCGCCGGCGCCGGGCCCGGGGCGGTTTTCTTCTCACCGCCTCCCACAATCCCGGCGGGCCCGACGGCGACTTCGGCATCAAGGTCAATGTGGCCAATGGTGGGCCCGCACCCGAGTCCCTCACCCGCCGCATCCATGCCCGCAGCCGCGAACTGCGCCGCTATCATGTGGCGGATCTGCCGCCGGATCTCGACCTCGCCCGCCTGGGGGAGGTGCGGCTGGAGGCGACGGTGGTGGAGGTGGTGGATCCGGTCGCGGACTATGCCGACATGCTCGAGGGGCTGTTCGACTTCGCCGCCATCCGGCGGCTGTTTGCCGGCGGCTTCCGCATGGCCTTCGACGCCCTCCACGGGGTCACCGGCCCCTATGCCCGCCACATCCTCGAGGAGCGCCTGGGGGCACCGGCCGGCACCGTGCGGCGCGGCGATCCCCGGCCCGACTTCGGCGGCCTCCATCCCGATCCCAATCTCACCTGGTGCCGCGGACTCGTCCAGGAGGTGGTGGCGGAGGGGCGGCTGGATTTCGCTGCTGCCTGCGATGGCGATGGCGATCGCAACATGATCCTGGGGCGGGGGATCTTTGTCTCGCCCTGCGACAGCCTCGCCGTGCTCGCCGATCGGGCCGATGACGCCCCCGGCTATCGCGGCCGGGTGCGCGGCGTGGCCCGCTCCATGCCCACCTCCCGCGCCCTCGACCGGGTAGCTCAGGCGCACAGGTTCGCCTTCTTCGAAACCCCCACCGGCTGGAAGTTCTTCGGCGATCTGCTGGATGCCGGCCTCATCCAGCTCTGTGGGGAAGAGAGTTTCGGCACCGGCTCGGACCATGTGCGCGAGAAGGACGGCCTGTGGGCGGTGCTGTTCTGGTTGCAGCTTCTGGCGGCAAGCGGCGAGAGCGTGGCCGCAATCCTCCACCGCCACTGGCAGCGCTATGGGCGCGACTGGTTCAGCCGCCACGACTATGAGCGCCTTGATCCCGAGGCGGCGGCGGGGCTGCTTGCGGATCTGCGCGGCCGTCTTGCGGCGCTCGAGGGGACGGTGTGGCACGGTGCCCGGCTCGTGCAGGCGGAGGATTTCGCCTATCGCGATCCCCTGAGCGGCGAGGAAGTGGCCCATCAGGGGCTGCGCTTTCGGTTCGACGACGATTCCCGCATCACCCTACGGCTTTCGGGCACCGGCACCGAGGGGGCGACCTTGAGGCTCTATCTCGAGCGCTACGGGCGCGAGGGGCTCATGCGGGATGTGGGCGAAGTGCTGGCGCCGGTGGCGGCGCGGGCACGGGCGCTGTGCGAGATCGAGCGGCGCTTCGGCCGCCGCGGGCCCGATGTGGTGACCTGAGGGCCAGCTCCGCCCCGGGCCATACCATGGAATGGCGCGGGTGCCTCGTCCCGTACCCGCGGGCGTGCTAGCTTGGCGAGGGTCGGCGAAAGCGGCAGCGGAAGGCGAGCGCTGGGCGTGCGGGCAGAAGTGTTCGATCTGTCGGTGGTGGTCCCCCTCTATGATGAGGAGGACAATGTGCGGCCGCTGTTCGAGGCGGTGCGGGCGGTGCTGCGCGAGCTGCCGCTGCGCGCCGAGCTGGTGTTGGTGGATGATGGCAGCCGCGATGACACCTTCGCCCGGGCGCGCGCACTGCCGCGGGATCCGGCATTGCCGGTCAGGATCGTGCGGCTGCGGCGCAACTGCGGCCAGACGGTGGCCATGGCCACCGGCATCCGCCTCGCCCGCGGGCGGGTGATCGTCACCATGGATGGCGATCTCCAGAACGATCCGCGCGACATTCCGCGGCTGCTGGCCAAGCTCGAGGAGGGGTACGATCTGGTGGTGGGCTGGCGCCGCCGGCGCCGCGACCACTGGAGCCGGGTGCTGCCCTCGCGGGTGGCCAACCGGCTGATCGGCTGGGTCACGGGCGTGCCGATTCGCGACAATGGCTGCTCCCTCAAGGCCTATCGCGCCGCCCTCATCCGCCGCATCCCGCTCTATGCCGAAATGCACCGCTTCATCCCGGCCATGGCCTCGCTGGCGGCCCCGCGCATCGCCGAGCTCGAGGTGCGCCACCATCCCCGCCGCTTCGGCCGCAGCAAATACGGCTTTTCGCGCATCTACAAGGTGCTGCTCGATCTGCTGACGATCCGCACCATTCTGAGCTTCGCCCGCCGGCCGGTGGCCTGGCTTGCGGGCCTCGCCGGAGTGGCGCTTGCCGCCGCACTGCCCTTCGCATTCTTGGCGCTGAATGGACTTACCAGCGACGGCCGGCCGAGCGTGGTCTGGAGTGCCCTCACCCTTTTGGCCGGCTCGCTGGCGCTCTTTGCCCTCGCCCTGGGCTTTCTGGTCCAGACCGTCCACCGCGGCCATGCCCGCGACTTCGATCTCTACCGGCGGCTCGCCTGTCGCCGGCTCGATCCGCTGGAGGCCTCCCCATGAGCGCCGACTCCCGCGCCAAGATCGCCTTTTTGCCGACTCACCGGCACCGCCGGGGCTCGAAGGCGGCCCTCGACGGCCTGCTCTCGGTGGTGGTGGTGGTGGACCGCGAGGAACCGCGCCTTGGGGACCAGCACGCCCGGCTGCGCGAGGCCGTGGCCCCCCTCGCCGCCGCCTTGGAGGTGCTGTATGTGCTGGATGGCCCGCTGCCGCGCACCCGGGCGCTGCTGGAAGAGCTGCAGCGCCAGGGAGAGCCTTTGGTGGTGCTGGCCTTTCCCCGGGTGTTCGGGCGCGCTGCCGCCCTTTCGGTGGCCTTTCGCGAGGCCCGGGGGGATTGGGTGCTGACGCTGCCGCTGCTGCCCGAGCCGGTGGATCTTGCCGGCCTCTCGCGGCTGGTGCCGGCGTTGGAGCGGGCCGATCTGGTGGTGGGCGTGCGCGAGCCCCGGCGCGGTGGCGGCCGCTTCGAGCGGCTGGTGGGCTGGCTCGTGGGCGATCGCTTTACCGATCTGCGCTCCGACATCCGGCTGATGCGCCGGGAGGTGGCGGAGTCGCTCGTGCTCTACGGCAACCAGCACCGCTTTCTGCCGCTGGTGGCTCAGACTCAGGGCTTTCTGGTGGAGGAGGTGCCGGTGGGGCTGCCCCATCCCGAGCCGCCGCGGCGCGGGCCTGATCTGGCGCTGCTGCTGGACCTGCTGACCGTCTTCTTCCTGGTGAAATTCGTCCAGAAGCCCTTCCGCTTCTTTGGTGGCGTGGGCTTTGCAATCCTCGCCCTGGGCGGGCTCGGCACCGCCTGGCTGGTGTGGCAGCGGCTGGTGGAGGGGATCCCGCTGGCCGACCGGCCGGCGCTGGTGCTCACCAGCCTGCTGGTGGTGCTGGGGCTGCAGATTGTGGCCATCGGCCTCGTGGGCGAGATCATCGCCTTTGCCAACGCCCGCACCCTCCACCACGGCCACATCGAACGGGTGGTGGAGGCCGAGGGCGAGCCGCCACCCTCTCGCTAGTCCCGCCTTGCCCCGCGGGCCCGACGGCCCAACCTCGCCCGGGTAAGACGGACACAGATCATGGCACACCTCACCCTCGCCCTGGGCGGCGGGGCCGCGCGCGGCTTCGCCCACATCGGCGTCCTGCGGGCGTTGGAGGAGGCCGGCCAGGTACCGGCGGCGGTGGTGGGCACCTCCATGGGGGCGTTGGTGGGGGCGTTCGCCGCCGCCGGCGCCCTCGCCCGGCTCGAGGCTTGGGTGCGCCAGCTGGATCCGCTGCAGGTGCTGCGCCTTCTGGACATCCGCCCGGGCGGCGGCGGCCTCGTCCAGGGCGAGCGGCTGATGGCGGCCCTGGGCGAACTCCTGCCGGATGCGCCGATGGAATCCTTCCCCCGCCGCTTTGCTGCCGTCGCCGCCGAGCTCGAGAGCGGGCGGGCGGTGGTGTTCACCCGCGGCTCCTGGATGCGGGCGGTGCGCGCCTCCATCGCCTTTCCCGGACTGCTGCCGCCGCTTCGCCACGAGGGCCGTTATCTGGTGGATGGTGGCCTCGCCGAACCGGTGCCGGTCGCTCCCGCGCGGGGGCTGGGGCGGGGGCCGGTGGTGGCGGTCCATGTCAATCTCGGGCTGGTGCCATTGCGCCTTGCGCCCGAATCCCCACCGGCACTCGCGACCATCGCCCCGGCGGCCGATCTCGATCCCTTCAGCGCGCTCGCCCTCGAGTTCAGGCTCTCACTCGGGGAGCTGCGCCGGCGCTGGCTCGATCCGCTCCTGGGCGGTGGCCGCGAGGGGCACGGGCCGGGCTATTTCGATGTGGCCTATGGCGCCATCCTGCTGATGCAGGACCGTCTCACCCGCGCCCGGCTGGCGGCCGAGCCGCCCGATCTGCTGATCGCCCCGCGCGTAGCCCACATCGGCCTGTTCGAGTTCCACCGCAGCAAGGAGGCCATCGCCGCCGGGCTCGAGGCCGGCCGCCTGGCGCTGGCCGGGGTGCGGGCGCTGTTGGACTGGCCGCCGTCCGCCCCTTCCGCTGATGGCTGATCCGGGCTACCCGCACCCGGGCGAGTGGGAGCGCGGGCGATGGCAGCGGTGGTCCCGGGGACCGACGGCAGGCCCCGCTGTTTCTGGTGCGTGGGCGATCCTCTCTATGAGGCCTATCATGACCTCGAGTGGGGACGTCCGCGGCTGGACGATCGTTCCCTGTTCGAGAAGCTCGCCCTCGAGGGGTTCCAGGCAGGGCTCTCCTGGCGGCTGGTGCTGCACCGGCGCGCGCTGCTGCGGCGGGCCTTCGCCGACTTCGAGGTGGAAACTCTCGCCGGCTGGGGTGAGGAGGCGGTGGATCGGTTGCTGGCCATGCCTGGAATGCTGCGCCATCGCGGCAAGATCGCCGCAGTGCTGCACAATGCCCGCATCGCCCGCGCCATCACCGCGCGCGAGGGGTCGCTCACGGCCTTCCTCTGGCGCCATCGACCGACGGCAGAACCGCCGCCGCCGCGAAGTCGGGCCGAGCTTGCAGCCCGCGCCACCAGCCCCGCTGCCACCGCCCTCGCGCGCGCCCTCAGGGCCGAGGGCTGGCGCTTCATCGGCCCGGTCTCGGCCCAGGCCTTCATGCAGGCGGTGGGGATGGTGAACGACCATTTCGCCGCCTGTCCGCTCAGGGCCGAGGTGGAGGCGGAACGCCGACAGGCCCTCGCCCAGCTGGAGGTGCGGGGGCCATGAGGGGGCTGGTGGCCCGCCTGCGCCCACGCCGCGCCCCCGAGGCGGCGGCCGCGCCGGCCCATCCCATGCTCCAGCTGCTGGTGCGGGAGGGGCGTCTTGAGCCGGCGACGGCGGCGGAGGTGGAACGGACCGCCCGCGAGGAGGGGGTGACGGTGGTCCATCTGCTCGTCCGCCGCGGGCTGATGGCGGGCGAGGCGTTCGCCGACCTCGTGGCTGAGCGCTACGGGCTTGTCCGCATCACCCCGGCCGATCTGCCGGAGCGCCTGCCCTGTGAGGGGATGTTTGAGCCCGCCTTCCTGCGCCGCCACGGGCTCCTGCCGGTGGCCCTGGTGGATGAGAAGCTGCGGCTGGCCATGGTGGATCCCTTCGATTTCGAGGCGCTGCAGGCGGTGGAGGTGGCCCTCGAGGGTGAGGTGGAGCCGGCGATCATGGCGCTGGCCGACTTCGAGCAGGCCTTCGCCGCCCGCTTTGAGGGCGGGGCCGAGGTGCTGGCCCACATCGCCGCCGAGGCCGGCCGCGAGCTGGTGGAGGAAGGGGAGGGGCCGCCCGTGCCCGAGGCCGAGACCGCGCCGGTGGTGCGGCTGGTCCACCGCATCCTCGCCGATGCGGTGCGGCTCGAGGCCTCGGACGTCCATCTCGAGCCCACCGGCGAGCGGCTGGTGGTGCGCTATCGCGTCCACGGCCGGCTGCGGGAGGTGGCGAGCGCGCCGGCGCGACTGTCGGCAGCGGTGATCTCGCGGCTCAAGATCGTGGCGGGGCTCGATGTGGCCGAGCGCCGCCTGCCCCAGGACGGCCGCGCCCGGCTCGAGCTCGCCGGTCGCGAGGTGGACCTGCGGGTGGCCACCATGCCCACCATCCGCGGCGAGAGCGCGGTGGTGCGGATTCTCGACCATGGCCGCCGGCGTCTCGCGCTCCATGCCCTCGGCCTGCCGGCCGAGCTCGCCCGCCGCCTGCCACCGCACATCCATGCCCCCCACGGCATGGTGCTGGTGACCGGTCCCACCGGCTCGGGCAAGACCACCACCCTCTATGCCGCCCTCGCCGAGCTCGACGCCGCCCGCAGCAAGATCGTCTCCATCGAGGATCCGGTGGAATACCGTCTCGACGGCATCACCCAGATCCAGGTACGCCCCGAGATCGGTCTCGATTTTGCGCGGGTGCTGCGCTCGGTGCTGCGCCACGACCCCGACGTCATCCTGGTGGGCGAGACGCGCGATCCCGAGACCGCCCACATCGCCGTCCACGCCGCCCTCACGGGCCATCTGGTGTTCACCACCCTCCACACCGACACCGCCGCCGGCGCGGTGGCGCGGCTGCTGGACATGGGGGTGGAGCCCTACCTTTTGGCCTCGGTGCTGCGGGCGGTGGTGGGCCAGCGGCTGGTGGGGCGGCTGTGCCCCGACTGCCGCCGGCCGCGGCCGCCGGATCCGCTGGAGCGGGCTCTCTTCCGCGACCACGGGCTGGCGCCGCCGGCGCGGGTGTTCGAGCCCGGGAGCTGCGGGCGCTGCGCCGAGATCGGCTATGTCGGCCGGGTGGGCCTGTTTGAGCTGCTGGAGCTGGATGACGGGCTGCGGGAGGCGGTGCGCGCCCGCGCCCCCAGCCGCGAGCTGCAGCGGCTGGCGATGGCGCAGGGCATGCGGCCCATGCGCCGGGACGGGCTCGAGAAGGCGGCGGCGGGGCAGGTGGCCCTGGCCGATGTGCTGCGCGCCACCGAGGGCTGACCATGGGCCGCTTCGCCGCGCGCGCCATCACCCGCGACGGCCGGCTGGTGCGGGAGGAGGTGGAGGCGGCGGATGCCGCCGCCGCCCGGGCGCTGCTGGAGGCCCGCGGGCTCACCGTGCTCGAGCTCAAAGCCCGCCGGCCCGGGCTTTTGGCCGGCGGCTGGTGGCGCCCCGGCGGCAGCGCGCGCGGGCGGGCGGAGCGGCTGCGGGAGCTGGCGGTGCTGCTGCAGGCGGGTGAACGCCTCGATGCCGCGCTTGTGGCGGTGGCCGAGGGTGCGCGCGGGGCCGAGCGCCGCGCACTTTTGGAGGTGGCCGAACGGCTGCGCCGGGGGCTCGCGCCCCATCGGGCATTCGCCGCCGCGCCCCTGTTCGACCCCGCCTTCCGGGCGCTGGTGGAGGCGGGCGAGCGCGCCGGCCGGCTGCCGCAGGTGCTGGCCCATGCGGCCGAACTGGCGGAGCGGCAGGAGGGCTGGCGCGAGCGGGTGCAGGGGGCCCTGGTCTATCCGGTGGTGCTGCTGGTGGGCACGGTGGCCTCGCTGGCCTTCGTCTTCGGCTGGGTGGTGCCGCGTCTGAGCGGCCTCTTCAGCGACCGCGAGGAGGTGCTGCCGGCGGCAAGCCGCGCCCTCTTCGCCCTTGCCCGGCTGGTGGAGGCCCAGGGACCCGCCCTCGCCCTGGGTCTGGTGCTGCTGCTCCTCACAGGGCTGCTGGCCGCCCGCCGGCTGCGCCCGCACCTGGGCGCCCTGCTTCTGCGCCTGCCGGTGGTGGGGCCGCTGTGGCGCGATCGCGCCTCGGCCGAATATGCCCGCACCCTGGCGCTGCTGCTGGAGGGCGGGCTTGAGTTGCCGCGGGCGCTGGCCCTGGCGCGCGGGGCGGTGGCCGAACCCCATGTGCGCGCCCGCCTTGCCCGGGTGGAGGAGGCGGTGGCCCGCGGCGAGGGCCTCGCCCGGGGGCTGCGGGCGGCCGCGGTGCTGGACCCGCTGGCGGTGCGGCTGCTGGAAGTGGGCGAGGGCTCCGGCCGGCTCGCCGAGACCGCCCGCACCGAGCGGCTGCTGCGGCTGCTGGAGCCGGCGCTGGTGCTGCTTGCCGCCGCCGCGGTAGGCTTCGTGGTGGTGGCGGTGGTGGGAGCGCTTGTGAGCCTCGGCGACATCCGGTCGCGCTGACGGCAGGGAACAGATGGGCCGATGGAACGTTCCATAGCGGAAAGGGCGGAGTGGCAGGAATGCGCCGGTGGGTGACAGGGCTCGGGCTGCTCGTGGCGGCCGCACCGGCAGCGGCGGCCCCACCGCCGCCGCCCGAGGCCTTCCGCGCGGTGGCGGAACGGCCGCTGTTCCGCCCCGAGCGGCGGCCGCCGCCGGTGGTGGTGGACTCGCCGCCCGCAACCCCCACGCTCAACGCGATCACCACGCCGCCCATCGCCTTCGTCGGCACCCTCACGCGCCGGGGACGGCGGGTGGCACTCGTGACAGCAGACTCACCCGGCCGGCTGACGGAACTCGGGCTGGGGGATGAGATCGACGGCTGGCGGGTGGTGCGGCTGGAGGTGGACCGTCTGGTGCTGGAACGCGACGGCCGGATGGTGGAATATCGCCTCGATCTGCGGAGGGAGCTGCGGTGAGGGCGTCTTCAAAGCGCCGCGATGCCGGCTTCACCCTGCTGGAGCTGCTGGTGGTGCTGATGGTGCTGGCGCTGCTGGCGGGGCTCGTGGCACCGCGGGTGCTGGGCTATCTCGAGGGGGCCCGGCGCGATACCGCGGCCCTGCAGATCCGCCGGCTGACCACCGCGCTCGAATATTTCCGTCTCGATGCCGGGCGCTATCCCACCGCCGAGGAGGGGCTTGCTGCCCTGGTGGAGCGGCCGGCGGGGGTGGCCCGCTGGAACGGCCCCTACATCGAGGGTGGTCTTCCCCGCGATCCCTGGGGGCGCCCCTATGTCTACCGCGCGCCGGCCGAGGGGGCGCCCTATGAGATCCTCTCGCTCGGGGCCGACGGTGCGCCCGGCGGCGAGGGCGAGGATGCCGACATCTCCAGTCTCCGCCTCGACGATGCGGCGGGATGAGGGCTTCACCCTGATCGAACTGCTGGTGGTGCTGGCGATCCTGGCGCTGGTGGCGGGGCTGGTGGTGCCCCGTCTGGGCCGCGGCGACGGCCAGCTGGATCCCTCAGCCCTCATAGCACGGCTGCAGGCGGCCCGGGCCGAGGCCCGTCGGCTCGGGCGGGTGGTGGAGCTGCGCCCCGACGGCACCACCATCGTCCGCTTCTACCCCGACGGCAGCGCCGCCGGCGGGCCGCTGCGGGTAGGCACAGGGGAGCTTGTCATCGACCCCCTCACCGGCTGGGTCGAGGTGCGCAGATGAGGGAGCGCGGCTTCTCCCTGCTGGAGGTGCTGATAGCCCTTGTGATCCTGGCGGGGCTCGCGGCCGCGCTTTTGGGCGCGCGCGCCGATGCTGCGGCCATGCTCGCCCGCCGCGAGGCCGAAGCCTGGCTTGCCACCGCCGCCCGCTATCTGCTCACGGCGCGCGCCCTCGGCCTCGGTCCCGCGGCTGAGGCCCGCATCGCCCGCCTGGGTCTGCGGCTGGAGGCGCACCGCCGCGGGGACGGCGGCCAGCAGCTGCGCCTTGTGGCCGATGAGGCGGCATTCAAACTGATCCTCGCCGGGGAGCCCTGGCCGTGAGCGCGATGCGGCCGGCGGAGGCCGGCACCACCCTGGTGGAACTGCTGGTGGGGCTCGTGCTGCTGGCGCTGCTGGGGGTGGGGATGGCGGCGCTGATGGAGGCGCTCGTGCGGGCGCAGGCGGCGGTGGAGGCGGCCCAGGGCGAGGCCCGGCTGGCGGAGCTGGGGCTTTTGCTGGAAGAGCACATTGCCCGGGCGCTGCCGCTGCCCCGCGGCGAGGGGCGCGCCATCCGCGGGGATGGGCGCCGGCTCGAGCTGATCACCGCACCCCTGCCGGCGCGGGTGGAGCGGGGTCTGCGGGCGGTGCGGCTGGTGCTGGAGCCCGCCGGCCGCGGCATGCGCCTTCTGTGGTGCGAGGCGCCGTATAAGCCCGATGGCGATCCGCTGGCGCCTCTGGCCCGCGCTCCCTGTCGGCCGCTTGCGCGCCTGCCGGCACCTGCCCGCTGGCGCTATCTGCTGCCGCCGGCAGAGGGTGGAGCAGGGCCGCCGCGCCGGCGTGATCGGATCACCCCGGAGGATCCCTGGCCGCTTGCGGTGGTGCTGGAGCCGCAGGGGGAGGGGGTTCCCTGGCTGTGGCCGCTGCGCATCCGCGCGCTTGCCGTCTGCGCCGGGAAGCCATGCGGATGAGGGAGGATCGCGGCTTTGCGCTGTTGCTGGTGCTGTGGCTGGCGCTGGCCGTGGGTGGGCTTGCGCTGGTGCTGGCGCGCACCGAGCGGGAAGCGGTCACCCGCCAGGCGCTGGTGGTGGACCAGAGCCGCCTCGATCTCGCTGCCCGCTCGCTGCTGCCGGAGATCCTCACAGCTCTCGCCCGCGGCGAGCTCGGTGCCGGCGCCCGGCTCAAACGGCGCCTCGGCGAGCTCGAGCTTGTGGTGCGCATCACCGGCGAGAGCGGCCGGGTGGATCTCAACGCCGCCACGCCCGCAACCCTCGAGGCACTGCTGGCGGCCCACGGGGTGCCGCCGGAACAGCGGTTGCGGCTGCGGGATGCGCTTTTGGACTGGCGCGATGGCGACTCGCTGGTGCGGCTTGCGGGTGCTGAGGTGGAGGCCTACCGTCGCGCCGGCCGCCCGGGTCCGGCCAACCGCCCCCTCTACCATCCGGCCGAGCTGGTGACGGTCCTGGGCTTCACGCCCGAGCTGGTGCGGCGGCTGTGGCCCGATATCACCGCCTTCACCGGCCGGGCGGAAGTGGCGCCGGCGCTGGCCTCGCCCGCGCTGCGCCGCGCCCTCGGCCTCGACCCCGCCGGCGCGGCCGCCAGCGGCGTCGATCCCGCCGGCGTCTACCGGCTCGACATCCGCGTCCGGCGCGGCGATGTTGCGGTCCGGCGGATCGAGCTGGTGGTCCGGCGTGAGCGTGCAGGCTGGACCGTGCTCGACTGGGCCGCGCCCCGCGCCCTGGGGGAGGGAGGAGCGTGAGCGACCGCGACCGACCCGGCTCGGTGCGACTGCCGAGCCCGGTGCGCACCCTTGCCCTGCGTCCCCATCCCGCGCTCGCCCGCTGGCGCGGCGGCGTGCTGTGCCGGCTCGGCAGTGCGGAGGTAGGCTTCTGGCGGCTGCGCGGCCCGCGGGCCGAACCGGTGGGGCATCTGCCGCTTGGGGGAAGCGATCATGAGGCGCTGCGGGCGGCCGTGGCCCGGCTGCGGGCACAGGCCGGGGAGGGGCCGCTGGTGCTGCGGCTGCCGCCGCGAAGCGGCCTTCTGCGGTTCGATCTGCTGCCGGTAGAAGCCCTGGAGCGCCTCGACGACCTCCTGCCCCGGCGGCTTGTGGGGCTGGTGCCGTGGCCGGTGGAAACGCTGTGCGTGCGCTGGTGGCCGCTTCGACGGCTCGCCGACGGCCGGGTGGAAATCGCCCTGGCGGTGATCCCCCGCACCCGGCTCGAACAGGCCCTGGCCCGCGCCCGGGAGCTCGGCCTCGAGCCGGATCTGGTGGACTTCGAGCTGGACGATCCGCTGGCCCCGCCGCGCTTTGATCTGCTGGCGCCGGATCCGCACCCCGGGCGGGTGCGGCGGTGGTGGCCGCTGGCGGCGGCGGTGGCGCTGCTGCTCCTGGACGGGGTGCTGCTCGGCCTGTGGCGCGGTGAGCGCGGCCGCATCGCCGAGCTCGAAGCGGCCATTGCCGGCCTGCGGGCCGAGGTGGCCGCCCTGGCCGACCGCAGCGCCTATCGGCGCACCCTCGAAGAGCGGCTTGCCACCATCACCGCCCATGCGGCCGAACGCTCCGGGCGCCTTGCGCTGCTGGATCGGCTCTCGCGCCTGCTGCCCGATGGGGTGTGGCTCGAGCGGCTGGTGGTGGAGGGGCGGGTGGTGCGGCTCCATGGCTATGCGCCCGACAGCGCCGCCCTCGTGCGCCTGTTCGAGCGCTCGCCCCTCTTCGCCGACACCCGCTTTCTCGCCCCCGCCCTGAGGGTGCGCCCCGAGGGCGGCACGCGACCGCTCGAGCGCTTTGTCCTCGAGACCCGGCTGGTAGGGGAGGTGGAGCCATGAGCCGGTACCTGCGGTGGCTGCCGGCACTAGCGCTCCTGGCCCTGGCGCTGGTGCTGGCGGGACTGTGGCAGGAGGCCCGCCGCAGCCGCACCGCCCTCGAGCGCGAGCACGCCACCCTGACCCGCCTCCTCGCCGAGCGCGCGCCGCCGGCCGGGGCTGAGGATGTGGCCCGCAGGCTCGAGGCCCTGCCCTGGCGGCTGGTGGCCGAAAGCTCCGCGGTGGCGGCCGCCGATGCCCAGGGGCTGGTGACCCGGCGGGTGGAGGCGGCCGGGGCTGAGCTCGTGAGCGTGCAGGTGGCAGCCCCCGAGCCGGGGGTGCCGCCGCGACTGCCGCTCGAGCTGCGGCTGGTGGCGGGCGACCATCGGGTGCTGCGCGATCTGCTCCATGCGCTGGAATACGGCCGCCCCGCCTTTCTGATCGACCGTCTCGAGATCCTCGGCGAGGAGCGCGGTGCCCGCCTGCGGGTGGCCCTCGCCCTCTCGCTGTTCCTCGCCGGGGACGTCACCCGCCCCGAGGAGGAGAGTGGCGGATGAGAGCCCGCATCATCATGCGCCTTGCCACGCTGCTGTTGCCGGTGGTGCTGGCGGCCTGCACACCGCCCGGCCGGCTGCCGCCCTCGGCCTTGGACGAGACCCTGGCACGGCTCGACTTCGAGCCACCGCCCAAGCCCCCGGCAGCACCC
>WFXL01000026.1 GCA_015490605.1 Rhodospirillales bacterium
ATCTATGGCGGCGGCGATGTGGGCCTCATGGGGTTGGTGGCGGGTGCGGCCTTGGCTGCCGGCGGCGAGGTGGTGGGGGTGATCCCCGAACGGCTGATGGCGCGTGAGGTGGCCAAGCCCGGGCTGAGCCAGCTGGTGGTCACAGCCACCATGTTCGAGCGCAAGGAGCGCATGATCCGGGCCGCCGACGCCTTTCTGGTGCTGCCGGGCGGCTTCGGCACCCTCGATGAGCTCCTCGAGGTGGTAACCCTGCGCCAGCTGGGCTACCATGACCGGCCGGTGGTGCTGCTGGATGTGGAGGACTTCTTCGCGCCGCTGCTGGCCTTCTTCGAGCGGGTCATGGAGGAGGGCTTCGCCGATGCCGCCTGCCGCCGGCTGTGGCGGGTGGCGCGCGATGTGGGCGAGGCGCTGGCGCTGCTGGCCGCCACCCCCGCCACCGAGGGCGGCAGCTGATCAGGCGCTGCCGGCGGTGCCTTCGGGCATGCCGTCGTCGCTGGCGGCCTGCTGCTGGCGCTGCTGCTGTTGCTGGGCCACCCGCGCGCGGTAGAGCTGGACGAAGTCGATGGGATCCAGCATCAGCGGCGGGAAGCCGCCGTCGCGGGTGAGATCGGCCACGATCCGGCGGGCGAAGGGAAAGATCAGCCGCGGGCACTCCACCATCAACAGCGGCTGCAGGCTCTCCTGCGGCACATGGGCGATCTCGAACAGCCCCGCATAGGCCAGCTCCAGCAGGAACAAGGGCTGGTCCTGCACCTTGGCCTCGATCTCGAGCCGCAGGGTCACCTCATGGCGCCCCTCGCCCATTCGCTGGCCCTGCACGTCCACCCGGATCTGGATGGCCGGCTGGCTGCGCGCCTGCTGCAACCGCTGGGGGCCGCCAGGATTTTCGAAGGAGAGGTCCTTGATGTACTGGGCGAGGATCAGAAAGCGCGGCGCCGCCTGCGCCTGACCCTGGGGGCTGCTGCTGGCGGCGGTGCCGTCGCTGGCATTGTCGCTGTTGGCGGTCACGCCGACATCTCCATGGTGACGAACCGGTGCCAGTCCAAGCGCACCAGCTCGGCATTGTCCAGTGGCCGGCCGGTAAGCACCCGCAGAAAGCCCCAGTGCGAGATCACCGCAAGCGGCCGCGGGCCCGAATCGGCGGCCAACCGCCGGCACAGCTGGCGGATGCGGGCCCGCACCGTCCCATCGCTCTCCACCCGCGGCGACCACCAATATTCTGCCAGATGGTCCAGCGGCAGCCGGGGGAACTCCCGCCGCAGCCGCGAGGCCGGTGTGCCGATATCGCAGGTGAAGGCAAAGCGCTCGCGCACCAGCGGCTCCACCTCGAGCGGCACCCCCAGCTCCCGGACCACGATGAGCGCCGTCTCCAGCGCGCGGCGATAGGGGCTGGTGATAAGCCGCACCACCCCCTCGGCGGCAAGCCGGCGGGCCAGCAGCTGGGCCTGCTCGCGCCCGCGCGCGGTAAGCGGCGGATCCGGCAGGCCCGGGTCGATGCGGCTTGTGGAAAAGCGCGCATTCCACTCGGATTCGGCATGGCGTGCGAACAGGATCATGACGGCCCCCAGCCCTTTCCGGGCGGCGGCTCCCGGTCGTGCTCCTCCACCCGCCGCCACTGCACCTGGATCACCCGCGCACCCTCATCCGCCTGCGGCTCCGGCGGCGCCAGCCGGCGGGCGAGGGCGTGGTAGAGCTGCCAGCGCAGGGGCGGGATCAGCAACAGAAACCCCAGCGTATCGGTGAGAAAGCCGGGAGTCAGCAAGAGCGCGCCCGCCACCAGAATGCAGGCGCCGTGGAACACTTCCGGCACCGGCAGGCGGCCGCGGTCCAGGGCTGTGCGGATGGCATCCAGCACCCGCCGTCCCTGGCTTCGCACCAAAAGCCCGCCCAACAGTGCGGTGACAAGGCAGAGCCCCACGGTGGCGAGCGCACCGATGCGCCCGCCCACCTCGATCAGCAGCACCAGCTCCAGCAGCGGGACGAGGACGAACAGCAGCAGGAACAGCGGCAGGACGGGCACCGTCAATCTTCCGGGCTTGTCCCGGCACAAGATGGCCCGCCCTGCCGCCGGGTCCATCAGGGGCTGCCGACGGCCACGGCGTCGTGGGCGCTGCGCTCGCGTCGCCGCATCAGCCGGTCGAGGGCGGCGAGATAGGCCTTGGCGGCGGCGACGATGGTGTCGGTGTCGGAGGCATGGCCGTGGAACACCTGGCCATCGCGGGCAAGACGCACCGTCACCGCCGCCTGGGCGTCGGTGCCGCCGGTAATCGCATGGATCTGGAACAGCTGGAGTTCGGCCTCGTGCGGCACCGCCTCGCGGATGGCGCGGAAGGCGGCATCCACCGGCCCGTCGCCCTCGGCCTCGGCCTGCCGCACCTCACCATTCACCCGCACCGCCACCGCCGCATGCGGCGTGCGCTCGGTGCCGCACGCCACCTGCAGCGATTCCAGCCGCACCCGCTGCTCCAAATCCTGGATCTCCTGATCCACCAGCGCGATGATGTCCTCGTCGTAGACCTGCTTCTTGCGGTCCGCCAGCTCCTTGAAGCGGCGGAAAGCCTCGTTCAGGGCGTTGTCGCCCAGGTGATAGCCCAGTTCCTCGAGCTTGCGGCGAAACGCATGGCGGCCCGAATGCTTGCCCAACACCAGGCTCGAGCGGGCCAGGCCGACATCCTCCGGCCGCATGATCTCATAGGTCTGGGCGTGCTTGAGCACCCCATCCTGATGGATGCCGCTCTCGTGCGCAAAGGCGTTGGCGCCGACGATGGCCTTGTTGGGCTGGACGGTGAAACCGGTGACCGCTGAGACCAGCCGGGAGGCGGCCATGATTTTGGTGGTGTCGATGTTGGTGCGGAAGGGAAGGATATCGCCGCGGGTGCGGATCGCCATGACGATCTCCTCCAGCGCCGCATTGCCCGCGCGCTCGCCGATGCCGTTGATGGTGCACTCCACCTGCCGCGCGCCCGCCTCCAGCGCCCGCAGGCTGTTGGCCACCGCCAGCCCGAGGTCGTTGTGGCAGTGGACCGAGATCACCGCCCGGTCGATGTTGGGCACATGGTCGCGGATGTAGCGGATGAGGTCGGCGAACTCCTCCGGATAGGCGTAGCCCACCGTGTCGGGGATGTTGATGGTGGTAGCCCCGGCGGCAATGGCGGTCTCGATGCAGCGGCAGAGAAAGTCCCGCTCGCTGCGCGAGGCGTCCTCGCCTGACCATTCCACATCATCGGTCCAGCGCCGCGCTCGTCTCACGCTCTCGCGCACCCGCTCCAGCACCTCCTCCGGCTCCATCTGGAGCTTGTACTTCATGTGCAGCGGACTGGTGGCGATGAAGGTGTGGATGCGCTTGCGCTCGGCCGGCTGCAGCGCCTCGCCGGCACGGTCGATGTCGGCCTCCGTCGCCCGGGCGAGGCCGCAGACGACGCTCTTTCTGACGCGCTTGGCGATCTCGCGCACAGCGTGGAAGTCGCCCTCGGACGCGATCGGAAAGCCTGCCTCGATCACGTCCACCCCGAGCTCCTCCAGCGCCTCGGCCACCCGCAGCTTCTCCTCCACCGTCATGGAGGCGCCGGGAGACTGTTCGCCGTCCCGCAGGGTGGTGTCGAAGATGATGACGGTTTCGCGTTCGCTTTCGATTCGGCCGCTCATGGTCGGGGTGTCCTTGGTGTCTGCCTGGGTGGGGGATTCGCCGCACGACCGACACGGACCCGAAGGGGCACGTGCCGGGCTTCGCCCTGAGCGCGCCGGAAGGGCCGGCGGGCTCAGGGCCGGCTAAGTCGCAGCAGCAGGAGGGCCGAATCGCGCACCGTCGCCGCCTCGCCGAGGCGGATCCAAGGAAAGAGGGCCAAGGACGGTGCAGCCGACATGATTCCAGACAATCCCATCGGGCCCGGCTCACCCACCGGGCACGCCGCCAATATGCGCCCGCGGCCTTCGGCTGTAAAGGGCCATGAAGTGCATTGCCTCGGCCACCGTGTCTTCCGGCTTGGCCGGCGCCCGGGTGGCCGCTAGATCGGGCGCGGACAGGCGGGATCTCCAGGTGGCCGCCCCCTTTGCCAATCCCTTGTGCGTGGCGCTGGATCTGGCCGAGCCGGAAGCGGCGCGGGACCTCGCCCGACGGCTTGCCGGCATCGCCGGCGGCCTCAAGGTGGGGCTCGAACTCTTCACCCGCGGCGGGGCGAAGGTGGTGGAGCAGCTGGCAGCCACCGGCTGTGGCCTGTTCCTCGATCTCAAGCTGCACGACATCCCCAACACGGTGGCCGCGGCGGTGCGGGCGATCGCGGATCTGCCGGTGGCCCTCACCACCCTCCATGCCGCCGGCGGCCGCGCCATGCTGGAGGCAGCGGTGGCCGCCCGCGATGCTGTATCGACCCGCCTGCGGCTGGTGGCGGTGACGGTGCTCACGAGCCTCGATGATGCCGATCTGCGCGCGCTCGGGGTGGTCCATCCGGCATCGCAGCAGGTGGAGCGGCTCGCGGAGCTGGCGCTGGCCGCCGGCGTCGATGGGCTGGTCTGCTCGCCGCGGGAGGTGGCGCGGCTGCGCGCGCGCTTCGGACCGGAGGTGCTGCTGGTGGTGCCGGGAATCCGCCCGGGCGAGGGCGGTGATGACCAGAAGCGCACCGCCACGCCCGAGGCGGCGCGGGCGGCCGGGGCCGATGTGCTGGTGGTGGGCCGGCCCATCACCCGTGCGGCCGATCCCGCCGCGGCCGCCCGGGCGATCCTGCGCCGGCTGGGAGAGGCGGGGTGAGTGCTCTTGCCGTCAAGATCTGCGGGCTTACCGATGAGGCGGCGCTGCGCGCGGCGGTGGCCGAAGGTGCGCGCTATGCCGGCTTCGTCTTCTATCCGCCCTCACCGCGCCACCTCACGCCCGAGCGCTTTGCCCGGCTGCGGGTCGGACTTCCGCCCGAGGTGGCGGCCGTGGGCGTATTCGTGGATCCCAGTGATGAGGCCATCGCCCAGGTGCTGGCGGCAGCGCCGCTCGACTATGTGCAGCTGCACGGGCGCGAATCGCCCGAGCGGGTGGCGCAAGTGCGCCGGCGTTTCGGGGTGCGGGTGATCAAGGCCGTGCCGGTGGCGGCGCGGGCGGATCTGGCGGTGGTGGGGGCCTATCGGGATGTGGCCGACATGCTGCTGTTCGATGCCCGCCCGCCACAGGGAGCGCGGCTTCCCGGCGGCAATGCCGCGCGTTTCGACTGGCACATCCTCCAGGGGTTCGACCCCGGCCTTCCCTGGTTCCTGGCGGGCGGGCTCCATGCCGGCAATCTTGCCGAGGCGGTGCGCATCAGCGGTGCCCGCCAGGTGGATGTCTCCTCGGGCGTGGAGGTGCGCCCGGGGCAGAAGGATCCGGCGCGCATCCGAACACTCCTGCGTCTTGCCCGCACCCTGGCCCCTGCCCATCTCGCCGGCGTGATCCCGGAAGATGGACCATGAGCGCGCATCGGCCCAATTCGCTGCGCACCGGCCCCGATGAGAGCGGCCATTTCGGCATCTATGGCGGCCGCTTTGTGGCCGAAACGCTGATGCCGCTGGTGCTGGAGCTGGAGCGCGCCTGGCGCGAGGCTAAAGCCGATCCCGCCTTCTGGGCGGAATATCGCGCGCTTCTGGCGGACTATGCCGGCCGTCCCTCACCCCTCTATCGGGCCGAGCGGCTTACGGCCGAGCTCGGCGGTGCGCGCATCTACCTCAAGCGTGAGGAGCTCAACCACACGGGCTCGCATAAGATCAACAACTGCCTCGGCCAGATCCTGCTCGCCCGCCGCATGGGCAAGCGCCGCATCATCGCCGAGACCGGCGCCGGCCAGCACGGGGTCGCCACCGCCACCGTCGCCGCCCGCTTCGGCCTCGCCTGCACCATCTACATGGGCGAGCGCGACATGGAGCGCCAGCAGCCCAATGTGTTCCGCATGCGGCTTCTGGGCGCCGAGGTGCGGCCGGTGCGCAGCGGCTCGCGCACCCTCAAGGATGCCATGAACGAAGCGCTGCGCGACTGGGTCACCAACGTCCGCGACACCTTCTATCTCATCGGTTCGGTGGCCGGGCCCCACCCCTATCCCGCCATGGTGCGCGACCTCCAGTGCGTCATCGGCGAGGAGACCCGCGAACAGATCCTCGCTGCTGAGGGGCGGTTGCCGGACGTGCTGGTGGCATGTGTTGGCGGCGGCTCCAACGCCATGGGGCTGTTCCATCCCTTCCTGGATGATCGGGAGGTGCGTCTGGTGGCGGTGGAGGCTGCTGGCGAGGGGCTTGAGACCGGCCGCCATGCGGCGGCGCTCACCGGCGGCAGCCCCGGCGTGCTGCACGGCTCCCGCTCCTATCTGCTGCAGGATGAGGACGGCCAGGTGCTGGAGCCCCACTCCATCTCCGCCGGCCTCGACTATCCCGGCATCGGCCCGGAACACGCCTGGCTGCGGGATATGGGCCGCATCGAGGTGGCCACCGCCACCGACCGTGAGGCGCTGGCGGCCTTCGCGCTCCTGGGCCGGACCGAGGGGATCCTGCCGGCACTCGAGAGCGCCCATGCCCTCGCCCATGTGGTGGAGCTGGCGCCACGGCTGGGACCGGAGGCGCTCATCGTGGTCAATCTCTCGGGGCGCGGCGACAAGGACATCTACACCGTCGCCCGCGCCATGGGGGTGGAACTTTGACCGGCCGCATCGAACGCCGCTTTGCGGCCCTGCGCGCCGAGGGCCGCGCTGGCCTTATCACCTTTCTGGTGGCGGGCGATCCCGACATGCCCACCTTCGAACACCTGCTGGCGGGCCTGCCGGCGGCCGGGGCGGATCTTGTGGAAGTGGGCATGCCCTTCTCCGATCCCATGGCCGATGGCCCCACCATCGAGGAGGGCTACGGCCGCGCGCTCAAAGCCGGCACGCGCCTGGCCGACGTGCTGGCGGCCATCGCCCGCTTCCGTGCGCGCGATCACGCCACCCCGGTGGTGCTGATGGGCTATTATAACCCCATCTACCGCTACGGGGTCGAGCGCTTTCTTGCCGATGCCCTGCGCGCCGGGGTGGATGGGCTGATCATGGTGGACCTGCCGCCGGAGGAGGACCGCGAACTGTGCCTGCCGGCGCGCAAGGCCGGCCTCCACTTCATCCGCCTGCTCACGCCCACCACCCGCGGCCCGCGGCTAGAGCGGGTGCTGGAGCATGCCTCGGGCTTCCTCTACTATGTCTCCATCACCGGGATCACCGGCTCGCGCGCGCCGGATCTCGCCGAGGTGGAGGCAGCGCTGGCGGAGATCCGCCGCCACACCGCTCTGCCGCTGGCGGTGGGCTTCGGCATCCGCGCGCCGGCGCAGGCGGCGGCGGTGGCCCGCATCGCTGATGGCGTGGTGGTAGGTTCGGCGCTGGTGCGCACGGTGGCGGAGCATCTCGACGGCGCGGGCCGGCCGCGGGCAGGGCTGGATGAGGCCATCTTCCGCCAGGTGCGGGCGCTGGCCGGGGCGATCCGGGGAGTGACGCGAGAATGAACTGGCTCACCAATTATGTGCGGCCGCGGCTGCGGGCACTGGTGGAACGGCGCCGCGTGGAGGTGCCGGAGAATCTGTGGCACCAGTGCCCCGCCTGCGAGCGGATGATCTTCCATCGCGACCTGGATGCCAACCGCCGGGTCTGTCCCCACTGCGACCATCACTTCCGCGTGGGCCCCGAGTTCCGCTTCCGCGAATTCTTCGGTGAGGCCTATGAGGAGCTGGAGCTGCCGCGGGTGCCGGTGGACCCGCTGCGCTTTCGCGACCTCAAGCGCTATACCGACCGCCTCAAGGAGGCCCAGAGCCGCACCGGCGCGCATGACGCCATCCGCGCCGCCGCCGGCACCCTCGGCAGCAGCCCGGCGGTGGTGGCGGTGATGGACTTCGCCTTCATGGGCGGGTCCATGGGCCGGGCGGTGGGCGAGGGGTTCGTGGCCGCTGCCCGCGAGGCGGTGCGCCGCCGCGCCGCCTTCGTGGTGGTGACCGCCTCGGGTGGTGCCCGCATGCAGGAGGGGGCGCTGTCGCTGGTGCAGATGGCGCGCACCACCGCCGCCGTGCAGGAGGTCAAGGAGGCGGGCCTGCCCTATGTGGTGGTGCTCACCGACCCCACCACCGGTGGCGTGACCGCCTCCTTCGCCATGCTGGGGGATGTGCATCTGGCCGAACCGCGGGCCCTCATCGGCTTCGCCGGCCGGCGGGTGATCGAACAGACCATCCGCGAGCGCCTGCCGGAGGGCTTTCAGACGGCCGAATATCTGCGCGATCATGGCATGGTGGACATGGTGGTCCACCGCTTCGACCTGCCGGCCACCCTGGCGCGGCTGCTGGACCTGTTCATGCGCCCGCGGGCCGAAGCGCCGGCGGCGCCGGAGCCGGCCGGCGAGGACGGCGGACGGGCGCTGCCGCCGCCGGCACCGGAACAGGATCTGGAGGTCCTCGACGAGGCCGCCGATGACTGACGCGGGCTCTGAGGCGCTGCTCGCACGCCTCGAGGCGCTCCATCCCCGCAGCATCGACCTCTCCCTCAAGCGTATGCGACGCCTGCTAGAAGCCCTGGGGCATCCCGAACGCAGGCTGCCGCCGGTGGTCCACATCGCCGGCACCAACGGCAAGGGCAGCACCCTCGCCTTCCTCCACGCCATCCTCGAGGCGGCGGGCCTGCGGGTGCACCGCTATGTCTCGCCCCATCTGGTGGACTTCCGCGAACGCATCCTCATCCGCGGTCGGCCGGTGGCGGATGACCCGCTGGCGGAGGCGCTGGCGGCGTGCGAGGCGGCCAATGGCGGGGCCCCCATCACCTTCTTCGAGATCACCACCGCCGCGGCCCTGTGGCTGTTCGCGCGCGCGCCGGCGGATCTGGTGCTGCTGGAGACCGGTCTTGGCGGGCGGCTCGATGCCACCAATGTGGTGCCGCGACCGCGGCTGGTGCTGATCGCCCCCATCGGCCGCGACCATGAGCAGCACCTGGGCCGCAGCGTGCGCGAGATTGCCTTTGAGAAGGCGGGGATCCTGCGGCCGAAGGTGCCGGTGTTGGTGGGCCGCCAGCGCTTTACCGAGGCGCTCGAGGTGCTGGAGGCCAAGGCGGCGGCGCTGGGGGCGCCCTTGCGGCGGCTTGGGCGCGACTTCGAGGTGGAGGAGCGGGAAGCGGGTCTGGCCTTTCGCGACGGCGCGCGGACCTGGCTGCTGCCGCGACCGGCGCTTGCGGGCGTGCACCAGCTGGACAATGCTGCCCTGGCGCTGGCGGCGGCCCATGAGCTTGCCCGCGACTTCCCCATCCCCCCGGAGGCGCTGGCCGCAGGCCTCGAGCGCGCGCGCTGGCCCGCCCGCCTGCAGCCGCTGCCGCCGGGGCCGCTGGTGGCGCGCCTGCCCCCGGGCTTCGAGGTGTGGCTCGATGGCGGCCATAATATCGACGCCGCCGAGGCGCTGGCGCGCTCGCTCCCGCGGCTTGTGCGGGGACGGCCGCTCTACCTGGTGGTGGGCATGCTCGCCAACAAGGATCTCGAGGGCTTCCTCGAGCCGCTGCTGCCGCTTGCACAAAGTCTTGCCTTGGTGCCGCTGCCGGAGGACCACCGGGGGCACGATCCCCACACCGCCGCCGCGCGGCTTAACGCCCGCGGCCTTTCGGCCTGTGCCTTTGCGGATGTGGCCACGGCCCTGGCCGCCCTTGCCGACCAGCCGCCGGGGCTGGTCCTGGTGTGCGGCTCGCTCTATCTCGCCGGCGCGGTCTTGCGGGCGAACCGGACCGCACCATGATTCGCGCAAGCCGGGCGCGTGGCGCAGCGGCTGGGGCTGCGCTATAGCGTCGGCCGGCAGGCGGGCGTGGTGGAACCGGTAGACACGCGGGATTTAGGTTCCCGTGGCGCAAGCCGTGCGAGTTCGAGTCTCGCCGCCCGCACCAGGACATGCAGCCGACCGACGAGAGAGCGAGACGACAATGGACATCACCCAGGTCGCGGCCGAAGGACTGAAGCGGGAGTTCCGCATCACCTGCAAGGCCGACGAGATCGAGGCGGAGATCACCCGACGGCTCGAGGAGATCCGGCGCACCGCCCGCATCCCCGGCTTCCGTCCCGGCAAGGTTCCCCTCAAGCTGCTGCGGGCGCGCTACGGTCAGGCGGTCCGCGGCGAGGTGCTGGAGAAGAAGGTGGAGGAGGGCACCCGCCGGCTGATCGAGGAGCATGAGCTGCGTCCGGCGCTGCGGCCGAAAGTGGAGGTGACCTCTTATGAGGAGGGCCGCGACCTGGAGATCCGGGTGGATCTCGAGGTGCTGCCGGAGGTGCCGGAGGTGGACCTCGGCGCCATCGAGCTGGTGCGCCCGGTGGCGGAGCCGGATGAGGAGCGGGTCCGGGCCACCCTCGAGAACCTGGCTGCCGCCCGGCGCACCTATGAGCCGGTGGAGCGGCCGGCACAGGAGGGGGATCGGGTTACCATCAGCTTCACCGGCACCGTCGACGGCGAGCCATTTGAGGGCGGCTCAGGCGAGAAGGTGCAGGTGGTGATCGGCTCCAACCAGCTGCTGCCCGGCTTCGAGCCGGCGCTGGTGGGCAAGCGCGCGGGGGAGTCCTTCCGCGCCGAAGTGGTGGTGCCGGACGACCATCCCCGCGAGGACCTGCGCGGCCGCACGGTGGTGTTCGAGGGTACCGTCGAGGAGGTGGCGGCACCCGACGAGGTGGCGATCGACGACCAGCTCGCCAAGAGCTACGGCTATGATGATCTCGCCGCTCTTGAGGAGGCGGTGCGCGAGCGGCTGCGGGACGAATACCGCCGGCGGGCGCGCGAGCGGATGAAGCGCCAGCTCCTGGACTGGCTGGCCGAACATGTGCGTTTCGAGGTGCCCGCCGGGATGGTGGAGCTCGAGTTCCAGTCCATCTGGCAGCAGCTCGAGCGCGAGATGCAGGAGAGCGGCACGGATTTCGAGCGCCTCGGCAAGAGCCGCGAGGAGCTGGAAGCGGAATACCGTGCCATCGCCGAGCGGCGGGTGCGATTGGGGCTGATCCTGGCGGAGATCGGCCGCCGCCACCAGGTGGAGGTGAGCGGCCAGGAGCTGCAGCAGGCGGTGATGCGCGAGGCCGCCCGCTATCCCGGTCGCGAGCGCGAGGTGCTCGACTTCTTCCGCAACAACCCCGCCGCGCTCGAACAGCTGCGCGCCCCCATCTTCGAGGACAAGGTGGTGGACCTAATCTTTGAACTCGTGAAGGTGCGCGAGGAACAGGTCACGCCCGAGGAACTGTTCCGCGAGGAGGATGAGGAGGAGGTGCCGGCGGCCGCGGACGACGACAGCACCGATGCCGCAACCGCAAGCGCCACGGCGCCGGAATCCACCAGCGCCTCGCGCGAAGACCAGGGCGAGCGCTGAACCCCAACCGGGAGAGGCCGGAGACCGTGACCCACCCCATCATGAGCCAGCTGGTGCCCATCGTCGTCGAACAGACCCCGCGCGGCGAGCGTGCGTACGATATCTATTCGCGCATGCTCAAGGAGCGGATCATCTTCCTGACGGGGCCGATCGACGACCATGTGGCCAGTCTGGTAACAGCACAGCTCCTGTTCCTCGAAGCGGAGAATCCCGACAAGGACATCAGTCTCTACATCAATTCACCTGGCGGCATCGTCACGTCGGGGCTCGCCATCTATGATACCATGCAGTACATCCGCCCCGATGTGGTGACCATCTGCATCGGCCAGGCGGCGAGCATGGGCTCGCTGCTGCTGGCGGCCGGAGCACCCGGCAAACGCTATGCGCTGCCCCATGCGCGCATCATGACCCACCAGCCCTCGGGCGGCTTTCAGGGGCAGGCCACGGACATCGAGATCCATGCGCGCGAGATCCTCAACCTCAAGCGGCGCCTCAACCAGATCTATGTGCGCCACACCGGCCGGCCGCTCGAGGAGGTGGAGGCCAAGATGGAGCGCGACACCTTCATGAGCGCCGAAGAGGCGCGGGAGTTCGGCATCGTTGACCATGTGATCGAGAAGCGGCCCGGCAAGCCGCAGGACGCCTGAGGGCTAATTCACCTTTTGCGCGAGCATCCGGGTGGCGCCTCCACCGCTTGCATGCCCTTCGGGGCGTGCTACCTATGGGTGGTGGCGCCGCCGGCGTGTGGGCCGACACCGCTTGCCGCGGCGCCCGAAGCCGGATAGGCTGTTCGAGGTGAACGAGATCGGACGCGGCGATGAGCAAGATCACCGAGAACAAGGGCACCCTCTATTGCTCCTTCTGCGGCAAGAGCCAGCATGAGGTGCGCAAACTCATCGCCGGCCCCACGGTGTTCATCTGCGACGAGTGCGTCGAGCTGTGCATGGATATCATCCATGAGGAGAACAGCAAGGCGTCCGTCGCCAAGGGCAAGTCGGGGGTGCCGACTCCGGCGGAGATCAAGGCCGTCCTCGACGACTATGTGATCGGCCAGGAACACGCCAAGCGCGTGCTCTCGGTGGCGGTCCACAACCACTACAAGCGCCTCGCCCATGGCGGCAAGACCGGCGATGTGGAGCTGGCCAAGTCCAACATCCTGCTGATCGGCCCCACCGGCTCGGGCAAGACGCTCCTGGCCCAGACCCTCGCCCGCATCCTCGATGTGCCCTTCACCATGGCGGATGCCACCACCCTTACCGAGGCGGGCTATGTGGGCGAGGATGTGGAGAACATCATCCTGCGGCTGCTGCAGGCAGCCGACTACAATGTCGAGCGCGCCCAGCGGGGGATCGTCTACATCGACGAGATCGACAAGATCAGCCGCAAGTCCGAGAACCCTTCCATCACCCGCGACGTCTCCGGCGAGGGGGTGCAGCAGGCGCTGCTCAAGATCATCGAGGGCACGGTGGCGTCGGTGCCGCCCCAGGGCGGGCGCAAGCATCCCCAGCAGGAATTCCTGCAGGTGGACACCACCAACATCCTGTTCATCTGTGGCGGCGCCTTCGCCGGGCTCGAGAAGATCATCGCCCAGCGCACCCGCCGGCGCTCCATGGGCTTCGGCGCGGAGGTGGAAAGCCCCGACGAGCGCCGCACCGGCGAGCTCCTCAAGGAGGTGGAGCCGGAGGATCTGCTGCGCTACGGTCTGATTCCCGAATTCGTCGGGCGCCTGCCGGTGATCGCCACCCTGGAGGATCTCGACCACACGGCGCTGGTGCGCATCCTCAAGGAGCCCAAGAACGCCCTGGTGAAACAGTACCAGAAGCTGTTCGAGATGGAGGGGGTCAAGCTCACCTTCACCGAGGACGCCCTCCACGCCATCGCCGACAAGGCCATCGAGCGCAAGACCGGCGCCCGCGGCCTGCGCTCCATCATGGAGAACATCCTCCTGGAGACCATGTTCGAACTGCCCTCCATGAGCGGTGTCGAGGAGGTGGTGGTCAATCGCGAGGTGGTGGAAGGCCGCGCCAAGCCGCTGCTGATCTACGCCGAGCGCAAGGCCGACAGCGCCGCGAGCTGAGACCGGCCAAGCCACCGCGGCGGGCCGGGTCGGCCCCCTCGCCGCCGGGGTCGGGACCGCGTGGGTGTGCCGGCTGCTGCGGCTGGCGGATCAGGGACGCAGGGCTGTGGTGCGGTGGCGGCCGGTGGAAATCCGGTTGCTTGGGGCTCGCGCGATGTGCTCATGAGGGCGGTGCCGCCGTCCGCCGGCATGCGCTTGGCAGAAGGTGACCTGCTTTCAGGTGGAGAGTGGGGGCGGTGCGGACACGGCGCCATGGCCACGCCCTGGCGGACTGCCGCCAGCGGGATCCCGTGAGCCGTGGGAAGCGGGTGGGCCTGCCCGGCGGTGGCGCAGGCCCAGGGCGGCGGGTCAGTCGGCGGCCCGCACCGGGTTCTCCAGCCGGCCGATGCCCTCGATCTCCACCACCACCCGATCTCCCGGGCGCAGAAAGCGCGGGGGTTTTCGGGCGAATCCCACCCCGCCGGGCGTGCCGGTGGCGATCACATCGCCCGGCCGCAGCACCGTCCACTGGCTCACATAGGCCAGCAGCTCGGGAATGCCGAAGATCATCTCCCCCAGCCGCGCCCGCTGGCGCTCTTCCCCGTTGACTTCGCAGCGGATCAGACGGTTGTCGAAGCCATCCCGCACCTCGTCCGTCGTCACCAGCTCCGGCCCGAAGGCGCCGCTTTCCAGGAAATTCTTGCCGGGGGTGAACTGGCTCGTGTGGAACTGGAAGTCGCGCACCGAGCCGTCCATGAAGCCGCTCACCCCGGCCACCACATCCCAGGCGCGCTCGGCCGGAAGGCGGAAGGCGGTGCGGCCGATCACCACCGCAAGTTCGGCCTCATAGTCGTACTGGTCCGAAACGCCCGGATGGCGCAGCGGCTGGCGATGGCCCACGAGACTGTCGGCAAAGCGCACGAACAGGGTGGGGTGGGCGTGCTGGCCGCGGCCACCGGTCTCCTCCCGGTGCTCGGCATAATTGAGGCCGACGCAGAGGATCTTTCCGGGCGCGGGGATGGGCGGCAGCCAGCCGATCTCCTCAAGGCCGAAGTCGGCCTCCGCCCCGCGCAGCTCCGGCAGCTCCATGCCGCGATCCAGGAGCGTCAGCAGCGCGCCGAGATCGGCCACCCGCCCCCCGAGCCGTGCCCCGAGATCGATCACGCCGGCCTCGGTGCGGATGCCGAAGCTGCGATAGCGCCCGTGGGTGAAGGACAGAAAGCGCACGAGACGGCCTCCCCCGAAGGGCTCCCTCACCCTCCTAGCGACTCATGGCACCCCGGCCAAGCCTGTACGCCCTGTGGGGAACGGCGCCCGGTTGCGATGAAGGGATGAGCTCCCCTAGTGGTCTCGTACCGACGCCCGCAACCTCCTGTGCCGGGGAGGTTTCTCTGTGTTAACGCTTTGTTGGAGATTTTGCACCAACATCCACGGATCGTGGGAGAGAGACCCACGTTTCGAGGCGCGGTCGGGTCTTTTCCACCATCCGTGGAACTATGACAGCAGATCGTTAACAGGTCGTGAAAGATTTCTTACGGATGTGAAGAAGGGTGGGAATGGAAACGGCACGCCGGGAGTGGCCACGCCCGCAGGCTTGGCGGAGACGTCATGAAGATGGCGGGGTGGCTGCGGAGGTGGCGTTCACACCCGAGGCGGGTGCCGGCGGTCTCTCCAGGGAGTATCCCATTTCGCGCTTCCGGTTCTATGTCCATCGAGTCACGGCCTCGGACCAGCTTCATGCGCCTCCGGACATGCTCCATCGCGACCGTTGCCCGTCGACCAAGTCACGGCCTCGAAGTCTGTTTTCGCGCGTTAACGGGTCGTTGAGGATTTCGTGCCAGCATCTCTGGACGGTGGGAAAGGTGCCCCGACACCCAGGCGTCCGCGAGTCCTGCCCCACCATCCGCGGGAGTCTGGTGCGAGATCGCTAAGGAATCGTGAATCCTCTCTGAAGAACCGTCGCCATCGGCCCACGTTGGCCAGCGCAACCCATGGCCGACCGGTGTTTCCCTTCGCCCCGGGGGCTCTGTCGACCGTCGCCGTCACATCGTGATCCCCTGGCCTGACGGTACTCGGCACCCACAGCATCGTTCGGCACGTGTCGCAACCACATCCTGATGCCTTCGCCATCATTTTCACAGCGGAAGGTGCGCGTGGGTTCTCACCAGCGCCCGTGCGAAGCCGGAGGTCCTGCCGATGGTGCCGCGTCGCGTCGGGCCGTAGGCGCAGGGGTGCTCCTTACTCGGATCCCTGGACTCCATTGGAACGGGGTAGCGGTGGGTCTCGAAGTTCCCAAGTGCATGCCGCCGGCCCATAAGGGCCTGATCGCCACGCGACCCGCAACAGAACAGGGCGCAGTCAGGGGAGAAGGCATTCCGCACGGATCGCGGTGTGGCACGGGCCTGATTCCCATGCACATGGCCCCTGCTACCCTCTTCAGACCAAGCTGTGGCTCGGGCTACGCTCGGTCTCTTCCACGGATGGCCACGCGCCCGAAACTCTAGGCTCTAGGCGCATCGTGCTTTCTCGGCTATGCGCTCCCCCATCTCATTCTGTTAAAGTCTCTCTGAGGATTCCATATCAGCATCCGCGCGTGTTGGAAAAGACGTGCCGGCAGCCGGGTGCCCGCAAGTCTTTCTCCACCATCCGCGCGACTCTGGCCCACGGTCGTTATGGGGCTGTGGGGATTACCCGGATCTGTCACTGACGGTCGACGTCAGCTGGCGCCCTGCACGGCACGGTCGGACGACCTTGTCTCACCCAGCCCCGGCCGTAGCTTCGCGGCGACGCCACTGCCGCGACAACCGCCTGCCAGCATTTACGCCCGATAGGGGATGGGCTGGTAGGAGCCGCGGATCAGGGGATGCGATATCTGTTTTCGACGAATCTGGAGGTATCTAAGTAGGGCAGGTCAGGGTTTCGCCACGGCTTTCCGTTCACCGGTGTCTCAGCGGGATCCGGCCTCCGTGGGTCCGAATGGTGGATCGAAAGGGGCTGGCCGGTCGCGGCCTGCGGGTCTCTTCGCTGTGTGCCACCCATCCGTAGGGGATTTTTCTGAGCACTGGAAGTTAGGAATCTTCATCTCATGCTTGCTTGGACCGACCAGCTATTGTAATGTTGACTTGGCGGGTGCGGATAGCGCCGCATGGGAGGGGCAATGGCACGAAATTTCGTCCTTCAGGGCCAGAAGATCATCTACAACGGGCGTACCCACGCGGTGGACTACGACCGCCTTGCCCAACACTACGAGGTGAGTTACGCGGACGGCACGGCGGTTCCGACACCGGAGGCTAAGGCGGTCTTCGCCTATGTGCGGGCCGCCACCATTCTCGAGAGGATCGATCCCGCGATCATGGATGCATTCGAAAGTCGAATTGCGACGCTTCGCGATGCATGGGCGGGCGAGGCCGCACTCGATCTGATCTCCGTGTTCGTAGACGATCTTGGTGCTGCACTGGCCGGTCAGATCGCGCCCTTTGTCAGGGCCGTGAGAGGACCGGAGGAACTGGCCAACATTCTGGTCGAGAATGCCGGAGGACTGACGAAGCTCGCCACTGAAGCGCTGCCGGCCGTGATCGCGCTTTGGGCCGGTAAAGAGGGTATTGCCGAACTGCGGGCAGCCGTCTCTAGGTGGGATCGTCTTCGAGGGCTCGATACCTGGGACGGTGCCGCCATCAAACGATTGTACGAGAAGACGCTCGAAGGTCTCGCCCGGCAGGGGCTGGCGACGAGCGCGCTCGAGGCCGTTACCGACCTCGACCGGTCGTGGAAGGACGAGGCCTCCGATCTTCTCAGGCGTTTCGTTTCCGGCTTCGGCTGGCGAACTGTTGAGGCTGCCCTGACGAGGTGGGCCTGAAATGGCTGTCGACGTTGTGGCAGGCACTGCAGCACGCCAAGGAAGGAATGGATGCCGCCCAGGTGGCGCTGGATCTGACGAAGGCCTTCTCAGAGATCCGTGCAGATCCACCAGTACGGCTGCCGTCCTGGCAGGAACTCGCGGATTCGATCACACGTACGGACTATGTCACCGGCGGTGATCCCCTGACCGTCGACGCGCCCGATCCGCTGACCGTGGCCGCGGGAGGTGAGGTCACCGGCTCGCAGCTGGTCGGTCGGGTGAGTGGGGGCAACGGCACGTACACCGAGGTGGTTTTTGCCGATGCGACACCGGGGACCGACGGGGGCAGACTTTACCACAACGGACAGCCGGTCAGCTTCGTCGTCGTGCCCTGGTCGGAACTCGATACGGTCGTCTACCGTGCGGGAGCCCGGACCGGCAGCGACGAGATCGCCATAGAGGTGCGGGACTCCGCCGGTGCGGTCGGTGAGGACCTCGTGCAGCTCGTGGTGGGCGGCGGCAACCACGCACCGGTCGTCGAGGCGACCGCGACCGATCCCGACGGCGGCCTCGTCCACCATGTGGGCCGCGAGCCGGACCACGCCTGCCTCGACCAGCTGCTGGGACTGCAGTGGAGCGATGCCGACGGGGACGCGATCACACGGGTAGGCCTTTGGGATGCTGTATTTGGTGCTGGCCACATCGAGGTGGACGGGCAGCCCATCCCCAGGCAAGGGCAGATCGTGGATGTATCAACCCTCACGGCAGGGCGGGTCGAGTATCTCTTCGGGACCGGCTCCGGCGAAAACCGGATCGGCATTACCGTCTTCTACGAAAATGGCGCGGAAAGCACCATCGAACTGGTCACCATTCGGAACCGTGTGGACGGCCAAGGGAGCAGCCCGCCGGTTCCCGACGCCGGCTTCTGGGCACAGTGGGTGGACCGCTTGCCACTGCTCGTGAAGACCATGTACTATGCCTACGATCAGGGTGATCTCTCGACGCTTGTTCCACAGGTGTTCGGTGGCGATTTCCGGGTGCTGACACCGAAGGATCTCGGCCTTCCGGCAGAAGGACAGGTAGATTTCGCAGACGGTACGAATGTATTCTGGTCATTTGACAGGAATCGGTATTACAACGGAGGATTTGGGCGCGAAGATCTCAATTCTGATGCCTTCGCGTTATACAACACACAGGAAACTGAGCTTCTGGTTGGTATTCGCGGGACCAAGAGCGTGAGAGACTGGCTCGATAATTTCGACATGGCTCTCAGTTCACCTTTGGTGGCTTCGCAGGTCCACTATCAGAAACTCCGTCCGTTTTTCGACGCTGTCTTGGCATTGGCTGAAAGGACGGGATCCGATGTCCTGGTTGCGGGCCATAGTCTCGGCGGCGCAATGGTCGAGGCGTTCTGGTACCGAGCTGCCGAACTGGGGTTCGATCTCACTCGGATTCATGCGCTCACTGTTGCTTCACCGTGGTTGCCGGGCAATGTGAATTTGCCTTCTGCGGCACAACTCAATACGGTTTCTGTGTTTCATTCCGATGATATTGTAGCTGATATACTCCGAGGATACAACAATGAGCGCGTAGGCCAGGTTCTGGAGATAGAGCAAAACGTACAAGGCATCCGGGAAATCATCGACGCCCATGACTCCGGAGTCTACCTCCAGGAGCTCCTTGCGACCGTCGCCGATCCCGACGTGGTGGCCACGGTTTCCATCGGCGGCCGCATCATCTCCTACTACGACCCGGATGCCCCCACCGCCGCGCGGCGGATCGAGCTCCCGGGCGGTACCGTGCCGGTGCTGGGGGGTGGCGGATCCGACGAGATCGTCGGCACCATGGGCGACGATCACGCCATCGGTGGTGCCGGTGACGATGCCCTCTCGGGTCGCGCCGGTGACGACCGCTTTATTGGTGGCACCAGACGCGACGTGCTGGACGGTGGGACCGGCGACGACATTCTCGCAGGAGGGGCGGGCCGCGACACCCTGCACGGCGGTCCGGGAAACGACGTCCTGCACGGCGGCACCGGTGACGATTTGCTGGAAGGTGGCAGCGGCAGCGATACGCTACGGTGGGACGGGCGACGACGTCTACCGGCTCCGGCCCGGTGACGGCTTCAACATGATCGACGAGACCGGCCTCGGCACCAACGGCGGATCGGATCGGGTCGACCTGCTCGGAGTCGACCCCTCGCAGCTGAACTTTGCGTGCGAGGGCGACGATCTCGTCGTCCACTTCGGCGAGGACGGCTTCCGCATCCGGGACTTCGCGGATCCCTGGGCGCGCGTCGAAACGCCGCCGTTGAGGAACGACCAGCAGTTGCCGTCCTCGATCGACCCGACGGGACGCTTCTTCGCTCTCGGAGGAAGCACGCGCACGCCGGTGGTCGACCCGGACCCCGGTGTGAATCATTCGCCGGTGGTGGAGGGCTCGGGCCGCGTGGAGCTCCAGCCCGGGCAGGTGGTGAGCGGCACCTCGCTGTTCGGTCAGATCTGGGATCCGGACGGTCCGGAGGATCTCGAGCGCATCGTCTTCTGCGATTCGACGCCGGGAGCCGGCTGGCTGGAGCTCGACGGGCGGAAGACGGACCGTGCCGAAGTCGCGCGGGGTGAGACCTGGCGGGTGAGATACGTCGCGGGCGATCAGCCTGGATCCAACGACATCGTGGTCGAGGCTTTCGACCGCAGCGGCGACAGCAACAATCTGACCGTGCGCGTGGTGGTGGGAGGCGTCGAGCGCGGGTCGGATATCCGGGGTAGCGATGCGGACGACAGCTTACAGGGAACGGATCTGGCCGAGAATATTTTTGGCTGAGATGGAAATGACGTCATATACTCTGGGAGAGGCTCAGACGTCATTTTTTGGTTACAATGGGGCCGATGTCATTTACGGTGGCACCGGAGCAGATATCCTTTTTGACGGAGACGGGAACGATACGGTTTATGGCGGCACGGGAGATGACATCCTGTTGGCGGAGCCAAGGAACGATACCTTGGCAGGAAACGATGGGTCAGACATATACGAGACCACCCCGCAAAACCTTGGCGTGTCGGTGGATGGCGTGACCGTCTCCGCAAAGACAGGATCGGTTGGGGCCGTGGGCTTCTGTGCCGGTGTTCCGCGGGTTTTCGGAGGGTTTCGCGGGCTGCGGGCGGGCTGCGGGCGGATTCCAGCTGTGGCGGTCCGCTGATGGGTGGCGACAGGGTGACGGCGCGGCGCAGGTGGAAGGCCAGCAGCCGGAAGATCGGGTCGACCCGATTGCGGGCGAGGGAAAAGCCGCGGGCGCGGGCGAGGCCGTAACAGCGCTTCAGGGTGCCGAACACCGGCTCGATCTTTGGTCGCACCGTTTTCACGACAAAGTTCGCCGCCCGCTGCCACG
>WFXL01000027.1 GCA_015490605.1 Rhodospirillales bacterium
CATATACTCTAGCCACTCGCCCTGATGAAAAAGGGATTAAGACTGTCCTGAACGATGACTTCACGCCGTTCGAATTCGTCTAGCCACTCGCCCTGATGAAAAAGGGATTAAGACGCCGGCGATCGCGGCGACGATCACAGCGTCGCCGCCTCCCCTCTAGCCACTCGCCCTGATGAAAAAGGGATTAAGACAGGGAGCGGATCTCGATCTTCACAAGCTCCTGGCCCATGCTCTAGCCACTCGCCCTGATGAAAAAGGGATTAAGACGGGGGAAGGTCTGATTTCCCTTCCCCCTCATGAAGGCTCTCTAGCCACTCGCCCTGATGAAAAAGGGATTAAGACTACCACGATCATCCTTCTTTACGATGAAGAGAGCAGCTCTAGCCACTCGCCCTGATGAAAAAGGGATTAAGACTTGGCAAAGCGCGCCATAGAGTTGCTGGCGCTGCAATTCTCTCTAGCCACTCTCCCTGATGAAAAAGGGATTAAGACGTCGAATTCCGCCTTCAACCGCACGGACAAAGGAAACTCTAGCCACTCGCCCTGATGAAAAAGGGATTAAGACGCGAGTCCTCGATACTGGCGGCCGCCCCGCGACTCTAGCCACTCGCCCTGATGAAAAAGGGCTTTGCCGTTCGGATGTGGCCGTCATCGCCCCGCTATGTTGGCGAAGCGGCGCGTTTCGCCTTCCGCGGCGCGCGGATACCTCGCCTTTCCCGGCCCCAGGCCCGCGGCCGCCGGCCGGGTCCGGGTGATCGCTGCCTGCGGTCGCCTCCGGCCTCGGGCCGTGCTATGCCGCAGCGCGCAAGACGACGGGGATGGCGGTGCGCATCCACTTCCTCGCAGCCCGCACTGAGGCCGCCCGCCGGGCGCGGGATGAGCTGGTGACGCGTTACGGCCATGTGCCGCTGAGCCAGGCCGAGGTGCTGGTGGCTCTGGGCGGCGACGGCTTCATGCTGGAAACGCTCCACACCCACATGGACCGGCGCCTGCCCATCTACGGCATGAACCTCGGCACCGTCGGCTTCCTGCTCAACAGCTACCGGGTGGAGGGGCTGTTGGAGCGCATCGCCCGCGCCACCCCGGTGGACCTCCATCCGCTGCGCATGCGCGCGCGCCGGCTCGATGGTGCCATCGCCGAAAGCCTCGGCATCAATGAGGTGTCGGTGTTCCGCGAGACCCGCCAGGCGGCCCATCTCGCCATCGACATCGACGGCGTCTGCCGCATGCCCGAGCTCGTGTGCGACGGTGTGCTGGTGGCCACACCGGCCGGCTCCACCGCCTACAACCTCTCGGCCCACGGGCCGATCATTCCGCTCGGGGCCAATCTGCTGGCGCTCACCCCGATCTCCGCCTTCCGCCCGCGTCGCTGGCGCGGGGCGCTGCTGCCGAGCCGCACCCGCTTTCGCATCCGCGTGCTGGATCCGGAAAAGCGCCCGGTGAGCGCGGTGGCGGACTATACCGAGGTGCGCGATGTCACCGAGGTGGAGGTGTGGGAGGACCGCGCCATCAGCTTCCGCCTGCTGTTCGACCCCGAACACAATCTCGAGGAGCGCATCCTCAAGGAACAGTTCATCCCCTGAGGAGCCGGCCCGTGTGCGAACTGCTGGGGCTCTCGGCCCGCCTTCCTACCCGCCTCACCTTCTCCCTCGGAGCGTTCGCCACCCACGGCGGCAGCCGCGACCACCATCGTGACGGCTGGGGGGTGGCCTTCTTCGAGGGGGGCGATGCCCGGCTCTTCCGCGAACCCCATCCCGCCGCCACCAGCCCGCTCGTACGCTTTCTCGAACGTTGTGGGCCCGCCAGCACCATGGTGATCTCCCACATCCGCCGCGCCACCCGGGGCGAGGTGGCCCTCGCCGACACCCACCCCTTCGCCCGCGAACTCGGCGGCCGCCTCCATGTCTTCGCCCACAATGGCGATCTTCCCGGGCTTGCCGATCGCATCCGCCTTTCGGGCCGTTTCCGCCCCATCGGCCGGACGGACTCGGAATATGCCTTCTGCCATCTGCTGGATCGGCTCGAGCCCCTCTGGCGCACACGCACGCCGACGGTGGCCGAGCGCACCAATGTGCTGGCGGCCTTCGCGCGCGCGCTCGCCCAACTGGACCCTTTCAACTTCCTCTATGGCGACGGTGAGCTGCTGGTGGTCCATGGCCATCGCCGGCGCCAGCGCGATGGCCGCATCGCCCCGCCCGGCCTGTGGCTGCTGGAGCGCCGCTGCGTCGAGCCCAGCGCCCGCACCGAGGGCGCCGGTCTCGGCGTCCACGGCGACTCCCAGCTGCTGGTGCTGGCCGCAAGCGTGCCGCTCTCCGATGAGCCCTGGCGCCCCCTCGCCGAGGGCGAACTCACCGTCCTGGCCGAAGGCCGGGCGGTGAGCTCCATCATCACCACATCGTCCTAGACCGCTTGGGGGAGGATCCAGCCGTGAGCACCGCACCCGATCCCGCCGCACAGGCCCGCCTTGCACCCTTCGACTGGGCCGATCCCTTCCTGCTGGAGCAGGAGCTCAGCGAGGACCAGCGGCTCATCCGCGACACCGCGCGGCAGTACGCCCAAGAGCAGCTGATGCCGCGCATCCTCGAGGCCAACCGGCGAGAACACTTCGACCGTGAGATCCTGCGCGAGATGGGGGCGCTCGGCTTTCTCGGCTGTACCCTGCCAGAGACCTATGGCTGCGCCGGGGTCGACTATGTCGCCTACGGCCTCATCGCCCGCGAGATCGAGCGGGTGGATTCGGGCTATCGCTCGGCCATGAGCGTGCAGACCTCGCTCGTGATGTTCCCCATCTGGGCCTATGGCAGCGAGGAGCAGCGCCGCCGCTGGCTGCCGCCGCTGGCCCGCGGTGAGCTGGTGGGCTGTTTCGGCCTCACCGAGCCCGACCATGGCTCGGATGTGGCCGGCATGCGCACCCGCGCCCGCCGGGTGGCGGGAGGTTGGCGCATTTCCGGCAGCAAGACCTGGATCACCAACGCCCCCATCGCCGACCTCTTCGTCATCTGGGCCAAGGATGAGGAGGGGGTGATCCGCGGCTTCGTGCTGGAGCGCGGCATGGAAGGGCTCGAGACCCGTCGCATCGAGGGCAAGTTCGCGCTGCGGGCGTCGACCACCGGCACCATCCTCATGGATGAGGTGCTGGTGCCCGATGAGCATCGTCTTCCCGGGGTGGAGGGGCTGCGCGGGCCCTTCGGCTGCCTCAACCGTGCGCGCTATGGCATTGCCTGGGGTGCTATGGGCGCGGCCGAATTCTGCTGGCATGCCGCCCGCAGCTATGTGCTGGAGCGCCGCCAGTTCGGCCGGCCGCTTGCGGCCTATCAGCTGGTCCAGAAGAAACTTGCCGACATGCAGACGGAGATCGCACTGGGGCTGCTGGCGGCGCTGCGGGTGGGGCAGCTTATGGATGCGGGCAAGGCCTCGGCTGAGGTGATCTCGCTCATCAAGCGCAACAACTGCGGCAAGGCGCTGGAGATCGCCCGGATCGCCCGCGACATGCACGGCGGCAACGGCATCGCCGACGAATACCACGTGATCCGCCACGTGATGAACCTCGAGGCGGTCAACACCTATGAGGGCACCCACGACATCCATGCGCTGATCCTCGGGCGGGCCCAGACCGGCATCCAGGCCTTCACCTGCCGGGCGTAGCGCGGTGGCCGCGGGGCCGGCGATCGCAGTGATGGAACTCGACGGCATCGAGGTGGTGCTGCGCCATCCCGACCGCCCCCTGTTCGCCGAGGGCATCACCAAGCAGCAGCTGGCCGACTATTATGTGCGCATGGCCCCGTTCCTGCTGCCGCATCTGCGCGGGCGGCCGGTGACGGTGGAACGGCACCCGCGCGGCGTCGGCCACGGCGGCTTCTTCCAGCGCCACCTGCCGGCCCATGCTCCGCCGTGGCTGGCGCGGGTGGAGGTGCCCCGGCGCCCCGGCGGGCGCATGGAACATGCGGCCATCGCGCGGGTTGCCGATCTCGTCTGGTGGGTGGGCCAGGATGCCGTCGCCTTCCATCCGTTCCCGGTGCGGGCCGAGGATCCGTGGCACCCGGATCTGCTGGTGTTCGACCTGGACCCGCCGCGGGCCATGGGGCTGGAGGAGGGGTTCGAGCGCACCCGGCAGCTGGCCCGCCTCCTGCTGGCCCGGCTCGAGGCGGCCGGCTGCCCCCGGTTTCTCAAGACCAGCGGCTCGCGCGGGCTCCATCTGGTGATTCCCCTGCGCCCGGGCCCCGGCTTTGAGGAGGTGCGCGCCCTCGCCCGGCGCCTGGCCGAAGCGGTGGTGGCCAGCTGCCCGGATCTCGCCACCCTGGCGCTGCCGCGGGCAGCCCGGGGCGAGCGGGTGTTCCTCGACCTCGCCCGTAACGCCCCGGCCCAGAGTCTCGTGGCCCCCTGGAGCGTGCGGGCGCTGCCCGGCGCCCCGGTGTCAACCCCGCTGTGGCCGGATGAGTTGGAGGATCCCGCCACCGGCCCGCGCCGCTGGACCCTCACCAATGTGGCCACCCGGCTCGATGCGCGCGGCGACCCCTGGGCTGACCTCCATGCCCGCGCCCTTTCGTGGGAGGAACTCCAGGCCCGCCTTGAGGCTGCGGCCAAAGCCCAGGCGCCCTAGGAAGGCACCGGGGTCGTGCCTTCCGGTCGCGACCCCGGTCGTGGTCCTGCGCGCCTGCCGCTTCAGTCCAGCGGGCGGATGAAGGTGAAGGCGCCGCGCAGCTCGCCCGCCTCAAAACCGGTGGCGGCATCGGCCGGATAGCGCGCAGCGATCGCTTCGCGCACCTCCGGGTCGATACTCTTGCCATGACAGACAAGGCAGATCTGGCCGGTGGGGATCGCCTTCATGTAGTGGAGGTAGCGCTGGCCGCCCTCCTCGACGATGCCGGCCCACTCGAGCGTCTTGGGGTCGGCGCCGGCCTTGAGGGCCTCGCGGAAGCGGATCAGCACCGCCCGCTCCCGCGGCGAGGGGGCGTTGCGGGGGTTGCGCACCCGCAGGGCCGTGCGGCCCACCGCCCAGCCGCTCTCCTCCGACACCTGGGTGCCGATCCCCGGGGCCACCGCCCCGCACACGCCGATGGCACCGGCCGGCCCCTTTTCGGCGATCGCTTCCTGCAGCGCGCCCTTGAGGCGAGTGAAGAAGGTCTTGGCGAGGCCGCGCGCCTCCTGCACCAGCTCTGCCGGCACTTCCTCGGCCACTGCGGGCGGTGCACCGAGGGCGAGAGCGATGGCGGCGGCGGCGATGGCATGGCCCGTCTTTTTCATCATGGCGTCGTCCCCCTTCTGAGGATTTCCGAATATGCAGACCAAGCGATAGAATCGGCTACCGGGCGGTGCAAGGGCGGTCCCATGTGCGTCGTGACGCACCGGGCCTCTTGCCGCAGCGCCACTTCGGCATTAGCCAGTCGGGCACGCCGGATGAGGACGCAGCAGGTGCGGGGAGGAGGCGATGAGCGAGGCGAAGCCCGGCAGTTCCGGCGAGCAGATCAGCGTCACCCGGGAGGAGGCGCTGGAGCTCCATCGGCGCGGTCGTCCCGGCAAGATCGAGGTGGTGCCCACCAAGCCGCTCACCACCCAGCGCGACCTCGCCCTCGCCTATTCCCCCGGAGTCGCCTGGCCCTGTCTCGAGATCCGGGACGATCCCGATCGGGCCTATGACTACACCGCCAAGGGCAATCTGGTGGCGGTGGTCTCCAACGGCACCGCCGTGCTCGGCCTCGGTCATCTGGGGGCGCTGGCCGCCAAGCCGGTGATGGAGGGCAAGGCGGTCCTGTTCAAACGCTTCGCCGACATCGACGCGATCGATCTCGAGCTCGCCACCGAGGAGGTGGACGCCTTCGTCGAGGCGGTGCGGCTCTTGGCGCCGAGCTTCGGCGGCATCAATCTCGAGGATATCCGCGCGCCCGCCTGTTTTGTCATCGAGCAGCGGCTGCGGGAGGCGGTGGACATCCCGGTGTTCCACGACGACCAGCACGGCACCGCCATCATCGCCGCCGCCGCGCTGATCAATGCGCTGGACATCACCGGCCGCGACCTCAAGGAGGTGCGCATCGTCATCAATGGCGCCGGTGCCGCCGGCATCGCCTGTGCCGAGCTGCTCAAGGCCATGGGCGTGCCCCATGAGCATGTGATCCTGTGCGATACTCGCGGAGTCATCTGGCGTGGGCGCGAGGAGGGGATGAATCCCTGGAAGGCGGCCCATGCGGTGGACACCGACTGCCGCACCCTGGAGGAGGCGGTGCGCGGGGCCGATGTGCTCTTCGGCCTCTCCCAGGCGGGGGCCTTCACCGCCGAGATGATTGCCAGCATGGCCCGGGATCCCATCGTCTTCGCCATGGCCAATCCCACCCCGGAGATCCTGCCGGAGGAGGCCAAGGCGGTGCGGCCGGATGTGATCATCGCCACCGGCCGCAGCGACTATCCCAACCAGGTCAACAATGTCCTGGGCTTTCCCTACATCTTCCGCGGGGCCCTTGATGTGCGCGCCTCCGCCATCAATGAGGCGATGAAGATCGCTGCTGCCTATGCCATCGCTTCGCTGGCGCGGGAGGAGGTGCCGGATGAAGTCACCGCCGCCTATCGCGGCCAGCGGCTGCGCTATGGGCCCGACTATCTCATCCCCACCCCCTTCGATCCGCGCCTGATTACCCATGTGCCGCCGGCGGTGGCGCGGGCGGCCATGGAGAGCGGCGTGGCGCGGCGGCCCATCGTCGACACCGAGCGCTATCGCGCCGAGCTGCGCTCGCGCCTCGATCCCGCCGCCTCGCGGATGCAGGCCATCATCGAGCGGGTGAAGGCAAGCCCCAAGCGGGTGGTGTTCGCCGAGGGCGAGGAGGAGAAAAGCATCGCTGCGGCCCTCGCCTTCCGCAACTCCGGCCTCGGCACGCCGGTTTTGATCGGGCGCGAGGAGCGCATCCAGGAGACGGCGCGCAACATGGGCCAGGTGGACTTGAGCGGGATCGAGATCCACAATGCCCGCCTGTCGGAGCACAATCGCGCCTACGCCGAGTACCTCTACGCCCGCCAGCAGCGCAACGGGCTTCTGTTCCGCGACTGCCAGCGGCTGGTGAACCAGGACCGCAACGTCTTCGGCGCCTGCATGCTGGCCCGCGGCCATGCCGATGCCATGATCACCGGTCTTACCCGCAACTATCGCACCGCCCTCGACAACATCCGGCTGGTGCTGGATCCGCGGCCGGGGCGGCGGGTGTTCGGCGTGACCATGATGGTGGCGCGCGGGCGGACGGTGTTCATCGCCGACACCACCGTGCATGAGCTGCCGAGCCCGCAGGAGCTCGCCGACATCGCCGTGCAGACGGCCGAGTTCGCCCGCGCCATGGGCTTCACCCCGCGGGTGGCGCTGCTGTCCTTCGCCACCTTCGGCAATCCCCCGGTGGAGAAGGCGGCGCGGGTGCGGGATGCGGTGCTGGAGCTGGATCGCCGGCGGGTGGACTTCGAATATGATGGCGAGATGGCACCTGATGTGGCGCTCGACTTCGACCTCATGCGCACCCACTACCCCTTCTGCCGCCTGTCGGGACCGGCCAATGTGCTGATCATGCCGGCGCTGCACTCGGCCCACATCTCCGCCAAGCTGCTGCAGCATCTGGGCGGCGGCACGGTGATCGGACCGCTGCTGGTGGGGCTCGAACGGCCGGTGCAGATCGTGCCGATGAACGCCTCCGTCTCCGACATGCTCAATATGGCGGCCATCGCCGCCCATGACGCCATCGTCGACGATCAGCCGCCACGGCTGCGGGAGGCGGCGGAATAGCGGCGAGTCCTGCGGGAGAAAGGGAGATCGGACCTCAGACGGCAAGCCAGGCGCGGCGCAGCTCCTCCCGTGCCTCGAGCTCGGCCAGCGGCCCGCGAAAGCGCACCCGCCCCTTCTCCAGCACGCAGGCCTCCTCGGCCAGCTGGCGGGCAAAGCGCCAGTTCTGTTCGCTCAGAAGGAGCGTGAGCCCGCTCCGCCGCGCTTCCCAAAGCGCCTTCAGCAGCTGACGCACCACCGCCGGCGCCAGCCCCTCGGAGGGCTCGTCCAGCAGCAACAGCTCGGGGTGGCCGCGCAGCGCTCGGGCGATGGCCAGCATCTGCTGTTCGCCGCCGGAGAGCTGATCACCTCGGTGGTGACGGCGGTCGGCCAGCTGCGGGAAGAGGGCGAACAGGCGCTCGAGGGTCCAGGGATTGCCGGCCTCGCGCGCGGGCCTGCGGCCCACTTCCAGATTTTCCAGCACCGTGAGGCGGCGGAAGATGCGCCGCTCCTCCGGCACATAGCCGATACCCAGGCGGGCGATCTCGTGCGGGCGCAGGCGGGTAAGATCGCAGCCGGCAAACCGCAGGCGACCGCGGCGGTGGGGCACGAGCCCCATGATCGCCCGCAGCGTGGTGCTCTTGCCGGCACCATTGCGCCCCAGGAGTGCAAGCGTGCGGCCGCGCGCCAGGGTGAAGCCCACGCCTTCCACCGCCACCGCACCATCATAGGCGACGGTGAGATCCTCCACCTCCAGAAGCGGCGCGCTCACGAGCTCGCCTCCCGGGGCTCACCGCTGGCCTCATCGGCAAGGCTGCCGCCGAGATAGACCTCGCGCACCCGCGCATCTGCGCGGATTGCCGCCGGTGGCCCCACCGCCACCAGGCGGCCGCGATCCATCACCATGACGGTCTCAGCGATGCGGAAGACCACGTCCATGTCGTGCTCGGTAAACAGCACGGTAAGGCCGCGCGCGCGGACAATGGCCAGCAGCTGGTCGATGAGGGCGAAGCGCTCGGAAAGGGCCATGCCGGCGGTGGGCTCATCCAGCAGCAGCAGGCGCGGTCGGTGGGCCAGCGCCATGGCGAGCTCGAGGCGCTTGCGATCGCCATAGGCGAGGGTGCCGGCGGGCTGGTGGCGCCGCTCGGCAAGCCCCACCAGCCTCAGCAGCTCGTCGATTTCGGCCGATGCCAGCCGGCGGGCCGGCGGCCAGGGGGCGAGGGTGCGGCGGGTGCGCCCCAAAAGCGCCACCCGCAGATTGTCGGCCAGATCCAGGGAGGGAAAGATGGCGGGGATCTGGAAGGTGCGGGCGAGGCCGAGGCGCAGGATGCGCTGGGGTGAGAGGCCGGTGATGTCGTGGCCGGCGAAGCGGATGCGGCCCCGGTCCGGGCGCTCGAGCCCCGAGAGCAGGGCAAAGCAGGTGCTCTTGCCGGCCCCATTGGGGCCGATGAGGGCGCGCACCTCGCCCTCGGCGAGGGTGAAACTTACCCCATCCACCGCCCGCACGCCGCCATAGTGGCGGGTGAGCGCTTCCACCTGCAGGAGCGGCGTCACCGCCTCCCCTCCCGCGCCAATCGCACCAGCGGCCGGCCAAGGCGGGCAAGGGTGCCCATGAGCCCCTCGGGCATCAGCACCGTCACCACCAGCACGGTGCCGCCCACCACCGCCCGCCACCAGGGCAGCCGCGCGGCCCAGTCCTCCAGCAGCACGAAGGCCGCAGCCCCCACCACCGGCCCGCCGAGCTGGTGGAGGCCGCCCAGCAGCACAGCCACCAGCCCCTCCACCGAGCGCGGGATCGCCAGCACATCGGGGAACACGCTACCCTTGGCGAAGGTCTGGAGCGCCCCGGCGAGGCCCGCGAGCGCGCCTGCCACCACCAGTGCGGCCCAACGCTGGCGTTCGGGATGGAGGCCGAGGGTGGCGGCGCGGCGGGGATGGTCGCGCACCGCCCGCAGGGCCAGGCCGAAGGGGGCGAAGACCAGCAGGCGCAGGAGCGCAAGGCCTGCCACCACCAGCAGCAGGGTGAGGCCATACCAGGCGGCGGGCGCGCTCAGCCAGGCCTCGGGCCAGATGCCGAGCAGGCCATCGTCGCCGCCCGTGACCTCGTCCCACTGCACCGCCACGCCCCAGAGGATGGCGGCGAATGCAAGGGAGAGCATGGCGAAATCGACTCCCGCAAGGCGCCGGGCAACAGCCCCGAACAGCAGCGCGCCCACGGCCGCCAGCAGCAGGCCGGCCGCCAGCGCCGGCAGGGTGGCAAATCCGCCGAGCTGCACCGCCAGCGCGGCGCCATAGGCGCCGAGGCCGAAATAGGCGGCATGGCCGAAGCTCACGAGGCCAGCGGGTGCCAGCAGCAGATGGAGGCTCGCGGCATAGAGGGCGAAGACGGCAATGTCACCTGTGAGGATCAGGGCATAGGGCGGGGCATAGAGGGGCAGGAGCGCAAGTGCCAGGAGCAGCAGCAGCACCAGAAAGCGGGTCGGCGCGGTCATGGGTGTGAGCGGCCGCAGCAGCCGCGGGTCGGCCCGCACCTCGCCCTCGCGTTCGCCCAGAAGCCCCTGGGGGCGCACCACCAGCACCGCCGCCAGCAGCAGAAAGGCCAGCACCAGGGTGATGCGCGGCAGGAGCAGGATGCCGAAGGCCTCGAGTTCGCGGATCAGCACCGCCGCAAGAAAGGCGCCCGGCACCGAGCCCATGCCGCCCATCACCGTCACCACAAACACTTCGGCGATGACCTCGAGGTCCATCTCCAGATGCAGCGTCTCCCGCGGCAGCTGCAGCGCCCCGCCGAGACCCGCCAGAAAGGCGCCCAGGGCGAAGACGGCAGTGAACAGGCGGCGCTCATCCACCCCGAGGGCGGCTGCCATCTCGCGGTCCTCGGCGGCGGCACGGATGAGGATGCCGAGGCGGGTGTGGCGCGAAAGCAGCCACAGCAGCAGCAGCACCAGCGGCCCCACCGCCACCAGGAAAAGGTCGTAGGTGGGAATGGGCTCGCCCAGGAGCACCACCGCGCCCTCGAGCCCCGGCGGCCGCGGCCCGAGCCGGTCGGCCGGGCCGAAGACGAACCGCACCCCATCCGCCAGCACCAGCGCGAGGCCGAAGGTGGTGGCCAGCTGGAAGATCTCGGGCGCGCCATAGATCCGCCGCAGCAGCACCACCTCCACCAGCACCCCCAGCAGCGCCACCGCGAGCGCTGCCAGCACCAGCGCTCCCCAGTAGCCCAGGGGGCCGGTGCCGAGGGCCATCACCAGCGCCCAGGCGAAATAGGCGCCCAACATGTAGAAGGTGCCGTGGGCGAAATTGACGATCCGGGTGACGCCGAAGACCAGCGTCAGGCCGGCGGCGGTGAGGAACAGCGAGCTCGCCGAGGCGAGCCCGGTGAGGAACTGGACCAGATAGAAGCCCATGGGGCGTGCCTACCCCGCACCGGCAAGGCGGAAGGGCCGGCCGGGGCCGACCCTTCACCGCATGCCGTCTCAGTCGGCGGGGCGCAGTCTGCGGACCACCTCGTCCGGCGGCAAGTGGTCGGCACCATCGGCATAACGCCAGTCCACCATGGTGGGCTTGCCGTCCACCACCGCAAGCCGCCCCACCCAGGTGCCCATGGTGGACTGGTGGTCGATGGCGCGAAAACGGATGGGGCCTACGGGGGAATCGAATTCGAGCCCCTCGAGGGTGTCCACCAGCGTCTCACTGTCATAGGCAGGCGCCCGCTCCAAAAGCGCCGCCACCGCCTTCATGGCGGTATAGCCCACGAGCGAGCCCATGTAGGGCTCCTCGCCCCAGCGCCTGACATAGGCCTCGCGGAAGCGGCGGTGGGCCGGCGTGTCCACCTGCGCGCGCGGATAGCCGGTCACGATCCAGCCGCTCGGAGCCTCGGCACCCAGGGGTTCGAAATATTCGGGCTCGCCGGTGAGCAGCGAGACCACGGTGCGCCCTTCGAACAGGCCGCGCAGCCGCCCCTCCCGGACGAATTCGGCCAGATCGCTGCCGAAGGTGACATTGAAGATGGCTTCGGGCTCGGCCGCGGAGAGTGCGCGCACCACCACTCCGGCATCGATCTTGAACAGCGGCGGCCATTGTTCGCCCACGAACACCACATCCGGCCGCAGCTCCTCAAGGATGCTGCGGAAGGCGGCCACCGCATCGCGCCCATAGGCATAGTTGGGGGCGATGGTGGCCCAGCGGGTTGCCGGCAGCTTGGCGGCCTCCACCGCCAGCATGTGCGCCTGCATCCAGGTGGAAGGCCGCAGGCGGAAGGTGTAGCGATGGCCCTTGGACCACACCAGCGCATCGCTCAGGGGTTCGGTGGCGAGATAGAGAATGCGATTGCGGCGGGCGAAGTCGGACAGGGCCAGGCCCACATGGGAGAAGAAGCCGCCCATCAGCAGCACCACCCCCTCACCGCGCACCAGCTCTTCCGCCAGGCGCACGGCATTGGCGGGCTTGCCCGCATCATCGCGGTCGATCACCACCAGCCGCTGGCCGCGGATGCCGCCCTGGGCCTCGATCTCCTCGAGCGCGAGCTGCCAGCCGCGGCGATAGGGTTCGGTGAAGGCGGGAATGCGGGAATAGCTGTTGATCTCGCCAATCCGGATCTCGGCGGCCGCGGGCGCGGCCGTGGCGAGGGTGACCACCAGCGCAAGGGCCGACAGCGCTCGACGGCTCCACATGGCGCCTCTCCTCCGTGGTTGGATGGCCCGGAATGTGGTGGCCCCCTTCTAACCAGCCCACCGCCGTCGCCGCCGCGGCGCGTAGTCGCACGGATCGATCCGCGCTCTTCAACTATAGGTTGATTGCGCACGTGGGGGATGCTAAGGCTTGCACGAGCCCGGGAGAGCCCGCTCCGTGCCGCGGCCGCCACAGCGATCTGTTCCTGCTCTCCGCCTCCACCGCCGGTTGCGGACCCTGGCGGCGGCGCGTTGTCGTCTGGCCCGCCGGCTGGAGGCCCAGGGCCGGCTGGTGGCGCTGGTGAGCCACGAGCTGCGGGAGCCGCTCGCAGCCCTTCTGGGCCAGCTGCGGGAACTGGCCGAGGAGGAGGCGGATGCGGCCCAGCGCGAGCGGCTGACGCTGTGTCTGCAAGCGGCCGAAACCTTGACGGGGCTCGTGAACGATCTGATCGATGGGGCGCGGGCGGAGGCCGGGCGGCTGCGCTGCCGGCCCCGCCCTTTCCGGCTGGACGGCTTCCTGCGCCGGCTGGTGGCGCTGGTGGAGCCACGCGCCCGCGCCCGCGGACTCGCCTTCGAACTTGCCCTCGACCCCACCCTGCCGCCGGTGGTGCGGGGGGACCCCGGCCGGCTGCGCCAGGTGCTCCTCAACCTCCTGACCAATGCCGTCAAATACACCGAGCGGGGTGGTGTGCGCCTGCTGGTGGACCACCGCGACGGCGGCCTCGCCTTCACCGTCGAGGACAGCGGCCGCGGCCTGCCGCCGGCACTGCGCGCGCGCATGGCCGCCTTCTGCCGCGGCCGCGAGGATGAGCTGATCCCCGGTGCCGGCCTCGGCCTCTACATCGCCCGCCGGCTCACCGCCCTCATGGGCGGCCGGCTGGTGCTGGAGGATCGGCCCGAGGGCGGTACCCGGGCGGTTCTGGAAGTGCCGCTGGGCGAGGATGCCGCCCCGCCGGAGGAGGCCGCCACGCCGCATGGCCTGCGGGCCTTGGTGGTGGGCCTCGTGCCGGCTGCGGCTGAGGTCGTCCGCCGCGCGCTCACCGCGGCGGGCATGCAGGTGGCCACCGCCCCCTCGCTGGCGGCGGCGCGCGCGCAGGCGGAGGAGGCGGCCGACGGCGGCAGCCCGCCCGAGCTGGTGGCGGTGACTGCCGCCGCCCTGGACCAGGCACTGCTGGACTTCGCCCGCAGGCTCCGGCGCCATCCCGGCCTCGCCGAGGCCCGGCTGCTGCTGCAGGTGACCGGCGGGCTCCGGGGGGATGCGGCGCTGGCTGAGTGCGCCGGCTTCGATGCCTATCTCGCCGGCAACCCGCAGCACCTGCCCTGGCCCGCGCTGCTGGCGCGGCTGGCCCCGGGTCGGCCCGAGCGGCTGCTGGTGGCCCACGATCTGGCGGAAGGCCCCCAGCGGCCCCTGCGGGTGCTGGTGGTGGAGGATGATCCCCTCAATGCGCGGCTGCTGGCGCTGTTGCTGGAACGCCTCGGCCACCGGCCGGTGCGGGTGGCGAGCGGCGAGGCGGCGCTTGCGCGGCTTGCGGCCGATTCCGCCTTCGATGTGGTGCTGCTGGATCTGCAGCTGCCGGGGATGGACGGGCTCGAATTCGTCCGCCGGCTGCGCCGGCTGCCACAGCCCTGGGCCGCGGCGCTGCCGGTTGTGGCGGTCACAGCGGCGGTGCTGCCCGAGGACCGCCGCCGCTGTCTTGCCGCCGGCATGGCCGGCTTCGTGGAAAAGCCGGTGGAGCGGGCGGCACTGGCCGCCGCCCTGGCGCGGGCGGTGGCGGCATGATCTCCTATTGATGGAACATGCTTGGCTAGATATTAACGTAAAGGTTGAAACGCGATGCGAGGCAGGACCACCATGGCCCATCGTCCCATTCCGGCCCCGTTCCGCCTGTGGGCGCTCGCGGCGCTCATCGCCGCTCTCATGGCCGGCGGCGCCCGTGCCGGCACCGAAACCGCCACCCTCACGGTGACGGCGCGGGTGCAGTCGGGCTGCAGTGTCTCCGGCGGGGTATTGGACTTCGGCACCTACACCGCCGGCCAGCCGGATGATGTCACCGCCACCGGCCGCATCACCCTCACCAACTGCAACGGCACGGTGCTGATCGAGCTGGATGGCGGCTCCAGCGGCAATGTCCAGGATCGCAGCATGCGCTCGGGCAACAACCGCCTGCGCTATCAGCTCTATGTGGACAATGGCTACAGCCGCGTGTGGGGTACCGGCCAGCAGGGGCTACAGTACATGGCCCTGAGCAACAGCGCCACGGTGCTGGTCTACGGCCGCATCCCCGGCGGTCAGAATGTGCCTGCCGGCAACTACAGCGATACCGTCAACGTCACCATCACCTTCTGATCCCGCATCGAGGGGTCCCATGCGCCCATCCTCCGTCTCCGCCCTTCTTCTCCTGCTGCTGGCCCTGGGGCTCGCGCCCATGGCGGCGAGCGCGGGCGCCTTTACCGTGGCTCCCACCCGCATCCTGCTCACCCCCGAGGATCGGGTGGCGACGGTGGAGGTGCGCAACCGCGGCCGCGAGCCGGTGCTGCTCCAGCTCGAGCTTTACCGCTGGCACGCGCCTGATGGCACCGAACGGCTTGATCCCACCCGCGAGCTGCTGGCGGTGCCGCCGCTGTTCCGCCTGGCACCCGGCGAGGCGCGCATGATCCGGGTGGGGCTGCGCACCGCCTATCCCACCGAACGCGAGGGCAGCTGGCGGCTGATGGTGAGCGAGGTGCCGGAAGCCACCCACAGCCCCGAGCGCGGCGGCGTCCGCTTTGCCCTGCGGTTGAGCCTGCCGGTCTTCGCCCGGGTCCCGGGAGCCCAGGCTGATGTGCTGTGGTCGGTGCGGCGCGACGGCCAGCGTCTGGTCATCGAAGCGCAGAACCGCGGCCGTGCGCATTTGCGCCATTTCCGCATTGCGCTTGAGGACGCCTCGGGGCGCACCTACCCGGTCAGCGACGAGGCCGGCTACCTGCTGCCGGGTGAGCGCGCCCGCTGGGTGCTGGAGCCCGCACCCGCGGCCGCCCCGCGCGCGCTTGTGGTGGAGACCGCCAAGGGAGCCCGCCGTGTCCCGCTGGCCCTCCCCAACGGCTAATCGCACCCTGCTGCTGGCGGCCGCCGGCCTCGGCGGTGGGCAGGGTCAGGTTCCAGGAGGAGAGCAGCAGGCCGGCGGCCGCCAGCAGCAGGGTGCGATTAGCCGTTGGGGAGGGCCAGCGGGACACGGCGGGCTCCCTTGGCGGTCTCCACCACAAGCGCGCGCGGGGCGGCCGCGGGTGCGGGCTCCAGCACCCAGC
>WFXL01000028.1 GCA_015490605.1 Rhodospirillales bacterium
CGCCTCGTGGGCATCGGCATGCGCTACGGCGATGCCGAGGAGGTGCTGCGCGATCTCGATCTGGTGCTGGAGGCGGGCAGCTTCCACTATCTCGTGGGTCCCAATGGCGCCGGCAAGACCTCGCTGCTCAAACTGCTGGCGCTGTCGCTGCCGCCCGCGCGCGGGCGGATCGAACTCTTCGGCGAGGATGTGGCGCGGCTCGATGGCGAGGCACTGGCGCGGCTGCGGCGGCGCATCGGCATGGTGTTCCAGGACTTCCGCCTGCTGGAGCACCTCGACCTGTTCGACAATGTGGCCCTGCCGCTTCGGATCGCCGGCCTGGATGAGGCGCGGGTGGCCGAGATCGTGGAGGAGATGCTGGCCTGGAGCGGGCTCGAGGCGGTAGCGCGGCGCCGGCCGGGCGAGCTCGCCATGGGCCAGCGCCAGCTCGCCGCCATCGCCCGGGCGGTGGTGGTGCGACCACGGCTGCTTCTGGCCGACGAGCCCCTGAGCCATCTCGACCCCGACCGGGCCCGGCGGATCATGCATCTGTTCATCCAGCTCCACCGGCTCGGCACCACGGTGCTGATCGCCACCCACAATCTCGAGCTCATCCGGCGCTTTCCCTTTCCGGTGCTGGAGCTGGAGGCGGGGCGGCTGGTGCGCGCGGATACGGCCGGTGCCCGGGCGGCGGAATAGGGGGTGTGACGGTGCGCCCGTTCGAGCTCGATCTGACCCTCGCCGAAACCCCGGTCCACCGCTGGTTCGGCTGGCTCGTGGGCCTGCTGGCGGCGCTGGCGGTGCTGGCGCTGGCGCTGGTGGCGGTGGCGGATGCGCGCCTGCGGGCGCTGGCGCTGCGCCCGCTGGTGGTGACCGTGGCGCTGCCGCCGGAGGCGGCGGAGGATGCAACGGTGCTGGAGGCGCTTGCGCGCCTGCCCGGTGTGCTGGCGGCAGACCCGGTGCCGGAGGCCGAGCTCGGCGAACTCCTGGCGGTGACGCGTGAGGGCGGGGAGCCGGCGCTGCCGCTGCCGCGGCTTGTGGACCTGGTGTTTCGCCCCGGGGTGGCCCCGGACCTTGCAACCCTGCGGCAGCGGCTGCGAGAGCTGGCGCCCGGCGCGGTGGCAAGTGCAGCGGCGGCGGAGGGTGCTGTCGACGGCGGCCGTGCGCGCGCCGAGGCGCTGAGGCTCATGGGACTGGTGGTGCTGGCGGTGGTGCTGGTGGCGGCGATGCTGTGTGCCGCCGTGATGGTGCGCACCCACGTCCGGCTCCAGGCTGCCACCGTGGATGTGCTGCGGCTGATGGGGGCGAGCGATCGCTACATCGCCCGCCAGTTCGAACAGCTGGTGCTGGCGCGCGGGCTGGTGGCGGCACTGCTGGGCTTTCTCGCGGCAGTGGCGGCGTTCCTGCTGGCAGCTCAGCTCGCCCGCGCCCGCTGGCCCGAACTCGTAGGCGAGCTTGCCCTGCGGCCGCTGGACTGGATCGCGCTTGCGGCGGTGCCGGTGGTGCTGGTGGTGCTGCTGGCGCTGGTGGCGCGCCTTACCGCCCGACGGATGCTGGCGCGGCCGCTTGCGGTGTGAGTCGGGGCCGGGCTTGGGCTGAAGCGCGCCAGCGAGTGATCCCCACGACGGGCCCGGATGTGGTGGTCAGCGCTTGTGTCCACGGCAATCGGGCAGCCGTGGGCCGGTGACGGAACAGGTGTTGGCCTGCGCCCATGCGTGCGGAAATCCGGCCACGCCTGTAACGGTCCGCCGGCAGGTGAATGCTTCGCACCCATGGAAGAACAGGGGGCCGCGGCATGTCGCGGCCCCCCGCTTGTGGATCCTCCCGTGGGGGAGGGATCAGAAGTCCATGTCGCCCATGCCGCCACCACCGGCGCCGGCAGGCTCCTTCTTCTTCTCGGGCTTCTCGGCCACCAGCGCCTCGGTGGTGATCAGCAGACCCGCCACCGACGCGGCATCCTGGAGCGCGGTGCGCACCACCTTGACCGGATCGATGATGCCGCGGCTGAACAGGTCGGCGTATTCGCCCGCCTGAGCGTCGAAGCCCCAGGCATAGTCGTCATTCTCGAGGATCTTGCCCGCCACCACGGCACCGTCGAAGCCGGCGTTCTCGGCGATCTGGCGCACCGGCGCCTGGATCGCGCGGCGGACGATGTCGACGCCGTGACGCTGGTCGTCATTGGCGCCGGTGAGGCCCTCGAGCGCCTTGGTGGCCCGCAGCAGCGCCACACCACCGCCGGGCACGATACCCTCCTCGACGGCGGCGCGGGTCGCATGCATGGCGTCCTCCACCCGGTCCTTGCGCTCCTTGACCTCCACCTCGGTGGCACCACCCACGCGGATCACCGCCACCCCGCCGGCGAGCTTGGCGAGCCGCTCCTGCAGCTTCTCGCGGTCATAGTCGGAGGTGGTCTCCTCGATCTGGGCCTTGATCTGGTTGATCCGCGCCTTGATCTGCTCGGGATCGCCCTTGCCGCCGACGATGGTGGTGTGCTCCTTGTCGACGATCACCTTGTCGCAAC
>WFXL01000029.1 GCA_015490605.1 Rhodospirillales bacterium
ATGATGAGCACCGTCTTGCCCACGCCGGCGCCGCCGAAGAGACCGATCTTGCCGCCCTTGGGATAGGGGGTGAGCAGGTCGATCACTTTGATGCCGGTGACCAGTACCTGTTCCTCGGTGGCCTGGTCCACCAGCGCCGGTGCCGGCTGGTGGATCGGCGCCCAGGCCTTGGCCTCGATGGGGCCGCGCTCGTCCTGCGGCTCACCCACCACATTGAGAATGCGCCCGAGAGTCTCGCGCCCCACCGGCACGGTGATGGGGGCGCCGGTGTCGATCACCTCCTGGCCGCGCACGAGGCCGTCGGTGGTGTCCATGGCGATGGTGCGGACGGTGTGCTCGCCCAGATGCTGGGCCACCTCCAGCACCAGCCGCTGGCCCTGATTGTCCGTCACCAGGGCGTTGAGGATCGCCGGCAGCGGTCCGTCGAAATGGACGTCCACCACCGGGCCCATCACCTGGGTGATGCGGCCGACCGCGACATTCTCCTTGCTCGTGGCCTCGCTCATGGTCCAGCTCCAGCTCGTATCCCAGGGCTCACAGCGCCTCGGCGCCGGAGACGATCTCGATGATCTCCTTGGTGATCATCGCCTGGCGCGTGCGGTTGTAGAACAGCGTCAGGCGGTCGATCATCTCGCCGGCATTGCGGGTGGCATTGTCCATGGCCGCCATGCGCGCCCCCTGCTCGCCGGCGGCATTCTCCAAAAGCGCGCCATAGAGCTGCACGCCGAGATTGCGCGGCAGCAGCTCGTTGAGGATCACCGAGGCCTCGGGCTCGAACTCCCAGCTGGCGCGCACCTCGCTCTCTTCTTGCTCCTCAGCCGCCGGCGGCTCCAGCGGGATCAGCTGGCGGAAGGTGACCTCCTGGCGCATGACGCTGCGGAAGGTGTTGAACACGATGGTGCAGACGTCGAACTCGCCGGCCTCGAAGCGGCGGATGAGCTGTTCGGCGATGGCCTCGGCGTCGGCGAATTCGATCCGGCGCTTGCCGGCCACGCCGATGACGGCCTCAAGGATGAGGTCCTCGAACTCCCGCCGCAGCATGTCGCGGCCCTTGCGGCCGACGCAGATGAGCTTCACCTCCTTGCCGGCGGCGCGCTTTTCGTGGATCCAGCGGCGCGCGGCGCGGACGATCTGGCTGTTGAAGGCGCCGCACAGGCCGCGGTCGGCGGTCATCACCACCAGCAGATGCACCCGGTCCTCGCCGTTGCCGGCCAGCAGCCGCGGCGCTTCTGGCAGATCGCGCACCCCGGCGGCGAGCCGGCCGAGCATGTCGTACATGCGCTGGGCATAGGGCCGCGCCGCCTCGGCCTGCTCCTGCGCGCGCCGCAGCTTGGCGCCGGCCACCAGCTTCATGGCGCTGGTGATCTTGCGCGTCTGCTTGACACTGTTGATGCGGTTGCGGAGATCCTTGAGGCTCGGCACCGGTCCACCCTCAGGCGAAGGTCTTGGCGAACTCGTCCAGCAGGGCGCGGAGCTTCTTCTCCGTCTCCTCGGAGAGGTCGCCGGTGGTGCGGATGGCCTCGAGGATGTCCTGCCCTTTCTCGCGCAGCACGTCCAGGAATTCGCGCTCGAAGCGGGTGACTTCCGCCACCGGGATCGGATCGAGGTAGCCGTTCACGCCGGCATAGATGACGCACACCTGCTCCTCCAGCGGCAGCGGCTGGTACTGCGGCTGCTTGAGGAGCTCGGTGAGGCGGGCGCCACGCTCCAGCAGCTTGCGGGTGGCGGCATCCAGATCCTGGGCGAACTGGGCGAAGGCCGCCATCTCGCGATACTGGGCCAGCTCCAGCTTGATGCGGCCGGCGACCTTCTTCATGGCCTTGATCTGGGCCGCCGAGCCCACCCGCGAGACCGAGATGCCCACATTCATGGCCGGGCGGATGCCCTGGTAGAAGAGGTCGGTCTCGAGGAAGATCTGGCCGTCGGTGATGGAGATGACGTTGGTGGGAATGTAGGCCGAGACGTCGTTGGCCTGGGTCTCGACGATGGGCAGCGCCGTGAGCGAGCCGGAGCCATACTGTTCGTTGAGCTTGGCCGCCCGCTCCAGAAGCCGCGAATGGACGTAGAAAATGTCACCCGGATAGGCCTCGCGGCCGGGCGGCCGGCGCAGCAGCAGCGACATCTGGCGATAGGCGACCGCCTGTTTGGAGAGATCGTCGTAGACGATCACCGCATGCATGCCGTTGTCGCGGAACCACTCGCCCATGGCGCAGCCGGCATAGGCGGCGATGTACTGCAGCGGCGCCGGATCGCTCGCGGTGGCGGCGACCACGATGGTGTAGTCCATCGCGCCATAGTCCTCGAGGGTCTTGACGATCTTCGCCACCGTGGAGCGCTTCTGGCCGATGGCGACGTAGATGCAGTAGAGCTTCTTGCTCTCGTTGTCGCCCGCGGCGTCATTGTAGCGCTTCTGGTTAATGAAGGTGTCGAGGGCGATGGCGGTCTTGCCGGTCTGGCGGTCGCCGATGATGAGCTCGCGCTGGCCGCGGCCGATGGGGATGAGGGCGTCGATGGCCTTGAGGCCGGTGGCCATGGGCTCGTGCACCGAGCGCCGCGGGATGATGCCCGGCGCCTTGACGTCCACCCGCCGGCGCTCGGCCGCCTCGATGGGGCCCTTGCCGTCCAGGGGATTGCCCAGCGCGTCCACCACCCGGCCGAGCAGCCCCTTGCCCACCGGTACATCGACGATGGCCTTGGTGCGCTTGACCAGCGAGCCCTCGTGGATGTTGCGGTCCTCGCCGAAGATCACCACGCCGACATTGTCGGTCTCGAGGTTGAGCACCATGCCGCGGGTGCCGTCCTCGAACTCGACCATCTCGCCGGCCTGGACCTCGTCGAGGCCATAGACACGGGCGATGCCGTCGCCCACCGAGATCACCCGGCCGACCTCGGCCAGCTCCGCCTCGGCCCCGAAGCGGGCGATCTGTTCCTTGATGATGGAGGAGATTTCCGCGGCCCGGATGTCCATCACGCAACCCCTTTCATGGCGAGCTCGAGCTGCTGCAGCCTGGACCTGAGCGAGGCGTCGATCATGCGCGAGCCGACCTGCACCACGAGCCCGCCCAGGAGCTCGGGATCGACCCGCTCCTCAAGCCGGATGCGGCGGCCAATGCCGGCCTCCAGCGCCTTCACCAGCCGCGCCCGCTGGTCCTCGTCCAGCGGCAGGGCGGAGACCACCTCGGCCCGGGCCTCACCGCGCGCCTCCGCGAGGCGCGCCTCATAGTGGCCGGCGATCTGCGGCACCAGCCACAGCCGCCGCCCGCGGGCCAGCACCCGCAGCAGATTGGCCACCAGTTCGCCGAGCCCGAGGCGATCGGCGAGAGTCTCCATGGCGCCCTCGAGCGCGGCCCGCTCCACCACCGGACTGCGCACCAACCGCGCGAGGGCGGGCTCGGCGAAGGCCGCGCGCACCCGCGCGAGATCCGCCGCCACCGCATCCAGCGCGTCGCGTTCCTCGGCCAGCTCGAAGAGCGCCGTCGCGTAGCGTGCCGCCAGGCTGGACGGCGTGCCTCTGGTCGCTGCCAAGCCGTATTCTCCAGAATTCTTGCCGGCAACAACGGCCGCACGCAGCGCGCACGACCGTTCCCGATCGCGAAGGCGGGCGCCAGATAGCACGCGTCGCCGGCGCCGACAACAGCCCGCCGGCGGGCGGATCGCCGCATGCCTCGAGCCTAGAGCACCACCTCCACGGCGAGCTCACCCTCGCGCCGCAGCACGTTCACCGCCACCTCGCCGCCATGACGCCGTAGCAGCAGGTCCACCGCCCCGCCGTCCACCCGCAGATGGTGAATGCGCATCTCCTCCACCCCGGGCGGCAGCCGCGGATGGCGCAGCTCCACCCGGCGCCGGCGACCGTCCACCTCCAGCCCCAGTGCCGCCTGTATCAGCAGCAGTACCGCCCCGGCGGCCCAGGCCTGGGGGGCGCAGGCCACCGGATAAAGGGTGGGCCCGAGCCGCGGGCGGCGACGGAAGCCGCAGTAGAGCTCCGGCAACCGCCGCAGGTCCATGTAGGAGGCGGCATCCAGCACCGCCTCCAGAACCCTAACCGCCGCCTGCTGATAGCCGCTTCGGGCAAAACCCAGGGCGATCAGCGCATTGTCATGAGGCCAGATGGAGCCGTTGTGGTAGGACATGGGATTGTAGCGCGCCTCACCAGCAGCCACGGTGCGGATGCCGAAGCCCGAGAAGAAGCGCTCGGAGAGCAGCAGTTCCACCAGCCGTGCCGCCCGCGCCGGCGGCACGATGCCGGTGAACAGGAGCTGGCCGGCGTTGGAGGTGCGCACAAGACACGGCCGCTTGGCGCCATCCAGCGCCAGCGCGTAGCAGCCGAGCTCCTCCGACCAGAAGGCCTCATCGAAGCGGCGGGCGAGCGCCTCGGCCGCACGCGCAAGCTCCTCTGCCCGCTCGTCATGCCCCAGCACCCGGGCGAGCTCGCTGGCGGCGCGCTTGGCGGCATAGACATAGCCCTGGACCTCGCACAGGGCGATGGGCCCCTCGGCCAGGCGGCCGTCGGCGTGGAAGACGGAATCGCCCGAATCCTTCCACCCCTGGTTGGCAAGCCCGCTCTCCCGGGCGCGCTCATATTCGACAAAGCCGTCGCCGTCGCGATCGCCCCAGCGGTCGATCCAGGAAAGCGCCGCCTCCACATGCGGCCACAGCCGCCGAAGGGTGGCGTCATCGCTGGTGCGCCGGTGGTATTCGGCCGCCAGCAGCACGAACAGCGGCGTCGCATCGATGCTGCCGTAGTAACGGGCGAAGGGCACTTCCCCCAGGCGGGCGAGCTCGCCCAGGCGGATCTCATGGAGGATCTTGCCGGGTTCGGCATCGCGGGCGGGATCGTGCTCCTGCGCCTGGGTGGCGGCCAGGAAGGTGAGCACGCCGCGGGCGATGGCGGGATCGAGCCACAGGGTTTCGAGCGCGGTGATCAGCCCGTCGCGGCCGAAGGCGGTGGAGAACCAGGGAATGCCGGCATAGGGGTAGGGCCCGCGGGGCGTGTCGGTCTCCAGCATGTAGAGGTCGGAGACCGCGCGGCACAGCACCTCATTGAGGATCTCGTTGGAGGTGGTGATGGCAGCAGCCCGCGCGCCGCGGGCCCGGAAACTGCGACGGGCGGTGCGGTAGCAGGGAGCGAAGGCGGGCGGCGGTTCGCTCGCGCCGGCCCCGTTGCGCTCAACCCCGATCCAGACATAGAGCCGCCGGCGCCGACCCGGCGGCACCTCCAGCCGGAACACCGCCCGCCCCGGCTCGAGCCGTGCGGGCGCGGGCTCGAAGGCGAGCACCGTGCGATCCACCAGGCCGTCGCGGGCGCGATGTTCCAGCACCACCCGCCGGCCCTCCACCCGCCGCGTCACCGTCCCGCGTCCGGCGGGCTGATGGCCGCGAACCTCGAAGATGTCCGCGAAGTCGGCATCGAAGTCGAGGGTGATCTCGACGGTGCGCGGCTCGATGTCGAAGTTCTCCACCCGGATGCGCTCGAACAGTCCGCCGGCGAACAGAAACCGCCAGCGCAGCAGATGGATGGTATCCTTCGCCAGCACCAGCCGGCCGGCTTGGTCGAACCGGTCGGGATTGGTGAGGTCCACCTGCAGCAGGAGATTGTCGTCGCTTACTGTCGAGCTCAGGAAGATCGGCCGCTCGCCCTCGATCCACAGGCGAAAGCGCGAGAGATGGCGGGTGTCGCGGGCGAACAGCCCCTCGGGGCTGCCGGGCCCGTCGTGGATGTCGCCGTGGTGGTCAAAAAGGCCGAAGGCGTCCCCGTGCTTGAGGGTGCGGGGACGCCGTTCCATCAGCGAGGTGGTGGCGGGGATGTAGAACTGGATGCCGCCCGAACCGTCGCTGGCCGTTGCCGCCATGCCCGACTCCGCAGGTCCGCCTGATGCGGCCGCAGCCTTCAGGCGGCCGCCATCGCGCGCGCAGAATCGGCAAGACGCGCATAGATTTCAAGGTAGTCCTGCGCCATCCGGGCGGCGGTGAAGCGCGCCTCGAAGCGCTCGCGGATGCGCTTGCGGTCGAGTCCGGCAGCACGCTCCAGCGCCTCGGCGGCGGCCGCCTCGCTGTTCACCACAAAGCCGCTCACACCGTGCTCCACCACCTCCGGCACCGAGCCGCAGCCCCACGCCACCACCGGGCAGCCGCAGGCCATGGCCTCGATCATCACAAGGCCGAAGGGCTCGGGCCAGTCGATGGGGAACAGCAGCGCCCGGGCATGGCCCAGGAGCACTTCCTTCTGGCGGTCGTCCACCTCGCCCACGAACTCGACGCCATCGCCCTCCGCCAGCAGCGGCGCGATCACCCGCTCGAAATAGGTGCGATCGACGGCATCCACCTTGGCGGCGATCTTGAGGGGCACACCCGCCCGGCGGGCGATGCGGATGGCGCGATCGGGCCGCTTTTCCGGCGAGATCCGCCCGAGGAAGACGGCATAGCCGCCATCTCCCGGCCCCGGCCGGTAGAGATCGGGCGGCAGGCCGTGGTGGACGGTGCCGGCCCACACCAGCGGCAGATCCCCAAGCGGCCGGCGCTGGGCGTCGGAGATGGAGACCAGCGGATAGTGGGGAAAGCGCCGGTAGACCGCCCTAAGGTCCCACACGTCCTGGCGGCCGTGAAGGGTGGTGACGGTACGCGGCGCCAGATCGAGGAACAGCGGATAGTGGAGATAGTCGATGTGAAAATGCAGGATGTCGAAGGTGTGTGCCTGCTCGCGCACCGTCTGCAGCATCGCCACATGGTGCGGCAGATATTCCCTCACCCGGGCATCGAGCCGCAGCGCCCGCTTGCTGCAGGGAACAAGGTGGGCGGAGGTGCGGGAATCGCCGCTTGCGAACAGCACCACCTCCTGGCCGAGGCGCACCAGCTCCTCGACCAGATAATGGACGATTCGCTCGGTGCCGCCGTAGAGGCGCGGCGGCACGGACTCCACGAGCGGAGCCACCATGCCGATGCGCATGCGCCTCTCGTCCTCCCGATGAGGATCCGCGTCCTGTCTGGTGGAGCGCGAGCTCCGGAAGGCCTCCCGCGCGCCATGTGGGAAGCCGCACCCCGGGGTGCAAGCACCCGCAACTGCGGGCGCCCCGAGGGCGCCCGCAGCCTGCCGCAAGCGGAGCGAAGCCCTGGCGGCGTGCTGCCGCCGTCTGGCCCTCAGCCCACTTCCAGCGTGGTGGTCATGCCCCGTTCGCGATGGCCCGGGATGGGACAATAGGCCTCCAGCCGATAGGTGCCGGCCGGCAGCTCCACCGCGAACTCCCCCTGTTGGCCGCCGGCGAGGGTGATGCTGGTGGCGGTGAAGCCGCCGTCCTCGCGCCTCAGGGTGAGGGCGTGGGGAAAGCGTCCGGCATTGACTAGACGGAAGACGATCCGTCCGGGCGCCACCTTGGCGGTGGGCAGCTGGACGCGCCATTCGTCGAGGATGACCTCGAGGGCATCGCCCGCGGCCGGTTCGGTCGCCGCCGGTGCCGCCATCTGGTGGTACATGGCCAGGGCAGGAGCACCACCGGCCACCGTCAGCAGGGTGGCCAGCACCATCGCGAGTGCCTTGTGTCGCCGCCTCATGTTCCGCCTCCCTCGGTCCAAGGGGGTCCCTGTGTGGGCCAAGACTAGGGCGGGCGGCAGCGCCGGCGGCACCTCTCACGGGATCGTGACGGCACGGCACCCCCTTGCTCAAAGGGACAGCACTGGCCTATATGCTGCTCGAATGGAAGGCAGATGCGCCGGTGGCCGCCCCGCCTCCCCTCGAGACCCTGTTTGCGAGCCTGCCCGCGGCGCTGCTGGTGGTGGACCGCACGGGCCGTATCGTCACCGTCAATGCCGCCGCCGAGGAACTCTTCGGTCGCGGGCGCGGGCGGCTCGTGAGCAGTCACCTGAGCGACCATCTGCGGGCCGACTCGCCCCTCTTCGCCCTGCTGGAACGTTTCGAGGAGGGGCTGCAGTCCCTCTCCGAACGCGGGCTCGAACTGGCGCTGCGGCGCGGGCGCACGCTGGCGGTGGACGTGCATCTGGCGGTGCTGCCGGAGCACCCTGAGCTGCGGCTGCTCCTGCTGCTGCCCTGTTCCGTGGCCGAGCGCATCGACCGCCACCTGTGGCATGCCGGCAGCGGCCGCTCGGTGGCCTCGCTGGCCATGACCCTGGCCCATGAGGTCAAGAACCCTCTCTCCGGCATCCGCGGTGCCGCCCAGCTGCTGGAGGAGGTGGTGCCCGAGGGCGAGCGGGCGCTTTTGGACCTGATCGTCAGCGAGACCGAGCGCATCACCCGGCTGGTGGAGGAGATGGAGGTGTTTGCCGACGAGCGGCCGCTGCGGCGCGCGCCGGTGAACATCCATCTGGTGCTCGAGCACGTCCGCCGGGTGGCCGAGGCCGGCTTTGGTCGCCACGTCCGGTTCGTGGAGGCCTACGACCCCTCGCTGCCGCCGGTGCCGGGCGATCGTGAGCGGCTGGTCCAGCTGTTCCTCAATCTCGTCAAGAACGCCTGCGAGGCCACGCCCGAGGGTGGTCGGGTGATCCTGCGCACCCGCTACCACCATGGCATCCGGGTGACGGTGGCGGAGAACCGCAAGCGCCTGGAGCTGCCCATCTGTGTGGAAGTGGAAGATGAGGGCCCGGGCGTGCCCGAGCATCTGCGCGAGCACCTGTTCGAGCCGTTCGTGAGCGGCCGGCCGGGCGGGCGCGGCCTCGGCCTTGCGCTGGTGGCCACCATCACTGCCCGCCACGGTGGCATCGTAGCGCTGGCCGAGAGCCGGCGCGGGGCCTGTTTTCGGGTGCGACTGCCGGCGGTGCGGGAGGAGGCATGAGCGAGCGCGAGCTGTGCGTGCTGCTGGCGGAGGATGATGCCGCGGTGCGGACGGTGGTGGGCCGCGCGCTGGCGCGCCGTGGCTTTCGGGTGGAGGCCACCTCCACCGTGAGCGGGCTGTGGCGCCGGGTGGAGGGCGGCGAAGGGGATGTGGTGGTGACCGACATCCGCCTGCCCGATGGCGATGCCCTCGATCTCCTGCCGCGCATCCACCGGCTGCGGCCGGAGCTGCCGGTGGTGGTGATCAGCGCCCACAACACCCTCACCACCGCGGTGCGGGCCAATGAAGCCGGCGCCTTCGACTATCTGCCCAAGCCCTTCGATCTCGACCATCTGGTGGCGGTGGTGGAACGCGCCCTCAAAAGCCGCCGCGCCCGGCCCCGCCGC
>WFXL01000030.1 GCA_015490605.1 Rhodospirillales bacterium
CGCCCGCCACCGCGCCGGGCAGGGTGGCGGCTGGGAATATCACATCTCCCTGCTGCCGGATGCCGCGCTCGACGATCTGCTCTCCCGCCGCCTGGCCGAGGCCGGCCTCGGCGCCATCGAGATGCCGCCGGCGGACGCGCCAGAGCACGCCCGCGCGCTGGCCCGCGCCCGCCTCGTGCTCGCCGCCGACGCCATGGCCCCGGCGCTGGCCAAGGGCCGCACCGGCGGCATCGCCCGTTTCTGCCGGCTTTATAACGCCGGCAAGTTGAAGGTGGACGAGCGCCTGCGCGATCTCGTGCCGCAGGTCAGTCCCGCCAGCCTGCGCCGCTGGCGCGCCTGGCTGCGACAGGGGCGGATGGAGCGGCTGGCCAACACGTCCCGCCGCCGGCCCGGGCGCTCCCCCATCGACCGCGCCGAGGGCGGCAGGCTCGCCGAGTTCGTTGCCGGCCTGCTCATCGTCCGTCCGCAGCTCTCCGCCGCCCAGATCCGCCATCTCGCCCGCGCCGAGTTCGGCGAGGTGGTCGTTGTGGGCGGCCAGAAAAAGCCGCTGCCCTCCTTGCGCGCCTTCCAACGCTGGCTCGCTGGCTTCAAGGGTCGCAATGCCGCCGCGCTGGCGCGCGCCACGAACCCGGATCTCTACAAATCCAAATATCGCCACGCCGGCGGCTCCCGCGACGCCTGGGTGCGCGCCGTCAACGACCTGTGGGAGATCGACGCCTCGCCCGCCGATGTCATGACGAAGGACGGGCGCGTCTCCGTCTATGTCTGCATCGACGCCCACAGCCGCCGCATGATCGCGCACGTCAGCAAGACGCCCCGCACCGACGCCATGCTGGCGCTGGTGAAGAAGGCCATTCTCGCCTGGGGCGTGCCCCGCGTCATTCGCTCGGACAACGGCTCGGACTTCACCTCATACCAGGCCCGCGCCACGCTCAAAGCACTCGGCATCGAACACGATGTCTGCCCGCCCTTCACCCCGGAAAAGAAGGGCAAGGTGGAGCGCGCCATCCGCACCCTCATGCACGGCTGCGTCTCGCTGCTGCCCGGCTTCGTCGGCCACAACGTGGCCGAGCGCAAGGTCATCGAGGCGCGCAAGGCCTTCGCCGCCCGCCTCGGCGAGGCGCCGGAAAAGCTCCTGCGGGTCGATCTCACCATGGACGAGCTGCAGGCATACATCGACCGCTGGGTCGAGCACGTCTATCAGCACCAGCCGCACCAGGGGCTGGGCGGGCGCACGCCCTTCGCCGTCGCCGCCGCCGACACCACGCCCCGCCGCACCATTGCCGATGAGGCCGCGCTCGCCATGCTGGCGGCGCCGCTCGCGCCGGGCGGCGGCCTGCGCACCGTCGGGCGCGAGGGCGTGCGCGTGAATGGCCACGGCTACATCACCCGCAAGGTGCCCGCCGGCACGCAGGTGCTGGTGCGCCTCGACCCCGCCGACATGGGCCGCGTCTGGCTGTTCCACCCGGACACGCAAGAACTGCTGGACGAGGCCATCTGCCCCGAGCTTTCCGGCATCGACCCGGCGCAGGCGCACGCCGCCGCTCGCAAGATCACCGACGAGATGGTGCGCGAACAGGTGGCCGCCGCCCGCCGCGCGGCGCAGCACATCGCCCGCGATCCGCGCGGCCTTATTGAGCGCATCACAGCGGATGCCGAGCGCCGCACCGCCAGCCTCGCCGCCTTCCCGCCGGCGCAGGAGCCGCACGAGACCGACGCCATCGCTGCCATCGCGCAGGCCGGCGAGCCGCCCGCCGGGCAAGTGCGCGAGGACATCTACGAGCGCGAAAGCGCCCGCCTGCTGGCCGAATGGCGGGCCGAACGCAAGGGCAACGTCATCCCCATGCCGCAGGCGCAGCGGGAGCGCGACCTGCCGGACGACATCGCCCGCTTCCGCCACGCCCTGGAATTGCAGCGCCGCCGCGAGCAGGGCGAGGCGCTGGACGAGGAAGAGGCCCGGTGGCTCGCGGCCTACGAGGCCTCCGCCGAATACCGCGCCAGCCTGCTGCTGGCGGAGGACTACCCCGAGCTTTACGGGCTGGAGCGCTCCGGCTCCGGCTCGGCCAGTGCGTGAGCGTAACCCGCGTAGAGGAGAGGAAGAGATGGGAACACAGGCAATGGCACACATCGCACCGTTGAAGAACGTGCGGCGGTTCACCTCGCTGCTCTCGCAGCTCGTCGACCGCCACCCCAGCCTGCCCGGCATCGGCGCCTTCTATGGCCCCTCCGGGTTCGGCAAGAGCACCGCGCTCATCCAGGCCCAGAACCGCTTCAACGCCGTGGCCGTCGAGGTCGGCTTCTCCTGGACACCACGCGTGCTCGTCGACCGCATCATGCACGAGCTGGGCCTCGCCCGCGCGCCTACCGTGGCCGAGGGCGTGCAGACAGTCATCACTGCGTTGGCGGAAGAAGGCCGCCCGCTCATCATCGACGAGGCCGATCACCTTCTTAAAAAACGCTTCATCGAGCTGGTGCGCGAGATCCACGACCAGGCCGGCATTCCGGTGGTGCTGGTGGGCGAGGAGCTGATGCCGGCCAAGCTCGCCCGCTGGGAGCGCGTGCACAACCGCGTGCTGGTCTGGGAGCCGGCGCGCAGCACCTGCTCGCGCAGGGCCACGAGGCTGGTGGAAATACGCCGGGTGTTGCCGCCGGTTTCCTTCACTATCCGGGCGAGCAGCAGCTCGTCCACCTCCACGCCATCGCAATAGACCTCGGCCAGCAGGCGGGCGTCTTCC
>WFXL01000031.1 GCA_015490605.1 Rhodospirillales bacterium
CCGAGCTCCGCCGCGAGGCGGAGGAGGCCTATGCGCGCTATGAGCGCATGCTCGAGGATGCCCGCGCGCGGGCATCCTCGAGCATGCGCTCATAGCGCGCATAGGCCTCCTCCGCCTCGCGGCGGAGCTCGGCGGCGCGGTCGAGATCGGCCGCGATCCGGTCCTGACGCTCCTCGAGGATCTCCTGCAGCCGCGGCAGCGCCTTGCGGGTGAAGAGCCAGTACAGCAGCGCGAAGAAAACGATCAGCCAGAAGATCTGGCTGGGAAAGTAGGTGGGGTCGAACTGCGGCAGTCCCCCTGCCTCCTTCCCGGCATCCTCGGCCGCACGGGCAAGGGTCGGCAGGACGCCCGCAAGCCCGACCGCGAGGACCGTGAGCCTCTTCAAGGTCGCCTCCTCGGCCGCGCGGCGGGGTGCGGATGCCACACCCGCCCCCGCCCCGCCGCCGTCGGTCCGGATCAGACGAACAGGATGATGAAGGCGATCAGCAGGGCGTAGAGCGCCACCGCCTCCACCAGGGCGAAGCCGATGATGGCGTAGGGAAACACCCGCTGCTGCACCGACGGATTGCGGCCGACGGTGGAGATGAGGGTGGAGAAGATGCTGCCGATCCCCGTGCCCACGCCGAAGAGGGCGATGGTGGCGAGGCCGGCACCGATCATCCTGGCGGCATCGAGCTCCATGTCGCGTCTCCCGTGTCTGGAATGGAACCGAAGGCTGCAGTCCCCGCTCAGTGCAGGTGGATGGCGTCGTGCAGGTAGAGGCAGGTGAGCACCGTGAAGATGTACGCCTGCAGCAACGCCACGACGAACTCGAACCCGTAGAGTGCCACGATGATGCTGAAGGGCAGCCAGCCGAACAGCAGCCCCAGGGCGATGGCGAAGCCGACGAAGATCTTCAGCATGGTGTGGCCCGCCATCATGTTGACGAACAGTCGGATGGAGAGGCTGATGGGCCGGAAGCAGTACGACAGGATCTCGATCGGCACCAGCAGCGGCAGCATGATCTTGGGCGCGCCCGAGGGGACGAAGAAGGTCAGAAAGCGCGCGCCGTGGAGGTAGAAGCCCACTGCGGTGGTGCCGAGGAACACGCCCAGGGCGAGGGTGAAGGTGACGATGATGTGGCTGGTGAAGGTGAAGGCGCCGGGCACCAGCCCCAGGAGATTGCCGAAGAGGATGAACATGAACAGGGTGAAGATCCAGGGGAAGTAGCGCATCCCCTCGCGGCCGGCATTCTCCCGCACCATGCCGGCGACGAACTCGTAGGTCAGCTCCACCAGCGCCTGCAGTCGGCCCGGAACCAGCGCCCGCTGGCGCGTGCCGGCCATCACCAGCCCATAGGAGCAGGCCACGCCGATAGCCATCCAGAGGGACGAATTGGTGAAGCTCAGATCGAGTCCGAGGTCAGGAACGGTGATGTTGACGATCGGCTTGATCGCGAACTGTTCGAGCGGACTCGCCACCGTCGCCCTCCACTGGTTCGCCGTGGGGCGCCTCCTGCCGGGCCGCGCCGTCCTCCACCAGGCCGGTGCGGCGCAGATGCCGATAGGCGTTCAGGAGCCCCGCCGCGCCACCGAGCACCAGGAACAACAGCAGGAACAGCGGCCGCAGGCCGGTCCAGCGGTCGAGCGCCCAGCCCAGAAGCCCACCCCCGAGGAGGCCGCCGATCACCTCGATCCCGGCCTGGAGCCCCTCGGTGTAGGGTGAGCGCCCGCTCCCGCCCCTCCGGCGCCCCTTCCCCGCCAGCTCCGCCCGCGCTCGGGCAAGCCGGCGATCGAACGCCTCGAACGAGGGTGGACGCCTGTCTTCCGCCATATCCCGCATCACCACGGCCGCGGACCCCCCGGGGGCCGCGCCCGTGAAAGCGCGCGCAACCTAGAAACCGCCCGGAAGGCTGTCAAGCGAACCGCCGCTCATGCGGCACAATGCCATAGCGCCGCTCTCAGGCCGTCGCCCGCAGCGCCAGCGCCCGATCGAGCCGCACCGAGACCAGCTGTGAGACCCCGCGCTCGGCCATGGTGACGCCATAGAGCCGGTCCATCCGCGCCATGGTGGTGGGGTGGTGGGTCACCACCAGAAAGCGGGTGCCGGTGGTGCGGGCGATGCGCTCCATCACCTCGCAGAAGCGCACCACATTGGCGTCATCGAGGGCGGCGTCCACCTCATCCAGCACGCACAGCGGTGCCGGCCGGGCGAGGAAGAACGCGAAGGTGAGGGCGAGTGCCGCAAGGCTCTTCTCGCCGCCGGAGAGCAGCCCTGCATGCTGCAGCTTCTTGCCCGGCGGCTGCACCACCATCTCCAGGCCGGCGTTGAAGGGATCGGCCTCATTAAGCTCGAGCCGCGCCTCGCCGCCGCCGAAGAGCTCGCGGAAGAGACTGCGGAAGTGGCGGTCGACGGCGCGGAACACCTCCACCAGCCGCCGCCGCGCCTCGCGGTCGAGCCGGGCGATGGCGGCCTCAAGCCGACCCGCCGCCGCCTCGAGCTCACCCATTTCGGCCGCCAGCACCTCCACCTCCTGCGTGAGCTCCGCACATTCGCGCGCCGCCGCCAGATTGACCGGCCCCAGTCGCTCCCGCCGGCGCATCAGGCCCGCAAGCCGCTCTTCCAGCGCCGCCACCGTGCTGCGGGCCGCCACCTCCGCCGCCGCCTGCTCGAGCCGCGCCCGCTCGGGTAGCGGGTCGAACAGGGCTCTCAGCATCCGTTCCACTTCCGAAAGCCGCTCGCGCGCATGATGCAGGTCCTGCCGAGCGGCGGCCGCCGCCTCCCGCGCCCCGGCGAGTTCGGCCGCAAGCGATTCAAGGCGCTCTTCCGCCACCTGCAGCGTCTGCTGCAGCGCCTGCCGTTCGGCCGCAAGGCCCTCGAGGGTCCGGCTCAGCTGCGCAAGCCGGCCCTCCAGCTCCTCAAGCTCAGCAGGATCCCACGGCTTGCGCGCAAGCGCGGCCGCCTCCTCCTCAAGACGCCGCACCTCTTCCGCCAGCGCCTCCAGCCGCGCCTCCGCCTCGCGACGGGCCAGCACCGCTTCATCGCGTTCACGGCGAACCGCCGCCAGGGCGGCCTCGAGCTCATGGAGTCCGCGGTCGTGATCCGCAAGCCGCTGGCCGGTGACCGCCAGCGCCTCCTCCAGCTCTCTCAGGGCCGCGGTCCTGGCCTCCAGCTGGGTCTGGGCTTGGGCGAGCTCCTGGCGCAGGGTCTCAAGCCGACGTCCGAGTGTCGCCGCTTCCTCCTGGATGCGCCCGCACTCGGCATCGATGACTTCGATGCGGGCGGCTGCCCTAAGCCGCTGATCATGCCGGCGGCTGCGTTCCCGTTCCATCTCGGCGCGCTCGGATTCGCACTCCCGCAGCCGCCGCGCCAGCTCCGCCCGCTGGTGCTGCAGCTCGCGCCAGCGCCGTTCCAGCTGCGCGAGCTTGCGCTCGGCCGCCGCAAGCTCAGCCCCGCCGCCGGCCGCCTCCTGGAGCCGGACAAGTTCGGTCTCAAGCGCCTCATGGCGCTCGGCACAGCGGGTGCGGGCATGCATGAGGTCGGCTTCCTCGGCTTGGAGCCGCACCACCTCGGCCTCGAGGGACTGGAGTCTTGTCTCAAGCTGCTGGCGGCGAGCGGCGACCTGGGCGCGTGCCCGCTCAAGCCGGCTTCGGCTTTCCTCCAGCCGCGCGCGCTCGGCCGCAAGCTGGCGGACCCGCCGGGCGAGCTCCTCGCGGGTGGCGACAAGCTCCCGGCGCCTTTGGGCAAGGGCTTCGAGCCTGCGGGCCCGGTGGGCGGCGCGCTCGCGCTGGGTGGCCAAAACTTCCTCCAGCCGACGCAGACGCGCGTGACGCTCGGCCAGCGAATCGCCGCCTGTGCCGGCGGGCGCGCAGGTGAAGCCGTCCCAGCGCCAGAGGTGGCCCTCGCGCGAGACCAGCAGCTGGCCCGGGCGCAGCCGCGGCTGCAGCGCCGCCCCGTCTTTGGCCTTCACCAGCCCCACATAGCGCAGCCGCGTCAGCACCCAGGCGGGGCCACGGGCATGGTCGGCGAGCGAGGGGACGCCGGGAAGCGGTGCCGGCGCCAGCGGCAGATCGCGCCAGCGACCGGGGCCCGTGCCGTTGCGGCCGGCGGCGAGGGCATCACCGAAGGCGGCCGCCAGCGCCCGCGCGAGCCCGTCCTCCAGTTCCACCTGAGCCAGCAGGGCATCCTCGGCGAGCTCGGGCAGCCCCGCCCTGAGCGCCGCTATCTCACCCTCAAGTCGCCCCTGCTCGCGCTCGGCCGCCGCCCGCTCGGCCAACAGCGCCTCTTCCTCCTGTGTCAGGCGGGCGAGCTCGCGCTCAGAGGCCACAAGCGCCGCCTCGGCTTCGGTGAGCTCACGGGCAAGCGCCCCCAAGCGTTGGGTGAGCGGCTCCAGCGCCGCCGCCTCCTCATGGGATGCGGCAAGGCCCTCCAGGTCGCTCTGAAGGCGGGTGCGTTCGTCCTCCAGCCGGGCACGGGCCGCCCGGCGGGCGGCAAGCTCGCCTTCGAGCCGGGTGAGCTCCCGGGCAAGCTCCGCCCGGGCATGCTCACGCTCACGCCGCAACGCCTCCTGGCGTTCGCGGGTCCTGCGCAGCTGGGCGACCCGCGCGGCAAGCTCAGCCCGGCGCTCATCCAGCGGTCTGAGGGCCGCCTCGAGCTGTTCCAGCTGGGCGCGGGCGGCGGCGTGGGCCTGCTCCAGCGCCGCCAGCCGCTCGTCCTCATCGGCATCGTCCGCTGCCGCAGCGGCAAGTCCGGCCCGCTCGCGCGCAAGCGCCGCCTCGCGCTCCTGCAGGGTGCGATGGCGCCGTTCCAGCTCGGCGCATTCCTGCTCGAGCCGGCGGCAGGCGGCCTCGGCCTCAGCCCGGGCCGCCATGAGCTGCCCCCGCCGCTCCCGCAAGCCCGACAGCGCCTCGGCGAGCTCCCCTCGCGCCTCCTGCCGGCGGCTGCGCTCCAGCTCCAGCTCCTCAAGCCGCGCCCGGGCGCGCTCCTCGGCCGCCTGCGCATCTTCACGCACCCGCACGAGGGTCTCGCGGGCGGCTTGCGTGCGGGCGCGTTGCTCGCGCAGGCGCTGTTCGGCGCGCTCATAGGCCGTGCGCCGTTCCACCAGCGCCGCCCGGCGGCCCTCGAGCCGCGCCATCTCGCCCTCGAGCGCGCGCTGGCGTTCGGCCAGCGCCTCGCGTTTCGCCCCAAGTTCACGAGCCTGGCGGCGTGCCGCCGTTTCCGCCGTGGCCAGCGCCTCCGCCCGGCCGGCGGCCTGATCGAGCCGCCCGCGGGCTTCCTCCCAGGCCTTGCGGGCCTCGTGCCAGTGGCACAGGGCGAGTTCGCGGCGGACGGTGCGCAGTTCCTCCTGGATGCGGCGAAAACGCTCGGCCTCCCGCGCCTGGCGCCGCAGCCGCTCGAGCCGCCGGCGACCCTCCTCGAGACGATCCGCCACCCGGGCGAGATTGTCACGGGTGCGGGCGAGCCGTCCCTCGGCCTCGCGCCGGCGGCCGAACAGCCCGCCCACACCGGCAGCCTCCTCCAGCAGCCGACGGCGCTCGTCGGGGCGCACCTCCACCAGCGCGGCGATCTGCCCCTGGCCGATGATGGCGGCCGAACGGGCGCCGCTCGAGGCGTCGGCAAACAGCAGGCGGACGTCCTGAGCGCGCACCTCGCGGCCATTGATACGATAGCTGGAGCCGCCGCCGCGCACCACCCGGCGGCTGATCCGCAGCTCCTCACCCGCCGCCGCCCAGCCCTCCACCGGTCCCTCGAGCCCGAGGGTGACCTCGGCCACATCGAAGGGCGGCCGCCAGGCGGAACCCGCAAAGATCACCTCTTCCATGGCGCCGGCCCTGAGTCCGCGGGCGGAACTCTCGCCCATCACCCAGCGCAGCGCCTCCACCAGATTGGACTTGCCACAGCCGTTGGGGCCCACGATGCCGGTGAGCCCCTCGAGGATCTCCAGCTCCGTCGGCTCGGCGAAGGACTTGAAGCCGGAGAGGGCGAGGCGGGTGAACTTCAACGCGACCCAAGCCCCTCGGGATTCGACCGCTGCGATGGTAGCGGCACCGGCCGCGCGGCGGAAGGTGCGGGATCAGCCGTCCCGGGCGAACAGTGGCTGCAGCAGCCGCTCGAATTCGGCCGGCGGGATCGCCCCGGAATGGCGCTGGCCGGCGATGATGAAGGTCGGGGTGGAGTCGACCCCGAAGGTGCGCTCGCCTTCAAGACGCATGCGCAGAATTCCGTCCACCATGGACTCGTCGGCGAGGCAGGCATCCATTTCCTCATCCGAAAGCCCGCCGAGCTTGGCAAGGGTGCGCAGGGCGGCCACCGGATCGGGGCTTCGGGCCCATTGCGCCTGGGTCTCGAAGAAGGTCTCCACGAAGGCAGGATAGCGCTCAGGTCCCGCGCAGTGGGCCAGCACCGCCGCCACCAAGGCGTAGCGGTCCAGGGGAAAGTCCCGCAGCACCCACTTCAGCCGGCCGGTCTCGATGTATTTCCGCTTGATGACCGGCAGGGTCTCGCGGTGGAAGGTGGCGCAGTGGGGACAGGTGAGGGAAAAGTATTCGATCACGGTGGCCGGCGCATCCGGCCGTCCCAGCACCACCTCCCGCACCTCCCGCCCCTGGGCGCGCAGCGCGGCAGGCACCAGCGCGAGGGCGGCACCGGTCAGGAACAACAGCTCGCGTCGCTGCATGGGACCCTTTCCACGGCTCGCGTCCGCTATAGGAGAGCCGCCGGAGGGTCGCAACCGGGGCGTGCGAATCGCAAGGGGGCCGCCCATGCGGCCCCCGTCCGATGAGACTGGCGCGAAGGGCTCAGCGCTTGGAGAACTGGAAGCTGCGCCGGGCCTTGCGCTTGCCGTACTTTTTGCGCTCCACCATGCGGGCGTCGCGGGTGAGGAAGCCGCCCTTCTTGAGGATCGGCCGCAGGGTGGAGTCGAAATTCACCAGCGCCCGGGCGATACCGTGGCGCACCGCACCCGCCTGGCCCGACAGGCCGCCGCCGGAGACGGTGCAGTAGACGTCGAAATCGCCCAGCCGTCCCACCGCCTGGAAGGGCTGGTTGACGATCATCTGCAGCGTCGGGCGGCGGAAGTATTCCGTCATGTCCTTGCCATTGACGGTGAACTTGCCGCTGCCGAGCTTGATCCACACCCGCGCGGTGGCCTCCTTGCGGCCGCCGGTGGCATAGGCCCGCCCGAACTCGTCGAGCTTGGGCTGCTGCACCTCGTCCTCGGCTTCGGCGGGCGTCTGCAGCCGGGCCAGCGCCTCGAGGCCCTCTGCGGTGGACGTGCCGGCTTCCGCCATCTCAGAACTCCTCGATGCGGTTCTTGCGGTTGAGGGCGCCGAAGTCGATGGGCTCGGGCTTCTGCGCCTGGTGGGGATGGTGCGGACCCCGGTAGACGTGGAGCTTGCGCATGATCTGCTTGCGCAGCGGCCCCTTGGAGATCATCCGCTCCACCGCCTTGATGATCACCCGCTCGGGAAAACGCCCATCGAGGATGTCCCCGGCCCTCTCGCCCTTGATGCCGCCGGGATAGCCCGTATGGCGCCAGTAGATCTTCTGCTCGCGCTTGCGGCCGGTGAGCGCCACCTTCTCAGCATTGATCACCACGATGTGGTCGCCGCAGTCCACATGCGGGGTGAAACAGGGCTTGTGCTTACCCCGCAACCGGTTGGCGATGAAGGAGGCCAGCCGCCCCAGCACCAGCCCCTCGGCGTCGATCAGATACCACTTGCGCTCGATTTCGGCCGGTTTCGCCGCATAGGTCTTCATGCTCATCCCATCCGCCAGCTTGCCGGACCGTCGCCCGCCGCCGCCCGTCCTCGACGGCCCCCGTGAAAACAGGCGCGACGAGCGCGCCCGCCCGTCGCTGCGGCGCTCATCTAGAGAGCCGCCCGGCAGCCGTCAAGCGCCGCGCCCCGACGCCGCGGCCGCGCCCTCCGGCGCTGGGGTCTTGTCGGGATAGCGACACAGATCCCGCACCGGACAGCGCCAGCAGGCCGGCCGTCGCGCCTTGCAGATGTAGCGGCCGAGCCGGATGAGCCAGTGGTGGGCGTGGCGCTTGTAGCGCGCCGGCACCACCCGTTCGAGCCCCCGCTCCACCTCGAGCGGTGTGCGCCCGGGCGCGAGGCCGGTGCGATTGGCCACCCGAAACACATGGGTGTCGACGGCGATGGTGGGCTCGCCGAACGCCTGGTTGAGGACCACATTGGCGGTCTTGCGACCGACCCCGGGGAGCCGCTCCAGCGCCTCGCGTTGGCGCGGCACCTGACCATCATGGCGCTCCAGCAGCAGCCGCGCGAGGGCGATCAGATTCTTGGCCTTGTTGCGCCACAGGCCGAGGCTGCGGATGTAGCGGGCCAGCCCCTCCTCGCCCAGCTCCAGAAGCTCCTGGGGCGTGCGCGCCCGGCGGAAGAGTTCGGCGGTGACGCGATTGACTCCCTTATCGGTGGCCTGGGCCGAGAGCACCACTGCCACCAGCAGGGTGAAGGGATCCTCATAATGGAGTTCGGTGGTGGGGGCCGGATCGTGCTCCGCCAGGCGGGCGAAAAAGGCCTCCACCTCCGCCGGCGACAGCTGCGAGGGCCAGTCGCCCTCGGCCGCCGGCCGCAGCTCCGTGGTCTCCCGTGCCGTGCCCGCCGCCCTGCCTGCCGTGGCCATGTCCCGCACGCCCCCATGCTTGCCGTGCCGGCTCTAGCGTCATATGAGAAAGGACGGAAGGGCCCCGGATCGCGCCGCCTCGGATGGGAGAACCATGTCCCAGCCGTTTGAAGCCATCCTCTATCCCAATCCGCCGCTGGCGCGCGGGGGCTTTCTGCTGTTGGCCGTGGCCGTCTGTGGGGTAAGTTCGGCCATGGCGACCCTGTTCGCCGCCATGGGCGCCTGGCCGGTGAGCGGCTTTTTTGGCCTCGATGCCCTCGCCCTGCTCGTTGCCTTCCAGATCTCGCGGCGGGCCGCCCGGCGCCACGAGCTGGTGCGGGTCGATTCCGCTTCGGGCCTTCTGGTGCGGCGGGTAGAACCCGGCGGCCGCAGCCGCGAGTGGCGCTTTGAGCCCTACTGGGTGCGGGTGGAACTGGACCGCTCGCATCCCGGCGGGCCGCAGCTGGTGCTGGCCTCCCACGGGCGGCGGCTGGCCATCGGTCAGTTCCTCACCCCGGACGAACGCATCGCCTTCGCCGAAGTGCTACGCGACGTGCTCGCGCGGTACCGGGCTATGCCTGCGCCTGCCTGACTCCTCACGATTGCGTGAGCATGGGATGAAACCCCTCCCCTTCCCCGTCTCCCTCTGTCACAAGGCGGTGATATCTTACGGGTGGCGGGAGAGGCATCATGAGTCCGCCGGATTCGGATGATGCAGGAGCACGCCGGGAGCCGCGGTCGGAAAGCCTGCCCATCTGCAAGCTGCGGATGGTCCCACCTTTGCTGCGCCGGCGGCTGACCCGCCTCGGCATCACCCGCTGCGATCAGCTCTTGGAGGCGGTACGGCGTGCGGGGAGTGTGGCGACCCTGGCCGCACGGCTGGATGTGGCCGCGGATGTGCTGCGTAATCTGGTGGACCAGGCGGATCTCTCGCGCATCGTCGGCCTCGGCAATGGCTTTGCGCGCCTGCTGGAGGGTGTCGGCATCCGCACCAGTCGCGAACTTGCCCGCACCCGGCCACGGGAGCTGTGGCGGCGGCTGGACCACCACAACCGGCGCGAGCGCATCTGTCGCCGCACGCCCAACCCGGACGAGCTGCGCAGCTGGATCGCGCAGGCGCGGCGCCTGCAGATGGCGGCCATCCCCTCCTGAGCCGGGGCCACGGCGGCAAACAAGAGACGAAGCGCCCGGATCAGAAGTCAAGATCATCATAATGCGGCGCCGGGCGGATGCTGCTCACCCGGTCCGCCAGAAGCGGCCGGAAGGATGGTCGTGACTTGATGCGGGCATACCATTCCCGCGCCGCGGGATAGTCGTCCCAGGGCACATCGCCGAAATAGTCCAGCACCGAAAGATGCGCCGCCGCGGCCAGATCGGCCATGCTTAGCCGCTCGCCCGCGAGCCAGCGGCGGTGCTCATAGAGCAGCGAGACATAGGCGAGATGTTCGCGCAGATGGCGCACGCCCGCCCGCAGGTGCTCCGAGACCGGATGCCCCGCCCGCCGCATGCGCTTGAGGAACTTCTCGCCCCATAGGAGGTCGGTGACCTCGCGGCGGAACTTGATGTCGAACCAGAACACCAGCCGCCGGGTCTCGGCCCGCTCGGCCACGGTGGTGCCATAGAGGGTCACCTCGGGGAAGGCCTCCTCGAGGTACTCGGCGATGGCATTGCTATCGCACACCACCAGCCCGTCGTGCTCCAAAACCGGCGCCTCGCCGGCGGGATTGAGCGCCAGCAGGCGCTCGTCACCGCGCCAGGGCTCCACCTCCACCGCCTCGAAGGTGAAGCCGCGTTCCGCCAGCGCCAGCCGCACCTTGCGGCCGAACGGGCAGAGGGGCACATGGTAGAGACGGAACACCGCGGGTCTCCCATGGCGCTGCCCGGCCCCTGCAAAGACCACGGGCACGGGCGAGGCAAGCGGAATCGCTCGGCATGCAGGAGATCCGCCGGCCATGTCCGGGAGCGGGGCCATGCGTTTGCGCGACCGCAGCGAAGCCGGCCGGCTGCTGGCGGAGGCGTTGCGCCCGCGGGTGACGCCGCCGTGCGTGGTGCTGGCGCTGCCCCGCGGCGGCGTGCCGGTGGCGCGTGAGATCGCCCGCGCCCTCGGCTGCCCCCTGGACCTGGTGATGGTGCGCAAGATCGGCGCCCCGGGCCAGCCCGAGCTGGCGCTGGCGGCGGTGGCCAATGGCGAAGCGCCGGTGCTGGTCGTGAATGAGGAGGTGCGGCGCATGAGCGGGGTCGACGAGGCCTGGCTCGAGGCCGCCAAGGCGCGCGAGCTCGAGGAGATCGCCCGCCGACGCCGCCGCTATCTCGCCGATCGTGCGCCCGCGCCGGTCACCGGGCGCACCGCCATCCTGGTGGACGATGGCGTGGCCACCGGCGCCACCACCCGCGCAGCACTCCGGGCGGTGCGGCGACGCCAACCCCAGCGGCTGATCCTCGCCGTGCCGGTGGCCCCGCCGGAGACCCTGAGCGCGCTCGCGCGCGAGGCCGATGAGGTGGTGTGCCTCCACACGCCCGACGACTTCATGGCGGTGGGGCAGTTCTACCACGATTTCCACCAGGTGGACGATGAGGAGGTGATGGCCGCCCTCGCCCAAGCGCCGTCGTCGGACTAGGCTCGTGGCGCCAGGTGTGCCGCACCGCGGGAGGGAAACCATGACGCAGGCGTGCCCGCCGAGCGAGCCCTTTTACGGATTCGACATCTGCCGCACGCCGCTTTTGACCGACCTCTACGAACTCAACATGTACGAGGCCTATCTCGAGGCCGGCATGACGGCGGTGGCGAGCTTCGAGTTCTTCGTGCGCAAGCTGCCGCCCTGTCGCAACTTTCTGCTGGCCGCCGGCCTCGAACAGGTGGTGGCCTATCTCGAGCGGGCCCGCTTCGATGAGCGTGAACTCGCCTGGCTGCGGGCCAGCGGCCGTTTTCCCGAGGCCGCCATCGAGCAGCTTGCCGCCTGGCGCTTCGACGGTGATGTGGATGCGGTGCCCGAGGGGACGGTGGTGTTCGCCCAGGAGCCCATCCTCCGGATCACGGCGCCGCTTCCCACCGCCCAGTTCCTCGAGACCCGCATCATCAATCTGCTTCACTTCCAGACGCTGATCGCCAGCAAGGCGGCGCGCATGGTGCTGGCCGCCGGCGAGCGCACGCTGGTGGACTTCGGCCTCAGGCGCGCGCACGGGGCCGAGGCCGGGCTGCTCGCAGCCCGCGCCGCCTATATCGCCGGCTTCGCCGGTACCGCCACCGTCCTCGCCGAGCCCATCTTCCACATTCCCGTCTTCGGCACCATGGCCCATTCCTTCATCCAGGCCCACGATTCGGAAGAGGAGGCCTTCCTCCACTTCGCCCGCGCGCGACCTAAGGCGGTGGTGTTCCTGCTGGATACCTACGACACCGAAGCCGCCGCCCGGCGGGTGGTGGCACTGGCACCACGGCTTGCCGCCGAAGGCATCCGCATCCACGGGGTGCGCATCGATTCAGGCGATCTCGCCAGGCATGCCCGAAGGGTGCGGCGCATCCTCGACGAGGGCGGCCTGCGGGATGTGCGGATTCTCGCAAGCGGTGGCATCGACGAGGCGCTCATCGCCCGCCATCGGGCCGAAGGGGTGCCCATCGACGGCTACGGCATCGGCACCAGCCTCACCACGTCCAACGACTGGGCTTCGCTCGACTGCGCCTACAAGCTGGTGGAGTACCACGGCCGCCCGCGCTTCAAACGCTCCGAGGGCAAGGCCACCCTCCCGGGCCGCAAGCAGATCTTCCGCCGCCTGCGGGATGGGGTGATGGCGGGCGACGTGATCGCCCTCGCCGACGAAGGGCTCGAGGGCGAGCCGCTGCTGCAGCCGGTGATGCGCGCGGATCTCTTCGAGCGCGGGCAGCGGGGCGACGCGCCGCTGCCGAGCTCCAGCGCTTGCCTGAGCGCCTGCGCCGGCTTGAACCCGCCCACGACTATCCGGTGGCGCTCTCGCCGGGCCTGCGGGCACTGGTGGCCGAGCTCGAGCGCACCACGCCGGCAGCAGCCGGCTGAGCCGGCATGGCCCCGCCTGCCGCCACCGCCGCCGAGGTGCTCGCCTTTCTCGCTACGCCGGCGGCCTATGGAGAGGAACGGCCGACGCGGGTAGAGGTGCGCGAGACCCGCAGCTCCTGGGTCTTCCTCACCGATCGCCATGCCTACAAGCTCAAGAAGCCCATCCGCCTGCCCCGGCTCGATCTCACGAGTCCCGAGGCGCGCCGCCGCCATGCCGAGCGTGAGCTTGAGCTCAACCGCAGGCTCGCCGCCTGGGTCTATCGGCGGGTGGTGCCGCTGGTGCGCCGCCCCGACGGCCGCCTGGTCCTCGATGGGGCGGGCGAGCCGGTGGAATGGCTGCTCAAGATGGTGCGGCTGGACTCCCGCCTCATGCTGGATGCGGTGCTGCGGGCAGGCCCGCCCGGGTCTGCCGCCTTCACCCGCACGCTGGCGCATCTGTGCCGCTTCTTTCGCACGAGCCCGCCGGTGCCGCGCACGCCCGAAGCGCATCTGGAGCTGATGGCACGCGAGATCGCCCTCGACGTGCTGGCACTCGAGCGGCCGGCCCCGGGGCTTTCTGCCCGGCTGGTGGATGCCGCCATCGCTCAGCTGTTCCGCGCCTTCACCCGCCGTCGGGCGGAGCTGGTGGCGCGGGTGCGGGCCGGTCGCCTGATCGACGCCCACGGCGATCTCCGCCCGGAGCACATCTATCTCGGCGACCCGCCGGCCATCATCGACTGCCTCGAATTCGCGGATGATCTCAGGATCCGCGATCCCGCCGACGAGATCAGCTATCTTGCCTTGGAGTGCGCGCATCTGGGGCGGGCAGCCGCCGGCGCGTTCGCCATCGCCACCTATGAGCGGCTGACCGGCGATCGGCCGGGGCCGGCACTCCTGGCCTTCTACCGGCTGTTCCGGGCGATCCAACGGGCGCGGCTTGCGGTTTGGCATGCGGCCGAGCCCGGCCCCAGGGGGGCGGACCACTGGTACCGGAAAGCCTGTCGTTATCTCGAACTCGCCCTCGAGGCGGCACCGCTCGCACGCGCCTGAGGTCTAGGCCTCCTCCGGCGGGTCGCGCGGGCCACCCAGCTGCAGCACATGTTCGCGCCCCGCCAGCAGCCGGCGGATGTTGTCGCGATGGCGCAGGATTACCACCAGCGCGATCACCGCATAGGCCGCCGCCTCCACCGTGAGGCCGAAGGCGAGGGCGAACAGGGGCGCGGTGAAGGCGGCCATGATGGAGCCCAGCGAGACATAGCGGGTGGAGGCCACCAGCACGAGGAAGACGATCAGTGCCACCAGCCCGACCGAGGGGGTGAGGGTGAAGAGCACGCCGGTGGCGGTGGCCACGCCCTTGCCGCCGCGAAAGCGCAGCCACGGTGGAAAGCAGTGCCCCAGCACCGCCGCCACACCGGTGACGGCAGCCAGTTCCACCCCCCCGAGCCCCAGCGCCAGCGCCACCGGCACCGCCCCCTTGAGCGCATCGGCGATCAGGGTGGCGACGGCAAGTCCCCGCCGACCCGTGCGCAGCACATTGGTGGCACCGATGTTGCCCGAGCCGATGCGGCGCACATCACCCGCCCCGGCAAGGCGGGTGAACAGCAGACCGAAGGGGATCGAGCCGGCGAGATAGCCGGCCAATCCAACCGTCAGCATATTGGCCAGAGACATGCCCTCACCCCAATCGACGGCGACGCTGCTGCGACGGCGCCACCCACACGCCAGGATCAGCTGCGACTAGCCGCCGTGCTTTCCGCACGTCAAGCCCGATGCGGCGGTGCATGCCTGTCGGCCGTGTTCCGCTGAGGCCGTCCGGCTCTTCCGCCTACGGCTGGCAGGTCCAACCGAGTGCGTGCCGGGTGCGGTCAAACCCCCACGAGGGCGCTTCGGCGCCTGCGGCCGGCATATTTCGGCGCGCCCTCGGCGGCGCGGATGAGGGCCCGGGCCTTGTTGACCGTCTCCTCGAATTCGCGCTCGGGCACGCTGTCGGCGACGATGCCGGCACCCGCCTGGACATAGAGGCGGCCATCCTTCACCAGCGCGGTGCGCAGCGCAATGCAAGTGTCCATGCTGCCATCACAGCCGAAATAGCCCACCGCGCCGGCATAGAAGCTGCGCCGCTCGGGCTCGAGTTCCTCGATGATCTCCATCGCCCGGATCTTGGGCGCGCCCGAGACGGTGCCGGCGGGAAAGCCGGCCAGGAGCGCATCTACCGGCGAGAGGCCGGGGCGCAGCCGCCCCTCGACGGTGGAGACGATGTGCATGACGTGGGAGTAGTATTCGACGATCATCTTTTCGGTGACCCGCACGCTCCCCACCCGGGCCACCCGGCCCACGTCGTTGCGCCCCAGGTCCAAAAGCATCAGGTGTTCGGCCAGCTCCTTGGGATCCGCCAAGAGTTCGCGCGCGAGCCGTTCGTCCTCCGCCAGACTCTCGCCGCGACGGCGGGTGCCGGCGATGGGCCGCACCGTCACCCGATCGCCCCGATCCAGCTTGACCAGGATCTCGGGGCTCGAGCCCACCAGCGCGAAGCCATCGAGTTCCAAATGAAAGAGGTAGGGCGAGGGGTTGAGCTTGCGCAGTTCCCGATAGAGAGCGAAGGCCGGAAGCTCGAACGCCAGCTCGAACCGCTGGGAGAGCACCACCTGGAAGATGTCGCCGGCGAAGATGTACTCTTTCGCCCGCCGCACCATGGCGTGGAACTGTTCCGGCGTCATGTTGGCGCGCGGCTCCAGCGCCTGCTCCGCGCCCTCGCTGGGATCGTGCAGCAGGCTCCTGGCGAAGGCCTCCCGCGCCTCCTCCAGCCGTTCCACCGCACGCCGGAAGGCGCGGGCGGGATCGAGGCCGGCGGCGGCCATCTCCTGCGGCCAGATGGGAGTGATGAGGGTGGCAAGCCCCAGCAGATTGTCGAACACCACCACCAGCGTGGGGCGCACGAACACCGCCTCGGGAATCCCCAGCACATCGGGATTTTCGGCCGGCAGCCGCTCCACCTGCCGGACCATGTCATAGCCGAGATAGCCGAAGAGGCCCGCGGCCATGGGCGGCAGTTCGGGCGGCCGTGCAAGCCGCACACCGGCCACCAGCTCCCGTAGAGATTCCAGCGGCGGGGCCGGAATGGGCTCGAAAGCATCGAGATTGCGCAGGGCGGTGCGGTTGATCTCGCCCCGCCCGTCGCGGCAGCGCCATATGAGATCGGGGGCAAGACCGATGATGGAGTAGCGGTCCCGCACCGGCCCGCGGGTGGTGCGCATGGCCTCACGCGGGACGCTTTCCAGCAGAAAGCGATAGGGCTGGCCCTCGCCGAGCTTGAGGAAGGCCGAGACCGGCGTTTCCAGATCGGCCACCAGCGAGGTCCAGAGCAGCTGGGGCCGCCCAGCCTCGAGCTCGGCCACCAGCTGCCGGCGCGAAGGCTGCATCATCCTCCGTCCTGCTGGAGGAAGCTTGCCAACAGCCGGTTGTCCACCTCCACCGGATAGCGGGTGCGCAACCAGGCATCCAGCTGGATCAACGCCTCATCCTGCCAGCTCCGGCGGATCTCGTCGCGCAGTCCGGCGAGGTTCTCGGGCTCGGGCTCCGGTGCGGGGATCCGCCGTCCCACCCGCACCACCGCCGCTCCCTCGGGCGTGAGGATGGGCGTTTCCGCCAGGGTCTCGGGGGCCTGCTCGAAAATCGCCCGCGCCACCGCCACCGGCAGCTGGTAGCGTGCGGGATCGTCGCTGCGGGCAATCCGCGGCACGCTCACATAGCGCACCCCCGGCACCTCCCGCGCCAGCTCCGCCAGTCCCGCGCCCTGCTTGGCCCGGCTGATCAGGCTCTGGGCCAGGGATTCCGCCGCCTTACGCCGGCGCTCGAGGGTCCAGACCGTGGCAAGCCGCGCGCGGGCCTCCTCGAAGGTCATGGGCCGCTGGGGCTCGATCCGGTCGACCCGGAAGGCGACATAGAGCCCGTCCACCTCCTCCATGATGGGCGCCTCACCCTCGCCGGCGGCAAAGATCTTCTCCAACAGCGCAGGCGGCAGCGCCACGGGCGGCGCCTTGCCCTCGGGCGTGCGGCCGCGGCGGTCGAGGGTGAGGGTGAGCACGCGGATTCCGAACTTCGCCGCCGCCTCCTCGAGCCGGGTCCCGGCTGCGAGCTCATCGTCCACCTCGGTGGCAAGCCGCGGCAACCGCTCGGCCGCCTTCTGCGCCTTGAGCTCCCGCTCGAGTTCGGCGCGCTTGTCCTCGAAGGCGGCGGTGCGTGCCGGCACCACCGCCACCACCCGCGCCACATGCCAGCCGAAGGGCGACTGGATGGGTCCTACCACCGCTCCGGCCTCGGCCGCAAACACCGCCTCGGCCAGCGCCGGCGGCAACGCCCCGCGGGTGACGGGGCCGAGATCCACGAGTTTCACCCCCCTGTCGGCCAGAGCGGTGGCCACCTCCTCGGGGCTTGCGCCCTCATCAAGCCGCCTGCGCACCTCCTCGGCGATGGCGCGGTCGGGTGCTAACAGCTGGACCACCCGGCGGCGCTCGGGTTCGGTGAACTCGCGCTGGCGCTCGCGGTAGAGAGCTTGCAGCTCCGCCTCGTCCACCGCGATCTCATCCAGCAGGTCGTCGGCCGTCACCAGGGCGAGGGTGACGGTACGATACTCGGGCCGCAGGAAGCGGTCCTTGTTCTCCTCCCAATAGGTGCGCAGGGTCTCCTCGTCGGGCGTCTCCACCTGGACGGACTCGGCCGGGATCAACAGCACCTCGGCGCTGCGCCCCTCATTGTGATGGTCCCACAGCAGCCGGGCGAGGGTATCCGAGGTCGCCACCGGCCGGGTCATGGCCCGCACCAGCCGGGTACGGACGATATCGGCCCGCACCTGGTCGATGAAGCTGCGCTCATCGAGCCCGAGGGTGCGCAGCACCAGCTTCAGTCGTTCGGGATCGTAGCGACCGTTGGACTGAAAGGCGGGATCACGCTGGATGGCGGCGCGCACCTCCTCGTCCGAGGCGGCCAGCCCCAGATCATCCGCCCAGGCCAGAACCAGCTCCAGCGTCACCAGCCGCTCCAGCGCCCGCTGCAGCACCACCGCCGCCAGAGGGTGGTCGCGGCCGATGGCCTCGCCCGTCTCTTCGGCAAAGCGCTCGAGCTCGAGTTCGAAGGCGCGGGCCAGCTGCCGCGGGGTGATCTCCCGGTCCCCCACCCGCGCCACCGCGCCGCCCGTGCGCGGGGTGCGCAGGATGTCGCCGATGCCCCAGATGGCGAAGCTTACCACCAGCAGGGTGAGAAACGCCTTGACCACCCAGGAGGACGCCTTGCTCCGCAGCGCATCCAGCATGGATCCACGCCCCGTCCGCGGCCGCGCCATTGCGGCGCTCGCGCGGACGATAGGGGGTGGCAGGGCCCGAGACAAGGCGGCTCCCGCGGGCACCTGTGCCTATGCTTTCAGCACCGAACTGATGATCTCATGGGCAGAAACTGCTCGCGAGAGCGGCAGAGGCTGCTTCTATTTCAGGCATTCTTCTTGCTTGGGAAGGCGGGTGCCCGGTCCTTTGCCGGGGTGGCGATCCGAAGAGAGGGAGCCCGCATTATGAGGAGATCGCACCCGCTGGGCGCGATGGTGCTGCTCGTCGCCCTCCTGGGCGCACGTGCCGCCGCCGCGGCCGAGCCTGATACCGGCGATACCGCCTGGATCCTGACCTCGAGCGCGCTGGTCCTGTTCATGACCCTGCCGGGGCTTGCCCTGTTCTACGGCGGTCTGGTGCAGGCCCGACATTTTCTGTCGGTGCTGATGCAGTGTCTCGCCATCGCCGCGCTCGCCTCGGTACTGTGGCTGGTGGCAGGCCACAGCATCGCCTTCGGGGGCGATGGCCCCTTCTGGGGCGGTCTCGGTCGCATGCTGCTGGCCGGCATGGCCCGCGACGAGCTCCGCGGGACCATCCCCGAGAGCGCCTTCTTCGTCTTCCAGACCACCTTCGCCGTCATCACCCCGGCGCTGATCGTGGGCGCCTATGTGGAGCGCACCCGCTTTGCCGCTGTGCTGCTGTTCAGCGGCTTGTGGCTGCTGGTGGTGTATGCGCCGGTGGCCCACTGGATCTGGGGCGACGGCTTCCTCGCCGCCCTCGGAACCCGCGATTTCGCCGGCGGGCTGGTGGTCCACGCCACCGCCGGGGCGGCGGCCATCGCCATCGCCCGGGTGCTGGGGCCGCGCCAGGGCTTTCCGCGCCACCTCGCCCTGCCCCACAGCCCCGGCCTGACCCTGGCCGGCGCCGGCATGCTCTGGGTGGGCTGGTTCGGCTTCAACGGCGGCAGCGCCCTCGCCGCCAGTGCCGACGCCGCCATGGCGATGCTGGTGACCCATCTGGCCGCAGCCAGTGCCGCCCTTGTCTGGATCGCCATCGAATGGGCCCGGCATGGCAAACCCAGCCTTGTGGGCGCGGCCACCGGTGTGATTGCAGGCCTTGCCACCATCACCCCCGCGTCCGGCTTCGTCGGCCCGCTGGCAGGGCCGGTCTTCGGCGTGCTGGCGGCACTGCTGTGCTATCCCGCCATCGGCTTCATCAAACAGCGCCTCGGCATCGACGATGCCCTCGATGTGATGGCGGTCCACGGCGTGGGCGGTATCCTCGGCACGCTGCTGCTCGCGCTCTTCGCCGCACCCGCCCTGGGTGGCGTCGGCTATGGGACGGCCGGCGGCTTCGGCGGCCAGCTCCTGGCCCAGCTTGCGGGGGTGGTGGTGGCCTTCGGCTGGTCGCTGGGCTGGAGCTTCCTGTTCGCCCGGCTGTGCGCCGCCACCGTCGGCCTGCGGGTGGACCGCGAGGCCGAGACCGAGGGGCTCGACTACGCCGAGCACGGCGAGAGCGCCTACAACTGGTGAGGTCAGCCGGGTCGGCGCTGGCCGGCCCGGCCACCCTGCCACAGGCGGGCTATTTCACGCAGTCGTGATATGCCGTCCCCTTCTCGGCTGGCGGCCTCCGCTCCTAGTTCGAAGCCGCAAGCCACCTTGATCCCCAAGGCATTTCGGGAAGGAGGATGCCAATCATGCCGCGAAGCTGGACCGCCCTGGTCGTCGCCGTCGGCATGCTGGCCGCCTGGCCGGCGGCGGCGATGATGGACGGGGCGCGCATCTATGTGAGCAATCGTGATGCCGGCCGTCTCGACGTGGTGGATCCCGCTCAGGGGACCATCCTCGCCGAGATCGCCGTGGGCAAGAAACCCACCTATTCCGCTGCCACACCCGATGGCCGCTATGCCTTTGCCACCGTTACCGGCGAGCGGGTGCTGGCGGTGGTGGACACCGCCACCAACGAGGTGATCCAGCGGCTGCCGCTGGGCGAGGCCCCCAAGGGCGTGGAGGTGTCGCCCGATGGGCGGTTCGTGCTGGTGGCCAATGAGGGTGGCGGTTCCAACAGCGTCTCCATCTTCTCGGTGGGCGACTGGAAGCAGGTGGCGGAGGCCAAGGTGGGCCGTGCACCCCACAACATCGCCTTCGCCCGCGATCGCGGCCTCGCCTATGTGGCCAACGGCGAGTCCCATGATGTGACGGTGCTCCGCTGGAGCACCGGCGAGGTGGTGGCCACCATCGCCCTGGATGATCGCGGCATGCCCCACAATCTCGCCGCCACCCCTGACGGCCGCCTGCTGTTCGTCGCCCGCAAGGGGTCGGACGATGTGGCGGTGATCGACCTCGAGGCCCAGAAGGTGCTGCGCTACATCCCGGTCTCCAAGGGCCACCATGCGGTGGATGTCTCGCCCGATGGCCGCTGGGTCTATGTTTCGGGCATCGGGGATCGGGTGCTCAATGTTATCGATGTCGCCCGTCTGGAGCGGGTGGCCACCATCGAGGTGGGTGAAGGTCCCCATGGCGTGCGCTTCTCGCCCGATGGCAAGCGCGTCTACGTGGCCGTGGCCAAGGCCGGCAAGGTGGTGGTGGTGGATCCCGAGCGCCGCAAGGTGCTGGCGGCGGTGGACGATCCCGGCTTCCCCTTCTGGATCGGGGTCGCCCGTCCCTGAACGCTGGCTGTCCGCGATGGTGTCGCAAGGGGCCGGCGATTGCCGGCCCCTTCCTCTTTGGCCCTATTCGGCCGCCGGAAGGTCGGCCTCCACCCGCTCGATGCGGCAGGCGCAGAACTTGAACTCGGGGATCTTGCCCCAGGGGTCGAGCTGGGGGTTGGTGAGGAAATTGGCGGCCGCCTCGTGATAGGCGAAGGGCATGAACACCACCCCCTCGGGCACCGCCCGATCGGCCCGCACCGTACATTCGACACTGCCGCGACGGGTGCTCACCCGCACAAAGTCGCCCGGCCGCAGGCCAAGACGCTCGAGCTCGCGCGGGTGCATGGCGCAGAAGGCTGCCGGCTCCAGCGCCTCGAGCACAGCGGCATGGCGCGTCATGGCGCCGGTATGCCAGTGTTCCAGCACCCGGCCGGTGGTGAGCACCAGCGGATAGGTCTCGTCCGGCACCTCTGCCGGCGGCTGCACCTCGGTGGGCACCAGCCGTGCCCGTCCGCTGGGCGTGGGGAAACGATCGCCGAACACCACCGCCTGGCCGGGATGGTCGGGCGCCGGACAGGGGTAGGTGACGCTGTGCTCGCGCTCGAGCCGTTCCCAAGTGATGTGGTCGAGGGAGCGCATGACCCGCTGCATCTCGGTATAGACCTCCTCGGGTCCGCGGTAGTGCCAGTCGGCGCCGAGACGGCGGGCGAGCTCGACGATGATCCACAGGTCCTGGCGTGCCTCGCCGGGAAGCGGTATCGCCGGGCGCCCCATCTGCACCTGGCGGTTGGTGTTGGTGACGGTGCCGCGCTTTTCCGGCCAGGCCGAGGCGGGCAGGATCACATCGGCGAAATAGGCCGTCTCGGTGAGGAAGATGTCCTGCACCACCAGCCATTCGAGCCGCGCCAGGGCCTCGCGCGCATGGGCCGCATCCGGGTCCGACATGGCCGGATTCTCGCCCATGATGTACATGCCCCGGATCCGACCCGCGAGGATGGCATCCATGATCTCCACCACCGTGAGACCGGGTTCGGGGTCGAGCCGAGCGCCCCACACCTCCTCCAGAAAGGCGCGATAGGCATCCTCGCGGGTCGGGTGGTAGTCGGGAAAGACCATGGGGATGAGGCCCACGTCCGAGGCGCCCTGGACATTGTTCTGGCCGCGCAGCGGATGAAGCCCGGTGCCGGGCCGGCCCACATGGCCGCAGAGGGTGGCGAGCGCGATCAGGCAGCGGGCGTTGTCGGTGCCGTGGACGTGCTGGGAGACGCCCATCCCCCAGAAGATCATCGCCCGCTCGGCGGTGGCGAAGGCACGCGCCACCTCCCGCAGGGTGGCGGCGGGAATGCCGCAGACCGGCTCCATGGCCTCCGGCGAAAAGCGCGCCACATGGCGGGCGAGCTCCTCGAAGCCCTCGGTCCGCGCCTGGACGAACTGGCGGTCGTACAGCTCCTCGGTGATGATCACGTGCAGCAGCGCATTGAGCAGCGCCACATCGGTGCCGGGGCGGAAGGGCAGGTGCCAGGTGGCATGGCGGGCAAGGCCAGTGGCGCGGGGATCGGCCACCACCAGCCGGATTCCGCGCCGTGCCGCCTGTTTGAAGAAGGTGGCGGCGACCGGATGGTTCTCGGTGGGATTGGCGCCGATGACGAAGATCAGGTCGGCCCTGAGCGCCTCGGTGAAGGGGGCGGTGACGGCACCGCTGCCGATCCCCTCCATCAGCGCCGCCACCGATGAGGCGTGGCACAGGCGGGTGCAGTGGTCGACGGTGTTGTGGCCGAAGACGGTGCGCACCAGCTTCTGGACCAGATAGGCCTCCTCATTGGTGCCCTTGGCGGAGCCGAAGGCCGCCAGCGCCTGGCCACCGTCGCGCTCGAGAATGCGCCTGAGGCCGGCGGCGGCCACATCCAGCGCCTCCTCCCAGCTGGCCTCGCGGAAGTGGGGCCAGGGATTCTCGTGGTCCACCTCATCGTCCGGCCGCTTGGGCACGCCCTCACGGCGGATCAGCGGCCGGGTGAGGCGGTGAGGATGGTGGACATAGTCGAAGCCGAAGCGGCCCTTGACGCACAGCCGGCCGAGATTGGCCGGCCCCGGCGCCCCCGAGACATAGCGGATGCGCCCGTCGCGGACATGATAGACCAGCTGGCAGCCCACCCCGCAGTAGGGGCAGACGCTGCGCACCGCAGCATCCTCGCGGCGGTCGGCGCGGCCGCTGGCATCGACGATGGAGGCCGGCAGCAGCGCCCCGGTGGGGCAGGCCTGGACGCACTCGCCACAGGCGACACAGGTGGAATCGCCCATGGGATCGTCCATGTCGAACACCACCTTGCTGCCGGCGCCCCGATAGGCCATGCCGATCACGTCATTGACCTGCACCTCGCGGCAGGCGCGCACGCACAGGGTGCAGTGGATGCAGGCATCCAGCTGGACCACCATGGCCGGGTGCGAGCGGTCGGGGGCATGCTGTCGCGCACGGGCGGGAAAGCGGCTGTGGGTGACGCCCACGCGCGTGGCCCACTGCCAGAAGCGCGCGGTGGGATCGTGCGCCGCCTCGCCCTGCGGCTGGTCGGCCAGCAGCAGTTCGAACACCAGCTCGCGTGCCCGCCGCGCGCGTTCGCTCGCGGTGTGCACCACCATCCCCGAGGTGGGCGTGCGGATGCAGGAGGCGGCAAGAGTACGCTCGCCCTCGATCTCCACCATGCAGGCGCGGCAATTGCCGTCGGCGCGATAGCCCGGCTCCGGCAGCCAGCAGAGATGGGGAATCTCGATCCCCAACCGCTGGGCCACCTGCCAGATGGTCTCGCCCGGCCGCGCCTCCACCTCACGGCCGTCGAGGGTGAAGCGGATGGGCTCGCTCATGACGGCTCTCCGTCGATGCCGAGGCGCCGGCAGAAGTGGCGCAGCAGACTGTCCACGGGGTTGCCGGCGGCCTGGCCGAGACCGCAGATGGAGGCATCCCGCATCACCCGCACGAGATCCGCAAGCCGCTCCTCATCCAGCTCGCCCGCCTCCAGCAGCTGCAGGGTCTTTTCCGTGCCGACGCGGCAGGGCGTGCACTGACCGCAGGACTCATGGGCGAAAAAGCGCATGAGATTGGCCGCCACCGCCACCAGGTCGTCCTGCTCCGAGAGGACGATCACCGCATGGGAGCCGATGAAGGCGCCGTAAGGTTCGAGGGTGCCGAAATCGAGCGGGATGTCGGCCAACTCCGCCGGCAGGATGCCGCCCGAGGCGCCGCCCGGGAGATAGGCCATGAGCTGGTGTCCCTCGGCCATGCCGCCGCCATATTCCTCGATCAGCTCGTGGGCGGTGATCCCGGCCGGTGCCAGCTTCACCCCCGGACGCCGCACCCGCCCGGAGAGGGAGAAGTGGCGCAGGCCCTTGTGGCCCCGCCGGCCTTGGGCGCACCACCAGTCAGCCCCTTTTTCGAGAATGTCCCGCACCCAGAAGAGGGTTTCCACATTGTTGACCAGGGTGGGGCGGCCGAAGATCCCCACGCTCGCCACATAGGGCGGGCGGTGGCGCGGCAGGCCGCGTCGGCCCTCGATGCTCTCGATCATGGCCGACTCCTCGCCGCAGATGTAGGCGCCCGCACCGCGGCGCAGCTCGATCAGGCCCGGCGCCGCCAGGCCTGCCGCCTCGAGAGCCGCGATCTCGTGCCGCAGCACCCGGTGGAGCTCGGGATATTCGTCGCGCAGATAGACATAGATGCGCTCGGCGCCCACCACTTCGGCGGCGATCAGGGCGCCTTCCAGTACCCGGTGGGGGTCCACCGAGAGCAGAAAGCGGTCCTTGAAGGTGCCGGGCTCGCCCTCATCAGCATTGACGGCGACATAGCGCGGCGCCGGCTGGGCGCGCACGATGGCCCACTTGCGCCCGGTGGGAAAGCCGGCCCCACCCATGCCCCGAAGATCGGCCGCCACCAGTGCCTCGATTACCGCTTCGGGGCTGAGCCGGCCGCTGCGCAGACGCTGCAGCAGCGCATAGCCACCCATGTTGCGATAGGCTTCCAGACCATGATAGGCGGGCAGTTCCGGCTCCAGCGCCTGCTCTTGCACCAGCCGCGCCACCGCCTCGCCGTCCGCCGGCGCCAGCGGCCGCCGGCCGATGCGGCAGGCCGGCGCACGATCACATGCGCCCACGCAGGAGGCCGGCAGCACCCGCACCCGTGCGGGATCGAGCGCACCCCGCAGCTGTTCCAACAGCGCCTCGCCGCCGGCCAGCGCACAGGGAAGGCTGGTGCACACCCGCACGGTCACCGGCGGCGGCGGGCTCTCGCCGTCGCGCACCACATCGAAATGTTCGTAGAAGGTGGCCACCTCGAACACTTCGGCCTGCGACAGGCGCATCTCTTCGGCGAGTGCCGCCAGGTGGCGGGCGCTGAGGTGGCCCGTGGCATCCTGCAGCCGGTGGAGGTGTTCTATCAGCAGATCCCGCCGCCGCGGGCGCTCCCCCAAAAGCGCCCGCACCTCGGCGATGGCCGCGGGATCCGGCTGGCGTCCGCGGGGCTGCGGCCGTGCGCGCCGCCGCGCGAACTCCTTCAAGGTCCGGTCCATCGACGTCCAGCTCTCCCTGTGCGGACTCGAGGCCTAGCGCGGGATCCGCCCGCCGCCAAGCGGGCGGATGGGCGCAGCCCGTCACTCGCGGGCTGCGGGTTCCATCACCGGCCCGCGCACCGCCAGCTCCTGCGGGTCGAGGCGCACCGAGGGCGGCGGCTGGCGCGTGCCGCGGCGCGCGAGCGGCGGGATCACCGGTGGTGGTTTGGGGCTGAGTTCGCCCGTGAGCGGCGGCAGCTCGCCGGCATCCAGCCGCACCGCCGCGGGTACGCTGCCGGCGGTGGCCGCGCTCAGCTCGGCCCGCAGCCCGTCCACCACCAGCTGGGCCGCAAGGAAGATCACCACCGTGGCCGCCAGGGCCGCGAGACACGCTTTCATGGCAGCTCCCCCTCCGCGCGCTTGGGCCCCGCCTCACCGCCGGTCACCCTGACGAGCCAGGCCACCAGCTCCCGCACCGCCGCGCGATCCTCAATCCGCTGGATCGGCATCTTGGTGCCGGGGAGATAGCGGTCGGGGCCGATGGCGAAGAGCTCATAGAGGGTCTCCTCGGTCCACACCACATCCGCCCGGCGCAGGGCCTCGCTGTAGGGATAGCCCTCGAGGGTGCCGACCCGACGCCCGAGCAGCCCCCAGAAGGTGGGGCCCGACTTGTTCTCATCATCCGGCGTCAGCGCGTGACACAGGCGGCACTTGGCAAAAAGCGGCGGCGCCCCGCTGGCGGCGGCGATGCGGTCGGTGGGGGTGATCCAGCGTGTACGCGGGCCGGCGATCTGCTCGCCGCTGGCGAGATCGAACAGCCGCAGCGCCCCATCGGCCGAGCCCACATAGAGCCGCCGGCCCTCCTCGGCAAAGGCCAGCGCCCACACCTGGCCGCCCGCCACCTCCAGCACCCGCTCCACGCGCGCGCCGGCAAGCTCCCAAATGCGCACCGCCCCATCGGCGCCGCCGGTGGCGAGCCGCCGCCCCTCCTCATCCACCGCCAGCGCGAGGATCGGTCGCGGCTCGTCCCGAAGCCGCGCGAGCTCGCGCCCGCTGGCGGCATCCCACACCCGCACGCTGCCGTCGATGGCGGCGGTGAACGCCCGACCGTTGCGCAGCACCAGGCGGGTTGCGGGAAAGCCGGTCTCGCCCACGCGCCAGAGCTGGCGGCCGTCCGCCAGGCGGAAGGCACTCAGGGCACCGGCCGAGTCGGCCACCAGCAGCCGCCCATCGGCACTGAAGGCGACCCCGGTATAGCGCAGCGGCGGCTGGCCCAGGCGGCGCACCACCCGCGCCTGGGGCAGCCGCCACAGCAGCACCCGCCCGTCCCAGCCGGCGGTGGCTGCGAGCCCGCCGTCGGGGGCGAGGGCCACATCCACCGCCTTGGCCTCGTGCCCGGCCGCCAGCGCCAGCCGGCGCCCCTCGCCCGCATCCCACACCGCCAGCTGGCCATCATCGCCGGTCGAGACCAGCAGACGGCCGTCGGGTGCGAGCGCGGCGGCATTGACCGGCCCGCGATGGCCCATGAGACGCAGCCGCGGCCGCCCGCTTGCGGGATCCCACACCACCAGGCTGTAGTCGAAGCCGGCGGTGACCAGCACCGGCCCGGCCGTGGCGATGGCCTTCACCGGGCCACCATGGCCCACCCAGGGCGGTGCCGCCGCCGTCGGGCTGGCGGCAAGGAGCAGCAGCAGGGCGAGGGCGACGGCGCGCATGGTGCCACTCCTATCGCGGCGGCGGCCCCTGGAAGGTCCAGTCGCGCAGGGCGTCCGGCGGAGGTTCGCGCACCCCGCCAACCCGTGGCGGCGGCAACTCATAGCCTTGGGATCGGTGGATCAGGCGCGGCACCGGCTCGCCGGTTTCGGCATCAAGCCACAGCTCGCCCACCTGAAAGGCGGCGTTGCTGTCGGCCTCGGGGAACATGAGGGTGACCACATAGAGGCGCCGGCCGTCCACCACCACCTCGCGGATGTCCAGCACGTCCACACCGAACTCGGCCGCCAGCGCCCGCCGGATCTGCTCGGGGGTGACGGCGGCGACCGTGCCGATGCCCATTGTCAGCACGCCCAGCGTCAGCACCGCAAGCCTCAGCCCCCGATGCAACCGGTGCAGGCGCATCACCCGCTCACTCCGCCGCCTGGGGAGCACCGCTCGGGGCCTCCAGCCGGGCGGCCCACAGACTGTGGTGTTCGCGCGCCCATTCCAGATCCACCTCGCCGTCCCACATGGCCTCGAAGGCGCCCTCCATGCCGAGGGTGCCGATGTAGATGTGGGCGAGGATCACGCCGATCATGAAGATGCCCACGAGGCCGTGCCACAGGGTGGCGAGCTGCTGTTCCGCCAGCGGCGTGAGGCCGGTGGGGAGCTCGGTGCCGAACCAGTCGTTGAGGAACCGGAAAGTTCCGTCGAAGAAACGAAATTCATAGGGAAAGAGGAGCTGTAGGCCGGAGAGGGAGAGCGACAGCCCACCCAGAATCACGATCCAGAAGATCAGTTTCTGACCGGCGTTGAACTTGCCCGCCGGCGGATGGCCGCCGCCGAAGAGGCCACCGCCCCGCAGGAGCCAGGTGATGTCGGCGCGGGTGGGGAGATTGTAGGCCACCCACTGGACGAACATCAGCGCCAGCCCCAGCATGAAGCCGAAGGCGAGATAGTTGTGGGCAAGCTTGCCCCACATGGAGAGTGTGGCGAAGGCCTCCCTGCCCAGCAGCGGCATCAGCAGCTCGCGACCATAGACCAGATTGAGGCCGGTCAGGGCCAGCACCACGAAACAGATGGCCGTGAGCCAGTGAGCGAAGCGTTCGGCAAAGCCGAAGCGGGGCACGCGGATGCCCGTCCGCGGCCGGTCGAGGCGGATGCGACCGCGCAGCACATAGAAGATGGCAAGGCCGGCCACCACGAAGGCGAGGTACCAGCCGGCATAGGCGCGGTAGGGGCCGTTGCGGAAGTTGCGCCACACCTCGCCCTCGGACTGGATGGCGAGGCCGGCGAGCTCATCCGGCAGCGAGACGGTGGCCGGTTCGCCGCGCCGCAGCTGGCGCCACATGTCGGTGCGGGCCGGCTGGGGCAGGATGGTCACGGGCAGCGGCTGCTCCTCCGCCCGTGGCGTGATCCGCATCTCCGGAGGACGGGTGGTGGGCGGCGGCTCGGCCGGCGCCTGGGCGGTCACCACCGCCAGCGGCAGGCCGAAGAACAGGGCCAACAGCCCCACCCACAGGAACAGTTGCCGGATACGGGCGATGCGACGGGTCATGGATACGATTCCCGGCTCACCAGGCCTCGATCTGCCGTGCACGCAACCGCGTGCGCTCGATCACCTCTTCCGACGGGCCCTTCTCGATGGCGAGGGGGTAGCTGCCCTTCTCGAGATCCAGCGGCCGCGGCGTGAGCGGCCGGTCCTTGAAGCCCCAGGCCGCCCACAGGAGCAGGATCAGGATCATCAGCGCCACGAACATCCGCACCCAAGTGGGTGGCGGTACCGGACGCTGCACCCCGTCATCCGCGGCAGTCCCGCTCATCAGCTGGCTCTCCCGCGCTGATC
>WFXL01000032.1 GCA_015490605.1 Rhodospirillales bacterium
GGCCAGCGCTATGCCGAGCTCGCCCGCGACAATCGCGCGGCGGGGCCAAGAAGCGGATCGCCACGCGATTGTCGCGGGCGAGCTCGGCATAGCGCTGGCCGTCGCGCACCTGCAGCTGCCACAGCCGCCCCACCAGCGCGCCGAAGGCGGCGAGCTGGGCCGCACCCACCACCAGGGCGCGGCGGGTGAACAGTTTGGCCCTATCGGGATCCGGTCGCATGACGCGGGCACTCCACCAGCCGCTCGAGCGGTGCCAGCAGCGGCACCAGCAGCGGCTGCACCAGGACGGTGACGAGATACTCGCCCAGCACCGGTATCAGCGGCCGTGGCTCGAAGTCGTGCCAGGCGCTGGCAATGGCCCAGCGGACCGCCTCAAACACCGCGAGGAAAAGGGCGAAGCCACCCCACAGCAGAAGCGGCGGCTGGGCCAGAAGCGTGCGTTCGCGGCCGTGGACCAGCGCGCAGGCGGCCAGCAGTGCGAGGCCCGAGGTTCCAAGCGGCAGGCCGCCGGCGGCATCGAATACCAGCCCCACCAGCAGGAAGGTGAAAGGGGTGAACAGGTCCGGCCGGCGCAGCGCCCAGTGGAACGCCACCATCGGGGTGAGCAGCGGGAACAGGCGCTCGGGTGCGGCATCGGGCAGCGGCATCAGATCCAGCAGCACCGCCAGCAGGGCGCTGGCCGCCGGCAGCCGGCGGCGGAGGATGCGGGCGAGGCTGCCGCCGATGGGATTCAAGGCTCGGCCTCCGCGGTGGCGGGGCCAATGGGCGGTGCCGGCTGGGCGTCGGCCGGCGGCGGTGGCGGTGGCTGCCAGTCCAGCACCACCACATGATCCAGCCGGGTCCAGTCGGCATAGGGGCGCACCTTAACACCGCGCTCGTCCACCGCCACCACCTCTCCCACCGGCAGTCCCGGCGGCCTCCTGCCGCCGGCGCCACTGGTGATCACCCGATCGCCCACCGACACCCGGGGCTCCAGCGGCAGAAAGCGCAGCCGCGGGTACGGACCGTTGTCGCCCTCCAGGAGCGCGTGGTCGCCCGAGGGCTCCACCACCACCGGGATGCGCGAGGTGGAGTCCAGCAGCAGCAGAATGCGTGCGCTCCAGCGCCCCACCGCCACCACCCGGCCCACCAGCCCGCGGTCGTCCATCACCGCCATGCCGACGCGGATGCCGCGCTCACTGCCGGCGTCGATCAGGCGCGTGTGGGCGAAGGCGGAGCCGGGATCGGCCACCACCCGCGCGGCCGTGCGGCGCACCGGCAGCGGCAACGTCGGCATGGCGAGCATGCGCCGCAGGGCCTGGTTTTCCACCGACAGACGGATGGCTTCCCGCCGCCATTCCAACAGCCGCCGGTTCTCCGCCTCGAGTCGCCGGTTCTCGCGCCAGACGGCGACGATGTCGCCGATGGTCTCCCCCACCCGTCCCACCGCCTCCAGCGGCAGGCGCATCACGTCCAGCACCAGCGCGGCGGCATCGCCGGCGCGGGCCTGGAGAAAGCGCACCAGCGCGATGTCGAGCTTGGCCGCCACCAGCAGCACGGCGCAGAGGATGGCGCCGGTGAGGATGGCAAACCGCCGCAACAGCCGCCGCAGCAGCAGCCACCACAGCCGCAGCCGCCGCTGCCACAGCAGCCGTCGGATGTCTTGGGCGGTGGGGGTCGGTGCCGCCACCCGTGCCACCGGCTCTACCTCCCCGGCCCGGCAGTCGCCGCCCTCATCCTAGCACGGCCGGCCCGACGCGGCATCAGAAGGCCGGCTCGAGCACATGCTCAAAGGTCTTCATCTCCTCGAGACAGCGGCCGGTGCCCAGCGCCACGCAGGTCAAGGGCTCATCGGCCAGGCTCACCGGCAGGCCGGTGGCATGGCGCAGCACATGGTCGAGGTTCTTGAGCAGCGCCCCACCGCCGGTGAGCACGATGCCCTTGTCGACAATGTCGGCGGAGAGTTCGGGGGCGGTGTGCTCGAGCGCCACCTTGACCGCCTCGACGATGGCATTGACCGGCTCGGCCAGCGCCTCGGCCACCTGCCGCTGGGTGATGGTGATCTCCTTGGGCACGCCATTCATGAGATCGCGCCCCTTGATCTCCATCACCTCGCCGATGCCGTCCTCGGGCAGGCAGGCGGAGCCGATCTCGCGCTTGATGCGCTCGGCGGTGGCCTCGCCGATAAGCAGATTGTGGGTGCGGCGAACGTAGTTGATGATGGCCTCGTCCATCTTGTTGCCGCCCACCCGGATGGAGCGCGCATAGACGATGCCGCCCAGCGACAGCACCGCCACCTCGGTGGTGCCGCCACCGATGTCCACCACCATGGAGCCGGTGGGCTCGGTCACCGGCAGGCCGGCACCGATGGCCGCGGCCATGGGCTCCTCGATGAGGAACACCCGCCGCGCCCCGGCGGCCTCGGCGCTCTCCTGGATGGCGCGGCGCTCCACCGCGGTGGAACCCGAGGGCACGCAGATCACCACCCGCGGGCTGGCAAAGCCCCGCCGGGCATGGACGCGGCGGATGAAGTGCTTGATCATCTCCTCCGCCACCTCGAAGTCGGCGATCACCCCGTCCCGCAGCGGCCGGATCGCCTCGATGTTGCCCGGCGTCTTGCCGACCATCTGCTTGGCCTCATTGCCCACCGCCAGCACATGCTTGCGCCCGCGGGTGCTGGCGATGGCCACCACCGAGGGCTCATTGAGCACGATCCCGCGGTTCTTGACATAGATGAGCGTGTTGGCGGTGCCGAGGTCGATGGCGAGATCGGTGGAGAACAGGCCGAGAAGACGTGACAGCATGGCCGGCACACCCGTGTACGTAAAGCCTGGCGCCTCACGGAGCCGGCATCGGCCCCGCCCCGGGGATCTCCTCTATCGCGCGAGCCGGGCCCGCGCCAGTCGCCCGGCGGGGAGATAGGGACCCTGGCGGCCGCTGTCAGCGCCCCGCCCTCAGGCGGCGAGCCGGGCGAGTTCGGCGGCGAGCTCCCGCGCCCGCACGAGCCGCTCACCGGGATTACGGGTCTCCAGCCGCACCACCAGCCGGTGGTCGGGCCGCACCTTCATCTTCCCGCGGGAGTCGGCGATGCGGCGCACCAGCCGCTCGGGATGGGGGAAGCGATGGTCGTGGAAGGTCACCACCAGCCCCCGCGGCCCCACATCCAGCCGGGCGATGTGGGCCTGGCGGCAGAGCTGCTTGATGGCCACGAGGTCGAGCAGCTGGCGGGTCTCCTTCGGCAGCGGGCCGAAGCGGTCCACCAGTTCGGCGGCGAAGGCGTCGAGCTCCTCGGCACTCTCGAGGGCGGCGAGGCGGCGGTACAGCCGCAGCCGCAGATCCAGATCCGGCACATAGGATTCCGGCAACAGCGCCGCCGCGTCGATGGAGATCTGGGGCGTAAAGCGCTCTGCCGGCACCGCGCCCTCGGCCTCGGCCCGGAGCTCCTCGATGGCCTCCTCCAGCATGCGGTTGTAGAGTTCGAAGCCCACTTCGCGGATGTGGCCGCTCTGTTCGCTCCCCAGGAGATTGCCGGCACCGCGGATGTCCAGGTCGTAGGCCGCCAGCTGGAAGCCGGCGCCGAGCCCCTCGAGGGACTGCAGCACCGCAAGGCGCCGTTCCGCCGCTCCCTGGAGGATCTTGCCGGCGGGCCAGGTAAAATAGGCATAACCGCGCACCCGCGCACGGCCGATGCGACCGCGCAGCTGGTAAAGCTGGGCGAGGCCGAAGCGGTCGGCGCGGTGGACGATCAGCGTGTTGGCGTTGGGAATATCCAGGCCGCTCTCGATGATGTTGGTGGCCACCAGCACATCCAGCCGGCGGTCGTAGAAGTCGCCCATGACCCGCTCGAGCTCGCGCGCCGGCAGGCGCCCGTGGGCGGTGGCGATGCGCACTTCCGGCACCAGCTCGGCCAGCCGCCGGGCGACCCGCTCCAGGTCACTCACATGGGGACAGACGGTGAAGGTCTGGCCGCCGCGGTGGTATTCGCGCAGGATCGCCTCGCGCACCACCAACGGGTCCCAGGGCATGACAAAGGTGCGCACCGCCAGCCGGTCCACCGGCGGGGTGGCGATCACCGACAGGTCCTTGAGCCCGCCCAGCGCCATGTGGAGGGTGCGGGGGATGGGCGTGGCGGTCATGGTCAGCACATGCACCCGCGCGCGCAGCTGCTTGAGGCGCTCCTTGTGGGCCACGCCGAAGTGCTGTTCCTCATCGATCACCAGAAGGCCGAGATCGGCAAAGCGCACATCCCGCCCAAGGAGCGCATGGGTGCCGATGACGATGTCGATCTCGCCCTGGGCGAGGCCCTCGCGGATACGGCGTGCCTCGCGCGGCGGGGTAAAGCGCGAGAGTTCGGCGATGCGCACCGGCAGGCCGGCAAAGCGCTCGCGGAAGACGCGCACATGCTGGCGCGCCAGCAGGGTGGTGGGGCATAGCACCGCCACCTGGGCGCCCGCCATGGCCACCACGAAGGCGGCCCTGAGCGCCACCTCGGTCTTGCCGAAGCCGACATCGCCGCACACCAGCCGGTCCATCGGCCGGCCCGAGGCCAGATCCTCCAGCACCGCCTCGATGGCGCGGGCCTGGTCCTCGGTCTCCTCATAGGGAAAGCGGGCGACGAACTCGTCATAGAGGCCTGCCGGCAGCGTATAGCGCGGTGCCGGCTCGAGCCGGCGGCGGGCGGCGATCCGCACCAGCTCCTCGGCCATCTCACGGATGCGTCGCTTGGCCCGCGCCTTGCGCTGCTGCCAGGAGCCGCTGCCGAGCCGATCGAGCGCCACCTCCTCGCCGCGGCCGTAGCGGCTGATGAGATCGAGGTTCTCCACCGGCACATAGAGCCGATCGCCACCGGCATATTCGATCTCGAGACAGTCATGCGGGGCGCCGGCCACATCCAGTGTGGTGAGGCCGCGAAAGCGGCCGATGCCGTGATCGCTGTGGACCACGAGATCGCCCGGCTCCAGCAGCGACAGATCCAGCACCGCCTCGCGCGCGCGGCGGCTGCTGCGCCGCGGCCGGCCCAGCCGCTGGCCGAGAATGTCGGCCTCGCTCAGCAGGAACAAGTCAAACTCGGGCGCTTCGAGACCGTGCTCCAGCGGCAGGGCGGCGAACCCCACCTCCCCCGGCCGCAGCTCCTCCAGCCGCGCCACCGTGCGCCCGCCGACAAGGCCGTGGTCGGCCAGCAGCTGGCCCAGGCGCTCGGCCGCCCCTTCGCTGCTGCAGGCCACCACCGGCCGCACCCCGCGCCGGCGCAGCTCATCGAGATGGGCCGCCACCGCATCGAACAGGCCGCCGTCGCGGCCATGGCGCTCGGCCGCAAAGTCGCGCGCGGGGCGCACATCCAGCGTCACCACCGCACCCGAGGATTCCGCCGGCGCCTCGAAGGGGCTCAGGAGGAAGCGCTCGAAGGTCTGGAGCCTTCGCGCAAGCTCGCGTTCGTCGAGATAGAGGGTCTCGGGCGGCAGCGGCCGGTAGGGCGGTCCGGCACCGAAACTGCCCTCGCCGGCGGCGGGTGGATGGCGCCGGGCCTCATAGTGTTCGCCCACCTGCGCAAGGCGCGCCGCCATCGCTTCGCGCACCGGCCGGTCCAGCAACACCAGCGTGCCCTCGGGCCAGGCGTCGAACAGGGTCTCGAGATGCTCGTGAAACAATGGCAGCCAGTGCTCCATCCCCGGCCAGGGACGGCCGGCGGTCACGGCCGCCAGCAGCGGATCGTCGGTGACGGCGCCAAAATGCTGCAGGAAACCGTCCTCGAAGCGGCGGATGGCCTCCTCCTGCAACAGCACCTCGCTCACCGGCCCGACGGTGACCTCCTGAAGCCGCCCCTCGGAGCGCTGGCTGTCAGGGTCGAAGGGGCGCGGGCTCTCGATCACCTCGCCGAAGAAGTCCACCCGCACCGGCCGCTCGGCCCCCATGGGCCACAGGTCCACGAGCCCGCCGCGGACCGCATAGTCGCCGGGTTCTACCACCATGGCGGTGCGGCGATAGCCGGTGGCGGCGAGATGGGCCACCAGCGCATCGCGCCCGAGCGCCAGCTCCGGCCGCAGCACTCGCACCGCCCGCCGCGCTACCTCGCGCGGCACCGTCCGCTGCACCACCGCATTGGCGGTGGTGAGCAGCACCCGCGGCCGCCCTGTCGGCTCGGCCAGGCGCCCGAGGGTGGCGAGCCGCTCGGCCATGAGGGCGCCCTTGGGCGAGACGCGATCATAGGGCAGGCAGTCCCAGGCGGGATAGCGCAGGATCTCGGCCCGGCAGCCGAGAAACCGCAGCAGCCGTTCGAGCGCATGCAGCCGCTCGGCATCGCGGGCGATGTGGACCACAAGCGGCGGACGTCGGCGCTCCAGCAGCCGCAGGAGGAAGGCGGCATCCGCCCCTTCGCGCGCGCGGCACACCAGAGTCTCGCCCACATCCGCCGGCAGGCGCGGGCCGCCAGCGGGGGCAGTGGGGGTCTCGGCCAGGGTCATGACATGGTGGACGGTTGGAAGCGCCGCAGCAGCGCCATCACCTCATTGTCGTGGCGCGCGGGCACCGGCTGGCGGCCGGTGACCCAGGCGAGGATGTCCACATCCGCTTCCTCGAGCAGGGCCTCGAACTGGGCCAGCCGCGCGGCATCGAACCCGGGCACATAGCGGGCGGCAAACCGCCCCAGCAAAAGGTCGCATTCGAGACAGCCGCGATAGCGGCTGCGGTGGAGCAGGCGCTTGCGCCGAAGGCTCGTCTCGTGATCGCTCATGGCCATATCTCCGCGCGGGAGAGATGGGGCGAGGCGGCCGCGTGTCGAGGGGTGCCGCGGAGCAGGCGGCGGCGGGCGATCCGTTGCTGGCGCCGTGGTTGGCGCCGCTCGATGCACTTGCGGGCGTGGGGCCGGCGCTCGCGCGGCGGCTTGCGCGGGTGGTGGGAGTCGAATCGCCGCGGGTGCGCGATCTGCTGTTCCACCTGCCGCGGGATGTGCGCACTCTGGCACCGCAGCAGGCCTTCGGGCCCGAGGATGTGGGGCGCGAGCTGCTGGTGGAGGTGGAGGTCCGGCGCCATCGCCCGGGCCGCGGCCGCAGCCCCTGGCGGATCGAGACGGTGACGGCGGTGGGGCGGCTGGATCTGGTGTTCTTCCGTGCCCGCCGGCCGCTTCTGGAGCGCAGCTTCCCGCCGGGACGGCGATGCTTCGTGCTGGGGCGGCTTGTGCGCTTTCAGGGCCGCTTCGAGATGCACCACCCGCGCCCGGTGACGGCCGAGGCGGCGGCCGGGCGGCTGGTGGTGTGGCCGCTCTCGGGCGAAGTGGGTGCGGGGCGCTTTCGCCGGGCGGTGGAAGCGGCCCTGGCCGCGGTTCCCGACCTGCCGGAATGGCACCCGCCGGCGCTGCTGGCGCGATTGGCGCTGCCCACCTTCCGCGAGGCGCTGGCGCGGCTGCATCGGGGCGATGAACCGCCGGAGCCCGACTCGCCCGCCCGCCGCCGGCTGGCGCTGGACGAGCTGCTGGCGCTGCAGCTCGTGCTCGCACTGGTGCGCACCGCCCGCACGCGCGAGCCGGCGCCGGTGCTGGCGCCGCCCGGGCGACTGCTGGCGCAGCTGCTGGCGCAGCTGCCCTTTACCCCCACCGACGCCCAGCTGCGGGCCTTGGCCGAGATCCGCGCCGACCTCGCCCGGCCGCGGCCGATGATGCGGCTTGTGCAGGGGGATGTGGGCAGCGGCAAGACGCTGGTGGCGCTGATGGCGATGCTGCTGGCGGCGGAGGCCGGCTTTCAGGCGGTGCTGATGGCCCCCACCGAAGTGCTGGCACGCCAGCATGCCGCCGCGCTGGGCGAATGGCTCGCCCCCCTCGGCATGGAGGTGGGGCTGCTCTCGGGCCATCTCACCGCCGGCACGCGCCGGCGCATCCTCGAGCGGCTGGCGCGGGGTGAGCTGCGCCTGTGTGTCGGCACCCACGCCCTGTTTCAGCCGGATGTGACCTTCCACCGGCTGGGGCTGGTGGTGGTGGACGAACAGCACCGTTTCGGCGTGGCCCAGCGGGCGGCGCTGGTGGCCAAGGGCCCGGGGGCGCATCTGCTGCTGCTCTCCGCCACCCCCATCCCGCGCACCCAGCTGCTCTGCTGGTATGGCGATCTGGCCATATCGCGCCTCCATGAGATGCCGCCCGGCAGAGCCCCCCGCACCACCCGGGTGGTGCCGCTCACGCGGCTTGGGGAGGTGATCGAAGCCGTCGCCCGGGCGCTGGCCCGGGGCGAGCAGGGCTATTGGATTTGCCCCGCCATCGCCCCCGCCGAGGCGACCGAGATCGCCGCCGCCGAAGCGCGCTTTGCGGCGCTTTGTGAGCGCTTCGGCGAGGTGGTGGGGCTGGTGCACGGCGGCCAGCCGGTGCGCGAGCGCATGCGGGTGATGCGGGCCTTCGCTGAGGGTGTGGTGCGGCTGCTGGTGGCCACCACGGTGGTGGAGGTGGGGGTGGATGTGCCGGCTGCGCGCTTCATGGTGATCGAACAGGCGGAACGCTTCGGCCTCGCTCAGCTGCACCAGCTCCGCGGGCGCGTTGGCCGCGGCGATCGGCCGGGGGTGTGTCTGCTGCTCTACACGCCGCCGCTCGCGCCGCCGGCGCGGCGCCGGCTTGCCCTTCTGCGTGGGTGCGATGACGGCTTCCGGCTGGCGGAGGAGGACCTGCGCCTGCGCGGCCCCGGCGAGATCCTGGGCGTGCGCCAGAGCGGCATGCCGCAGCTGCGCTTTGCCGACCTCACCCACCACCGGGAACTTCTCGCTCTGGCCGCACGCGAGGCGCGGGCAGCAGTCGCGGCAGGTCCTCTCGACCGCTCACGACGTCGGCTGCTGGAGCTCTTCGGCCACCAGGGGGCGCTGGGGCTGCTGCGGGCCGGCTGAAGTTTCCTCGCGCATGGTCTCGGGCACCACAATGCCGCCCGAGATCACCAGCTTCATGCCGTCCTCGATGCTCATGGACAGCGGGATCAGGTCGCGGCGCGGGAGGAACAGCAGAAAGCCGCTGGTGGGATTGGGCGTGGTGGGCAGGAACACATTGACCAGCTCCTCATCGCCGTGCTTCTGGGCGATCTCCCCGCGGGTGGGGCCGGTGACGAAGGCGATGCACCAGATGCCGCGACGGGGATATTCGATCAGCACCACCTCGCGGAAGGAGCGCGACGAGCTGGAGAGCACCGTCTCGAAGATCTGCTTGAGGGTGCCGTAAATGCTGCGCACCACCGGCATGCGCCGCAGAAGCCGCTCCCCCAGGCGCATGAGGCTGTGGCCCACATAGCTGGCGGTGAACCAGCCGATGGCGATCAGCACCCCCAGCATCAGCAGAAAGCCGATCCCGGGCAGGCTGAAGGGCAGATAGGTGTTGGGATTGTAGCGCGCGGGGATGAAGGCGGCGGCCCACTCGTCGAAGAAGTCGACGATCTGCCAGACGATGTAGAAGGTGATGCCCACCGGTGCGGTGACGACGATGCCGGCGAGCAGATAGTTGCGCAGCCGCGCCAGCAGCCGCCGCCACCAGCGGCGCGGAGCATCGGACCAGAGCAGCGCCTCGGGCACCTCGTCCGGTCGGGGGGAAGGGGGCGACGCGCTCACCGTGCGGCTCGATGTCTCCCGCGACCACCTTCACCATAGCGTGGCGCGGCTCCAGGTCCAGCGAGGACGGACGGGGCGGGAGGCTGGCTGGGGGACCTGGATTCGAACCAGGACTACTCGGTCCAGAGCCGAGCGTTCTACCGTTAAACTATCCCCCACAGCGCGTCTGTCCGGAGCAATAGGAACCGCCGGGGTCGGCGTCAAGGGGCGCCCCTGGCCGAAAGCCGCCCGCCGGCGCGCTCGATCCGAACCAGTCGCAGACGCTGGCGTCGGCCGTCGGCCCATTTCTTGGAGCGCTCCACCCAGTGGCCCAGCCCCGCCGACCAGTACCAGACATGGGTGCGCAAGACCGCGCCGGTGGCGGGATCGAGCCGCCGGCAGACCACCTTGGAGGTGGCGAAGGTGCCCGCCGGCACTGTCCGCTCGCGCGGCTTGCCCACGCGGCAGCGCCACAGCTCCTCGCGCATCCGCTGCTTGCCGTCCTTCTTGCGGATCACCTCATAGACCACCCGGATGGTGCGACGGCTGCCGCGGCGGGCGGGGTGGAGGTCGCCCCGGACCTCGAGCTCGAGGGCGCGACCGCGGGTGCGCCGGCCGTCCCAGGCCACCATGGGCACGAAGGGGTCGACCTTGGTGAAGGTGACGCCGCGGTCGGTGCGCCAGACCACCCGCCCGCCATCCTCTACCCGCACCACCTCGCGCCAGGTCTCGCGCCCCTTCGAGTCCACATAGACGAAGCGGTCCCCGGGCCGATAGGCGGCCGTGGGCGCCCCGCCGGGGGCGGCACAGGCGGCCAGCCACGGCAGCAGCAGGGCCAGGATCAGAAGCTTCGGCCTCAGGCGGCGCATGCCAGCATCTCCTCTCGGGTGTCGGTGGAATCCAGGGCGGCCATCACCCGCGCGATCAGATCGCCGCGGGCGGGGCACGATTTCGCCAGCTGTATCGACCCCGCCCGTGGCAGCACCTCGAGCTTGAGATCGGTGGCGATGCCGAGAGCCCGTGCTGCCGCCGCCAGGGCCTCGCACCAGCGTTCCGCCCGCTCGCGTCGGTTCGAACCCTGAAGGGCATCGATTCGGGCCTGCTGACGCACGGTCTCGTCGCGTCGGGTATCCTCCGCGCCCACATAGACCCGGATGCGCCGGCGCAGAAAGGGCGGCAGCCGGAAGACGAGGTCGGGCAGCCGGCGGCAGGGGGCGAGGCCATAGGGAAAGCGCAGATCCGCCCGCGGCATGGTGTACCAGCCGGCTGCCGCCAGCAGAAGCGTGCCCACCCGCGCGGGACGGGCGAGGGCAAAGCGATGGGCGAACTGGGCCCCGCCCGAGAAGCCGAAGAGATGCACCCGATCGATCTCGCACCCACGGCGTTGACCGAAGTCGGCCAGCACGGCCAAGAGCGCCAGATCGGCCCGGCGCCCGCGGCGGCCCAGGCGCTGATAGTCGGGATAGTGGTGAGCGTCGAACAGCGGGGCCACAACCGCAAGGCCGGCTGTGCGGGCGGCGGCATCAAAGGCGTGGGCATGGTCCTGCACCTGCCGGGCAATGCCGTGGACTACCACCAGCACCGGCGCCTCGGGGTCGTCATGGGCACCCGCCAGCGCATAGGGTGGATGGTCGAAACCGCCGTCGATCCATCGGACTCCGCTCATGTCCCCGTCTCCTCGGATGGAACCGGTTGGGGCCGGATCGGGTGAGACTGCAGTTCCTGAAGCCGCCCCCGCACCAGGGTGAGCCGCAGGTGAGCCTCGGGCCAAGCTTCGGCCGCATGAGTGGCAATCACCAGCGTGCCGGCAAAACCTTCCAGCAGCTCGCGCACTGCCGCCCGGGCGGCGGCATCGAGCCCGGCCTCGGGCTCGTCCACCAGCAGCACCCTGGGTTCGGCCAAAAGCGCCCGGGCCAGCGTCAGCCGCAGCCGCTCGCCGGTGGAGAAGTTGCGCCCGCCTTGGGCGACCGGCGCATCGAGTCCACCGGCCGCGCGCACCCGCTGGCCGAGCCCGAGGCGTTCCAGCAGCACCAGGATCCGCTCATCCTCCAGAGGCCCATCACGCCCATAGAGGAGGTTTTCCCGCAGTGTGCCGGCCAGCAGCGGAAAGGCCTCGCCGGCGGCCGCCACCGCCCGGCGCCGTGCCCGCGGTCGCAGCGCATGCACCGCTACGCCGTCGATCTCCACCGCGCCTTTCTGCGGCACCAACACCCCGGCGATGGTGAGCAGCAGGCTGGTCTTGCCAGCACCGCTGGGCCCGGTGACCAAAACGCGCGAGCCCGGTGCGGCGGTAAACTCGATGTCCTCGAGACAGTCGCGCACCGTCAGTCGCCGTACCACCAGCCGGCCACCGCCAGGCGGCAGCTCCGCCCGCCCGCGCCGGCGCACCACCGGCCGGTTCAGCAGCTGGGCGATCTTGTCGAAGGCCACCTGCGCCTCCTGCCGGCGGCCGCCGAGGCGGCTGAGCTCCCGCACCCGCGGCGCCAGCAGGCCCACCAGCAGCATGCCGGCCACCACGGTTCCCGGCGTGGTCCAGCCCGCCCGGGCCGCCAGCACGCCAGCGAACACCACCAGCGCCGGGCTTGCGAGCGCCCCTGCCTCGCCGATGGCGGCAAGCCCCGCCAGCGCCCGTGCGCGCGCCACCGCCGCCGCGGCGAGCTTGCGGCCGGCGCGATGGAGCCGGTGCAGCTCGCCGCGCTCATGGGCGAAGGCCATGACCGTCACCAGCCCCTGGAGGCGATCGTGCAGCAGCGCGGCGAAGCGTCCGCGCCGGCGTCGCAGCCGGCGGGTGGCGGGAGCCACATCGCGCCCCTCGAGCCGGGTCGCCAGCGCCACCAGCCCCACCGCCGCCGCCGCCACC
>WFXL01000033.1 GCA_015490605.1 Rhodospirillales bacterium
GCAGCTTCTCGCGGTCATAGTCGGAGGTGGTCTCCTCGATCTGGGCCTTGATCTGGTTGATCCGCGCCTTGATCTGCTCGGGATCGCCCTTGCCGCCGACGATGGTGGTGTGCTCCTTGTCGACGATCACCTTGTCGCAACGCCCGAGCATGTCGAGCGTCACATTCTCCAGCTTGATCCCCAGCTCCTCGCTGATGAAGGTGCCGCCGGTGAGGATCGCGATGTCCTGCAGCATCGCCTTGCGCCGCTCACCGAAGCCCGGCGCCTTCACCGCACACACCCGCAGACCACCGCGGAGCTTGTTCACCACCAGCGTCGCCAGGGCCTCGCCCTCCACATCTTCGGCCACGATCAGGAGCGGCTTGCCCGACTGGACGATCTGCTCCAGCACCGGGAGCAGCGGCTGCAGGCTGGAGAGCTTCTTCTCATGGATGAGGATGTAGGGCTCCTCCAGCACGCAGCGCATCTTGTCGGGGTCGGTGACGAAGTAGGGCGAGATGTAGCCCCGGTCGAACTGCATGCCCTCGACCACCTCGAGCTCGGTCTCGAGGGACTTGGCCTCCTCGACGGTGATCACACCGTCATTGCCGACCTTCTGCATGGCCTCCGCCAGCATGCGACCGATCTCGGTGTCGCCGTTGGCGGAGATGGTGCCCACCTGGGCGATCTCCTCGCTGGTGGTGACCTTCTTGGCGTGGTTCTTGAGGTCCTCCACCACCTTCTCCACCGCGAGGTCGATGCCGCGCTTGAGGTCCATCGGGTTCATGCCGGCAGCCACCGCCTTCACACCCTCGCGCACGATGGCAGCCGCCAGCACGGTGGCGGTGGTGGTGCCGTCGCCGGCCACATCATTGGTCTTGGTGGCCACCTCGCGGACCAGCTGCGCACCCATGTTCTCGAACTTGTCCGCGAGCTCGATCTCCTTGGCGACGGTGACCCCGTCCTTGGTGATGCGCGGTGCGCCGAAGGCCTTCTCCAGCACCACATTGCGCCCGCGCGGGCCGAGCGTCACCTTGACCGCATCGGCCAGGATCTGCACGCCCTTGAGGACCTTGTTGCGCGCTTCCGTCGAGAAGCGGAGCTCCTTGGCAGGCATCGTCCGTCCCTTTTCCCGGGTTGCGTTGAACCAGACCCGACTGTTGGCAACTCAGTGAAACTGTTCTTAGGCCGTCGTTCAGGCGGCGGCCTTGGCCTCCTCGGTCTCCTCGAGGACGCCGAGGATGTCGCTCTCCTTGAGGATGAGATACTCCTCACCCTCGAGCTTGACCTCGGTCCCGGCCCACTTGCCGAAGAGGACCTTGTCGCCGACCTTGACGTCCATGGGGATCAGCTTGCCATCTTCGGTGCGGGCACCGGGGCCGACGGCGATGACTTCGCCCTGCTGGGGCTTTTCCTTGGCGGTATCGGGGATGATGATGCCGCCCTTGGTCTTCTCCTCTTCCTCGATGCGACGCACCAGCACGCGATCGTGCAAAGGCCGGAAGCGCATCTGGAGTCCCTCCGCTTGTCGGGTGTCGTATAGACCACGCCGTTAGCACTCACCGAAGTCGAGTGCTAACGGCGCCCCACATATGAGGCGCCACCGGGGTGGCTTCAAGGGGGTGACGCGCAAGACCGGCAGCACTCGCGCCCTCCTGTTGCTAACAGCTTGGGAACACGTGATTTTTTCGCGAATGGCGGGTTGACGCCGAAGCGCCGGTGCGACAGGCTGTGTCATGGCCCGAGCCGTCGGGAGGTGACCATGAGCGCAGCAGGTGCGGCGGCGCACGAGCTGGAGCTGCAGCTTCGGGGCTATCGTCTGGCCACCGCCGAGATCGTCTATCATCTGCCGGACCATCCCGGGCTGCTCCAGAGCTTCGTCTGGCAGCAGTATGATCTTGCGCCCGAGTTTCCGCGCTTTCGCCGGTTCGTGGCGTGGTGGCAGGAGCATCTCGACGGCAAGATTCACAGCGTGCGCATCAGCTGTGCCGGCCGCATCATGGCCCCCTCCTGGCAGCGGGGGTTTGTGTTTGATTTACAATAATGTCAAGAACGCACTTTTTCTCGAAGCATTTTTTACAATCAGTTGGCGTGTATCTAGGAAAATATCTTAAGGCGCTATAGGTTTTTTCTCGAAGCATGCACGGCATGTCGTTCATTTCTCGTTCGATGATTAAGTTTAGCATGAATTTACATAGGAAATAATCATGAATTCTAACCAAACACAAGCACACTGAAAGCGGGAATATTATTATAAAAGGAATTTTTTTTAGAAATCCAACCCGTTCTTGCGAAATTTTCATGTTTGCAATTATGTCTTGAGATTCAATTCGAACAGCGTTCAAGGGGAAAATGTCTATCTGAGCGCATAAACTCGCTATAGAAAAAATTCCAACTATTGGAACAATGTTTATTATCACTAATGCGTGGGATATTTTTAGATCTCCACTTTTATCCAAAAGGTATTTCATAAATTTCTTATGACTTATGAATTTTAGGTCATTATCTTGTTTTTCACTAATTTTCCTTAAATTACTCATTATTTCTGAAATCATTCTTTGATATGATGTGCTCAAATCTCTTGATAGTAAAATTTTTTCTTGCGATGAGTGGTATATTTTTGCTAAATCATATCGAAACTTTATGATGCCTTTGTGAAGTTGATACATTGTGAAAGTATGAAATAATAGGATGAATAAGCAAAGTGTGATTATCAATGAGAACATTATAATCGGAAATGCTTTAATTAAGGCGCAAAATTGGAACAGAGATACGGCAACTGCATATAATAATCCATTGATGGCGGCAGTCGTGTTTCTCATAGCACTTCGTAACGCTATGAGATTATTTGATGCATCTTGGTAAGCTGCTGCGAGCATTGTCTTGTCGCCAGACATCAACGCCTCCGGACATGTCATCAAATGTAGATATCTAATCGATTCACCGAAGCCCCAAGGCGCTGCAACCGGAAGCCGAGAAGCGATAGCGGAAACGTGCTCGGGTTGTGACCATCGGATCACAGGCAGGTGCTTCGCAGGCGTAGCAGCGCGGAGGGAAGGCGTGGAGGCGCCTTAGGCCGCTTTCTCCGAGGCCTGATGCGGGAGCGACCCGGTGTGTCAGGATGGTGAAGGGCAGCGGTGTGGGAAAGGGGACGCCGTAGAGAAGCCGGCGGCGTGAACGTGCTTGAAGCGCGCCGGCCCCTTACCGCAGCCGGTGGTTGGCGTGCCGGGATACGGAGTAGAAAGAGCCGGGGCATGCAGGAGAAGGGATAAGCCTCGCTGAAACTCAGCCCTGCTTCCCCTCCGCCGCCAGTTCTTCGGGGCGTTTGTTGGTGGCGCCCTGGGCGAGGGCGGCTTCGAGGAAGCGGTCGATGTCGCCGTCCAGCACCGCCTGGGCGTTGCCCGTCTCCACCCCGGTGCGCAGGTCCTTCACCAGCTTGTAGGGGTGCAGCACATAGCTGCGGATCTGGTGGCCCCAGCCGATGTCGGTCTTCTGCTCCTCCAGCTTCTGCTGTTCGGCGCGCCGCTTCTGCAGCTCCAGCTCATACAACCGCGCCTTGAGCATGGCCATGGCCTGGGCGCGGTTGCGGTGCTGCGAGCGGTCGTTCTGGCACTGCACCACGATGCCGGTGGGGATGTGGGTGATGCGCACCGCCGAATCGGTGCGATTCACGTGCTGACCGCCGGCGCCGGAGGCGCGGTAGGTGTCGATCCGCAGATCCTTGGGATCGATCTCGATGTCGAAGTCCTCCTCCACCACCGGATAGACCCACACGCTGGCAAAGCTGGTATGGCGCCGCGCCTGGGCGTCGAAGGGCGAGATGCGCACGAGGCGATGGACGCCCGATTCGGTCTTGAGCCAGCCGTAGGCGTTCTCGCCCTTGATCTTGATGGTGGCGGACTTGATCCCGGCCTCCTCGCCCGGGGTCTCCTCCACCCACTCCACCTCATAGCCGTGCGCCTCGGCCCAGCGCACATACATGCGCAGGAGCATCTCCGCCCAGTCCTGGGACTCGGTGCCGCCGGCGCCGGCGTTCACCTGCAGATAGGCGTCGTTGCGATCGGCCTCGCCCGAGAGCAGGCTCTCGAGCTCCAGCCGCTCCACCTTGGCTGCCAGCGCCTCGAGCTCGCGCGAGACCTCCTCAAGCGTCTCGGCATCGTCCTCCTCATCCGCGAGCTCGGCCAGCTCCCGCAGGTCCGCAAGCTGCGCCTCGAGCCGCTGCTGGCGTTCGATCGCCTCCGCCAGCCGGCCGCGCTCGCGCATGAGCCGCTCGGCGCGCTCACGGTCGTTCCAGAGATCCGGCGCCTCGATCAGATGATCCAGCTCTTCGAGCCGCGCCTGCGCCCGATCCCAGTCAAAGATGCCTCCTCAGCAGGGCCAACCCCTGCTCGATCCGGGCGATCTTCTCCGCGTGTTCGCTCCGCATGGACGAACCTCCAGCTTTCCACACGTCTTACGGGAATGGTGCGGCGGCGGATCACCCCTTCAATAAAGCCCCGAGGCATCCGGCAGGCCCGGCGCCTCGGCGGCCTCGGCCTCGGGGCGCGCCGCGACGGTCCTTCTAGAGGGTTCGGTGCCGGGAAGGAAGGCCTCCACCAGCGTGCGGCGGGTGGTGGGGCCCGGCAGCAGGCCCGAATCGGCGTCGATCCGCACCAGCATCACTCCCGGCGGCACGCGGAAGGGCACCGGCGGCTCATCGGCCAGCGCCTTGGCCATGAAGGCCTTCCAGATGGGCAACGCCACGCTCGAGCCGGTCTCACGGCGGCCGAGGCTGCGGGGCTGGTCGAAGCCGACCCACACCCCCGCCACCAGGTCGGGCGCGAAGCCGATGAACCAGGCATCGCGGCTTTCGTTGGTGGTGCCGGTCTTGCCGGCGAGCGGGCGGCCGAGATCGCGCGCCCGCCGGCCGGTGCCGCGCTCGATCACGCCCGCGAGCATGTGCACCAGCTGATAGGCGATGCGCGGATCCACCACCTGTTCGCGCGGATCCGGCAGATCCGGCGGTGGCCCGCCGTCCCAGGCGGCCGCACCACAGGCCGGGCAGGGGCGGGTGTCGGCGGCCATCACCGTACGCCCGTAGCGGTCCTGCAGCCGGTCCACGAACACCGGGCGGATGCGCTTGCCGCCGTTGACCAGCATGGCGTAGGCGGTGGTGAGGTCCAGCAGGGTCACCTCCTGCGAGCCGAGGGCGGAGGAGGGGTAGGGGGTGAGGCCCTCGGCGATGCCGAAGCGGCGCGCCACCTCGATGATGGGCTCCATGCCGATGGCCAGCGCCAGCCGCACCGTCATCAGATTGCGCGACTTCTCGAGCCCCAGCCGCAGGGTCGAGGGGCCGTAGAAGCGTTCGCTGTAGTTGGCCGGCTTCCACGGCGGCAGCCCCGGCCCCTGGTCCACCACGATGGGCGCATCGAGGATGATGGAGGCAGGCGTGTAGCCGCGCTCGAGCGCGGCGAGATAGACGAAGGGCTTGAAGGCAGACCCTGGCTGGCGCCGTGCCTGGGTGGCGCGGTTGAACTGGCTCTGGCGGAAATCGAAGCCGCCGCTCAGCGCCAGCACCCGGCCAGTGTGCGGGTCCATGGCGACGATCGCCCCCTCCACCTCCGGCCGCTGGCGCAGCTCATAGTGGTCCTCCACCCCCGGCCGCGGCACCACTGCCACCACATCGCCGGGCGCCACCACCTGGTCGACCCGCGTGGGCGCTGGCCCGAGGCGGCCGTCGGCCAGCCGCGGCCGTGCCCAGCGCACCCCCTCGAAGTCCAGGAGACCGCCGCGACCGTCGGGGAACAGCAGCTCCGCCGCCTCGGCCCCCGCCTCCACCACCAGCGCGATCCGCCAGTCCATGGGATCGAAGCCGGGATCGAACGCCTTGAGCCGCAGCAGCACATCGGGGGCGGCGGGATCGAGCCGGCCCAGCGGCCCGCGCCAGCCGCCGCGGCGGCGGTCATAGGCGGCGAGCCCCTCCCGAAGGGCGCGATCGGCGTAACGCTGAAGCGTGACGTCGATGGTGGTGCGGACCGCAAGCCCGCCCTCATAGAAGCCGGCCTCGCCCAGCTGTTCCACCAGCTGGCGACGGACCTCCTCGACGAAGAAGGGGGCCTTGGCGAAGGTGGTGGAATCGCGCCCCACCACCAGCGGCTCGGCCTTGGCGGCGGCGGCCTCGGCGGCGGTGATGTAGCCGTCCTCCACCATCCGGTCGAGCACATAGTCGCGCCGCTCATAGGCCGCCTCGGGGTTCTTCTCGGGATCGTAGCGCGAGGGCGCCTTGGGCAGGCCCGCGAGGAAGGCGATCTCGCCGAGGGTCAGCTCGTCGAGGGACTTGTCGAAGTAGTTGAGCGCCGCCATGGCGACGCCGTAGGAGCGCCGCCCGAGATAGATCTCGTTGAGGTAGAGCTCGAGGATCTTGTCCTTGGTGAAGGTCCGTTCGATCCGGACCGCCAGGATGGCCTCCTTGATCTTGCGCTCCAGCGAGACCTCGTTGGACAGAAGGAAGTTCTTCGCCACCTGCTGGGTGATGGTGGAGCCGCCTACCGGCCGCAGCCCCCGCCGCACCCGGTCGAGGTTCTGCCAGAAGGCCCGCAGGATGCCCATCGGGTCAAGCCCGAAGTGCTGGTAGAAATTCTTGTCCTCGGCGGCGATGAAGGCCTGTTTGACCCGCTCGGGAATGGCGTCGATGGGCACGAAAATGCGCTTCTCGCGGGCGTATTCCGCCAGCAGCGAACCGTCGCCGGCATAGATGCGGGTGACGGTGGGCGGTTCATAGCGGGCCAGCACCCGATAGTCGGGCAGATCGCGCCCATAGAACCAGAACAGCCAGGCCAGCGCCACCAGCAGCGCCAGCGCCGCCAGCGCACCGAGGCGGACGAGGGCGAGCAGCAGGCGAAGGAGCGGGCGCATGGTCGTCGGCGGGTCCCCTGATGGCGCCGGCGGCCGTCCTCACAGGGGGCGCACCGGCGCCCGGAAATAGGCGTCGATGGCCCGGCGGATGGCGCCGGCGAGCCGCCGGCGGAAGGCCGGATCGCTGAGGCGGGCCGCATCCTGCGGATTGGAGAGATAGCCCAGCTCGATGAGAACGGAAGGGGTATCAGGCGCCTTGAGCACGGCGAAGCCGGCATAGCGGCGGTTGCGCCGCAGCAGCGGCTGCACCCGGGCAATCTCGCGCACCAGCGCCTCCGCCAGCACGATGGATTTGTTGAGGGTATCCCGCTGGGCGAGATCCAGGAGGATGCGGGCGACGGTGGGATCCTCCACCGGCACCTCGAGACCGGCCAGCACGTCCACCAGATTCTCCTTGGCCGCCAGCCGCGCCGCCTCGGCATCGCTCGCCTGTTCCGAAAGCGTATAGACCGAGGCCCCCTGCACCCGGCGATCGGCGAGGCTGTCCATGTGGAGCGAGAGGAACAGATCGGCCCCAAGACGGCGGGCGATCCGCACCCGCTCGCGCAGCGGCACGAAACGGTCGTCCGCGCGGGTGAGGTGGACCACATAGCGCCCGCTTTGGCGCAGCTCGCGCGCCAGCGCCCGTGCCATGGCGAGGGTGAGGTCCTTCTCCCGCAGCCCGCCCACGCCGATGGTGCCGGGATCGACGCCGCCGTGGCCCGGGTCGATGACGATCACCGGCCGTGCCCCGGGTGGGCGCGCGGGGCGTGGGCGTGGCGGTGGCGGGATGGTGATGGAGGGCCGGGCCCCGGTGGCAGGCGCGGCCCTGGCACGTGGCGGCGGCGGCGTGCGGGCGACGGCAGGCGGGGGGGCGGCGATCGCGGCGGTCGGCGCCAGGTCCACCACCCGCCGCCAGTAGGGCACCTCGGCCGAGGGCGGGATCCAGAAGTCGCGGATCATGCGGGCCGGCTGGGCGAGGTCGACGATGATGCGTGAGCGGCCCGGCTCGAGCCGGCCGAAGCGATGCCCGGTGGCGAGTCCGCGCGGGCGCGCGAGCGGGCCCGAACGCGGGCGAAAGCGCACCTCCTCGAGGTCGATCACCAGCCGCGGCGGGGCTGCCAGCAGCCTTGCCTTGAAATCCACCCGGCGGGTGATATCGATAACGATGCGGGTCAGATGATCGTGGACGCCGAAGCGGATTCCCCGCACCGTCGCATGCTCTGCGGCGCGGGACGAACCGCCGGCCAACAGCGCGAGGAGAACAGCGATCGTCGGCAGCCAGCGCCCTCTCAGGCCGAACCTTGGGCTTATCAGCCGCGGCGCTGCCGCCGACGTCGACCCATCCTCCGCCACCCGCATCCTCGAGCTCGGTCTCACAGGGTTCGATCCTCGTCACGCAGGTCCGTCCGGCGAGCGGCTCGCCGCTCGATATCATAGACCGAAGCGTCCGGCGGCGACAGCCGTCGCCCGCGGGAAGGCCGGAAGCTGGCGGCCAGGGCGGACGCGGCGCGGCGGGGGAGATTGGCCCGTGGACACCTGTGGCGCCGCGTGGGTCGGCCGGGCGATCCGGACGGCGCCGGCGCCTGTAGATCCCTGCAGAAGGCAACCCCAACAGAGGGGCCGGACCGCGCGCGCGCCGACAGCGGCGCTGCCCGTTCGGCCTTCGGAGTATCGCGGCGATGACCAAACGCATGCTCATCGACGCCACCCACCCGGAAGAGACCCGGGTGGTGGTGGCCGACGACGACCGGCTGATCGACTTCGACATCGAGATCGCCAGTCGCCGACAGCTCAAGGGCAACATCTATCTCGCCAAGGTCACCCGGGTGGAGCCGTCGCTGCAGGCGGCCTTCGTCGACTACGGCGGTAACCGACACGGCTTCCTGCCGTTCAGCGAGATCCATCCGGACTACTACCAGATCCCCCAGGCCGACCGCGAAGAGCTGGAGCGGCTCGAGCGGGAGCTGGAGGCGCGCGCCAATGCCGAGCAGGTGGCCGAGGAGGCCAATGGCACGGCGGTGACCCAGGATGCCGACGAAGAGACCGCCGATGTGCTTGAGGAGATCCGCCGGCGGCGCGCCCAGATCCTGCGCTCCTACAAGATCCAGGAGGTGATCCGCCGGCGCCAGATCATGCTGGTGCAGGTGGTCAAGGAGGAGCGCGGCAACAAGGGTGCGGCCCTCACCACCTACATCTCCCTGCCGGGTCGCTACTGCGTGCTGATGCCCAACACCCCCAAGGGCGGCGGCATTTCGCGCAAGATCACCGATCCGGCCGACCGCCGGCGGCTCAAGAAGATCGCCGAGGAGCTGGGCGTGCCCGAGGGGATGGGGCTGATCATCCGTACCGCCGGGCAGGAGCGCACCAAGGCGGAGATCCGGCGGGACTACGAGTATCTGGTGCGGCTGTGGAACGAGATCCGCCAGAAGGTGCTGCAGAGCATCGCCCCGTGCCTGATCTATGAGGAGGGCGATCTGGTCAAGCGGGCGCTCAGGGATCTCTATACGCGCGACATCGAAGAGATCCTGGTGGAGGGCGAGGACGCCTATCGCCGCGCCAAGGAGCTCATGAAGCTCATGAGCCCGAGCCGCGCCCGTCACGTGAAACTCTACCAGGATGAGGTGCCGCTTTTTGCCCGTTACGGCATCGAGGAGCAGCTCGATGCCATGATGAGCCCGGTGGTGCCGCTGCCTTCGGGTGGCTCCATCGTGATCCATGCCACCGAGGCGCTCACCGCCATCGACGTCAATTCCGGCAAGGCCACCCGCGAGCGGCATATCGACGATACCGCCCTCAAGACCAATCTCGAGGCGGCTGAGGAGATCGCCCGCCAGCTGCGGCTGCGCGACATCGCCGGACTGGTGGTGATCGATTTCATCGACATGGGCGAAAGCCGCCACCAGCGGCAGGTGGAAAAGCGCCTCAAACAGGCCCTCAAGGCTGATCGGGCGCGCATCCAGATGGGGCGGATCTCCGCCTTCGGCCTCCTGGAGCTCTCGCGCCAGCGCCTGCGCCCCAGTATCCTCGAACTCTCCACCCGCATCTGTCCCACCTGCTCGGGCAGCGGTCTCGTGCGCTCCACCGAGAGCTTGGCGCTGCATGCGCTGCGGCGCATCCAGGAGGAGGGCATCAAGAACGAGGCGGCGGTGCTGGCGCTCAGGGTGCCCACCGAGGTCGCCCTCTATCTGCTCAACCACAAGCGCGAGGCCCTCACCCGGCTGGAGGAGCGCTATGCGCTGCGGGTGCAGGTGAGCGCCGATGACCAGCTGGGGCCCGAACCGCTCGCCCTCGAGATCCTCGAGCGGCGCGAGAAGCCCGCGGCCGACGAGGAGACGACCGAATCCGCGGAAGCGGGCGAGGAGGCCCGGGCCGAGGGCGGCGGGCGGCGTCGTCGCCGGCGCCGTCGCCGTCGCCGTAGCGGCGAGCGCGCGGCTGAGGGTGTGGCCGAGACGGCGGCCCCGTCGGCGGAGGAGGCGCCGAGCGCACCCGCGACCGCCGCCGAGGAGACGGGTGATACGGCCAGCGAGCCGGCCGCCGCAACGGCCGCTCCGGCCGCCGATCAGGCAGCGGTCGCCGGCGAGGTCGAGGGTGTGGCCGAGGAGTCCGCCGAAGTCGGTGAGGAGGCCCGGGCCGAGGGCGGCGGGCGACGTCGCCGCCGTCGCCGGCGCCGTCGCCGCAGCGGCGAGCGCGTGGCCGAACCCTTCGAGACGGCCGCCTCGCCGGCCGAGGAGGCCCCGGCCGAACTGCGCGATGCGGGTGAAGCTGGGCCGGTCGAGGCCACCCCCGAAGCGGTGGTGGCGGAGGTGCTGGCGATGGTAGAGGCCGATGCCCCCGGCACCGCCGCAACGGGAGGCGAAGCAATGGCCGATGGTGGCCGCGCCCAGGCCACCGTATCCTCGGCGGATGGCGACGGGCGTGGCGCTGTGGACCTGGGCGAGCTCGACGCCGACCCGGCGGCCACGCCCCCGGCCCGGGAGGTGATGGCGCAGGCCGAGGCCCTGGCCACCACGGCGGCGCTGGAATCGCCGGGGGCGATGGAAGCACGCCATGCTGCCGAGGATGGCAGCCGGCCGAATGGCGGGCGCGAGGCCCGTTCCGAGGCGGCGGCGGAAGGCCGCAACGGTGCGCCGCAGGCGCCGGCCGGCGAGACCGGTGAGACCTCGGTGTCGGCGGGGGATGCCGCGGCGGCGGCCGAATCGGGTGAGGCGCCCGATGCCGGCGGCGAGGCCTCAGGATCCGAGGGCACGGCCCAGGCGCGGCGGCGCAGCGGCTGGTGGAGCCGCTGGCTCAGCTGAGGCCCCCGCCGGCCTGGCGCCTGAGCCAGGGAACCAGACGCCGGCAGGCCTCCGCCACCACCTCCTCGGAAGCGGCGAAGGAGAAGCGGACATAGTGGTGGCCGTGCTCGGGGTCGAAATCGACGCCGGGCGTGGCCGCCACCCCCGTCTCCGCCAGAAGCCGCCGGCAGAAGTCCACCGAGTCATCGGTGAGCTCGGCCACATGGGCATAGAGGTAGAAGGCGCCCTCGGGTGGGGCGATGCGGCGGATGCCACCCTCGGCCAGCGCCGCCAGCAGGCGGTCGCGGTTGCGGCGATAGGCCGCCACCCGCGCATCCAGCTCCGCCCGGTCGCGGAAGGCGCCAAGCGCGGCGTGCTGGGCGATGGTGGGCGGGGCGATGAACAGGTTCTGGGCAAGGCGGGTGACGGGTTCCACCAGATCCTCCGGCACCACCAGCCATCCCAGCCGCCAGCCGGTCATGCAGAAATATTTGGAAAAGCTGTTGACCACCAGGGCAGTGGGCTCGTCCGCCAAGGTACGGGCCGGAGTGCCATAGGTGATGCCGTGGTAGATCTCGTCCGACACGAGCCGGATGCCGGCCTCGGCACAGAACGCCCGCAGCTCGGCGAGCCGTTCGGGCGGGATCATGCTGCCGGTGGGATTAGCCGGGCTTGCCAGCACCAGCCCGTCTAAGGGCAGCGCCCGCTCGAGGCTTGCCACCGTCGGCTGGAAGCGCTCCTGCGGCCCCACCTCAAGCCGCACCACCTCCACATCCAGCGCTCGCAGGATGTTGCGATAGGCGGGATAGCCCGGCTCGGCCAGGGCCACCCGATCGCCCGCATCGAAGGCGGCGAGAAAGCCCAGCACGAAGGCGCCGGAGGCGCCAACGGTGACGGCGATGCGCCGCGGATCCACCTCGATGCCGTACGTGTCCAGATAGTGCTGGGCGATGCGCTGACGCAGGGCCGGCAGGCCGAAGGCCTCGCTATAGCCCATGAAGGCCTGATCGAGGGCACGCCGGGCCGCTTGCAGCGCTGCCGGCGGGGTGCCGCCGCCGGGCTCGCCCAGCTCCAGATGCAGCACCTCCTCACCCGCCGCCGCCCGCGCATTGGCCGCCTCCAGCACCTGCATCACCATGAAGGGGGCGATCTCGCTGCGCCGTGAGCGTTTCATCGAACGGGGCTCCTCTTTCCGCATCCCCGGCCCGCGTCCATATGCCGGGTGCACGGCGTGACGCCAAGCCGCCGGATAGGCGCCGATGAATTCAGCTCGTCTGCGGGCGCTGGTCCCGCTGCTGCTGGTCCTGCTGCTGGTCGCATCCCCACTGCGGGCGGCGACGGTCATCCGCGATACCGAGATCGAGCGCTATCTGCGCAGGCTCGCCGAGCCGGTGCTGGCCGCTGCCGGTCTCGCCCCCGAGGGGGTGGAGATCGTGGTGCTGCGGGATCCTGCCATCAACGCCTTCGTCGCCGGCGGCCGGCGGCTCTACCTCTACACCGGCCTGCTGGAGGCGACCGCCACGCCGGAACAGCTCGCCGCGGTGATCGCCCATGAGGCCGGCCACATGGCGGGCGGGCATCTGGTGCGCCTGGCCGATGAGGTGCAGCGGGCCATGGTGCAGAGCCTGGTGGGCGCGGTGCTGGGGGCCGCGGCGGCGGTGGCGGGCGCGCCGGAAGTGGGCACCGCCCTGATCCTGGGCGGCCAGGATGTGGCCCGCCGGCGCTTTCTCGGCTTCACCCGCACCCAGGAAGGACTCGCGGACCAGGCGGCGGTCACCGCCCTCGAGCGGGCCGGCATCGACCCCGCGGCGTTGGTGGAATTTCTCGAGGTGATGCGCCGCTATGAAGCGGTGGCAGGCGGTGGCGGCGATGTCTATCTGCGCACCCATCCCCTGACCGAGACGCGCATCGCCGAGCTGCGCCGGCGGGTGGCGCGCTCGTCCGCCCGCGGCCGCCGGCTGGGGCAAGCGCTGCACCTGCGCCATGCCCGCATGCGGGCCAAGCTCGAGGGCTTTCTCGCACGCGATCCCGCCGCCGTGGCCGAGCGCCGCTGTGGCGGGACGGCCTTTGCCGATGCCTATGCCTGCGTGGTGGCGCTCTTCCGCACGGGCAAGGTGGAGGCGGCCCTCACCCGGCTGGAGGCGCTGGTGGCGGCCCGTCCCGACGATCCCTATCTGCAGGAGCTCCTGGGACAGTTGCGGTTCGAGAGCGGCCGGGTGGCGGCCGCCGAGGAGCCTTGGCAGCGCGCGGTGGCGCTGGTGCCGGATGCGCCGCTTTTGCGCTTCGGCCTCGCCCGGGTGCTGGTGGAGCTGGGCGGGCGCGCGCGCCTGCGGGAGGCGCGGCAGCATCTCACCGAGGCGCTCCGGCTGGAGCCGGAGAATGCCGCCATTCACCGGCTGCTCGGGGTGGTGCTGGGGCGGCTTGGGGAGACCGCCGCCTCTTATGTGGAGCTGGCGGAATGGGCGCTGCGCACCGGGCGGCTGCGCGATGTGGCCCTCTATCTGGAACGCGCCCGCAACGCCGGTCCCGATGCCGGGCTTGCCCTCAGGATCGCCGATCTCGAACAGGCGCTTGAGCGGGCCCGTGCTGAGGCCCGCCGGCGCCGCCGCTAGGCCTGCTCAGCGCAGCCCGAGACGCGCCTCCACCGCCCGGATCTGCTCCTCCAGCGAGATCGGCAGCCAGCTGGTCACCTCCAGCTCGCGGTCCTCATAGACATCGCGCTCAGGGTGGCGTGCCTGCCATGCCGCCACCGCCCGATCGCGGGCATGGAGCAGCTCGATGATCTGCGGGCGGAACAGGCGCACCATGGCGCCGAGCCAGCGGTTGGTGGGCCAGGAGGGCCAGGCGTGGTCGATCTCGAACCGGTCCAGCATCCGCACCACGTCCTCGGCGCGGTACCAGGTCTCGGCGGTGACCCAGCGGTTGGTGGTAAACAGGGCGATGGGGCGGCCCCAGGCGTCCATGGAAATGGCGATGAGGTGGGCGACGGCATCGCGCCCCAGCGGCCGCGGCGCGTCGCCGTCATAGGGAGCCGGTTCGATGCCCTCGGGCATGCCGCCAGCGCGCAGGAACAGATGGAAGTGGCCGTGCTCGCCCGGGCGGTGGGCGTGGTAGTAGTATTGGCTGTGGGTTTCGGGGTCGTAGACGTCGCCCCTAGGATAGTGCTCGTACTGGACGAACTCCCCCTGGCCCTCCAGGATTTCGCCCACCAGATTGCGCCCCACCTTGTGCAGCACCCGCATGCACTCGCGCGCCTCATAGCCGGCCGCGAGCATCAGCTCCAGCTGATCGCGCTCGAGGCCGGCCAGCGGATCGGCCAGCTCCAGCGGAGCCGGATCGACGCTGGTCATGGCTCCCTCACCAGGCGGAACCCCACCAGTATATGGCGCAACTGGCGCGGCCGGGCATGGCGGGCGGCCGGCCGGCACACGCCGCAGCCGCGATCGTCCCACGCGCCGCCCTTGACGATGAAGCGATCGGAGCCGGCGGGGGTGGTCGTCCATTCATACACCTGACCGGCGGCATCGCGCAGGCCGAAGGGGCTCGCACCCTGGGGATAGCGGCCCACCGGCACGGTGTCGAAGGGACCGGCATCAGCGGAATTGAGCCGGTTGGGGTCGAAGTCCCGGCCCCAAGGATACCAGCGTCCATCGGTGCCACGGGCAGCCTTCTCCCATTCGCGCTCATGGGGGAGCCGCCAGCGAGCGCCGGTGGCCTGGGAAAGCCAGCGAGCGAAGGCCACGGCATCGTCCCAGGAGACCAGCACCACCGGATGGTCTTCTCGTCCCGGCGGCGGCCGGCCCTCGCGCCACTGAAAGCGCAGGGTGGCGCTGAAGGGATGGATCAGCCGCTGGCGGCGCCAGCTTTTCTGGTCGATGCCGGGTGCGCGGTGGCCGGTGGCGGCGATGAAGCGGGCATAGAGCCGGTTGGTGACGGGATCGCGCATGATGTGGAAGGCGCCGGTGGTGGCCTCCCGCAGGGGCGGCTCGGCCTCATACCAGCGCTGGCGGCGGGTGATGTCGGAGCCATAGGCGGCGGCATCCAGCGCATAGGCGTAGTCGCGCTCGGCCCGGCTCGACCCCTCGAGGAAGGGGCCGGCCGGCACCGCCACCGTCACCGGCTCGGGCACCTGTTGCGACCACCCCGGAAGGCCGGCGGCCAGCGCCATCAGCAGCTCGCGCCGTCGCATGATCGCCTCTCGTCGTGCCCGCCTGTCACCATGCCAGCGGTGCTGTGTCGGTAACATCAAACCCTCGTGATGGCGCGTGACTCGCGCGCGCAGCCACAAGGCTTACCCTGCTGCCGGCGCCTTCCACCATGGGTGGTGCCGAGCCGAGGGAAGAGGACACCATGAACGCCTTTCGCCGACGACTGCTCACGACTGCCGCGAGCCGCACAATGCTGGCCGCGGGTCTGCTGGCCTGGGGCATGGCCGGCGGGCCGCTGCCGGCTGCAGCCGATTCACCGCAGATGATGCCGGCCAATCCCTGCGCACCAGCCATGCACCCCTGTGCTCCCGCCCGGAATCCCTGTGCGGCCGCCAATCCCTGCGCACCGCGCAAGCATCCCTGTGGCGCTGAAGCCAAGATGAAGAAGAAAAAGAAGGGCAAAGCCATGGGGCACGGCCCCTGCCAGGCCGCGGGCGCAGTCGCGCCCTGTGCGCCCGCTATGAGGAATCCCTGCGCGGCCAACCCGTGCGCACCCATGAAGCGGCGCATGCACGGCAAGATGAAGGGCATGGGCCCCTGTGCCACCAATCCGTGCGCGCCGAGGGCGAATCCCTGTGCAGCCGCCAATCCCTGCGCACCGGCCATGAACCCTTGTGCTGCCAATCCCTGCGCGGCCGCCAATCCGTGTGCCGCCGCCAATCCCTGCAATCCCTGTGCGCCGGCAGGGACCAAGCCGCTCTCCGACCAAGAGGCCCGGCAGATCTACCGCCAGTTGCAGGAGGCCATGCGCCAGGCCTATGGCCGCTCCGGCCTCGAGGTGGCCCGCGCCTATCAGGACTGGCCGCGCTTTTCCACCGGCCCCTACCAATCGGCCACCCACGGCGGCCGCTTGGTCCAGAACTATGCCAGCCCGGAGGGGGCGCAGGCCTACGGCCGCTTCGAGGAGATCGGGACAATGCCGGCCGGGGCGATCGTTGCCAAGGACAGTTTCGTGGTCCAGGGCGGCAAGGCCCAGATCGGGCCGCTCTTCATCATGGAGAAATTGCCCGCGGGCACCAGTCCCGCCACCGGAGACTGGAAGTATGTCATGGTCACGCCCGCCGGCCAGGTGGTGCAGGGGGCCCAGACCCGCTTCTGCGCCCAGTGCCACAACCTCGCTGCGGCGACCGACCGCCTCTATTTCCTGCCCGAGGCCTACCGTCGCCGCGGTGGCTGAACCGTCGAGCGCGATCCGCGAAAGACCGACGGGGCGGCCCCGGGGCCGCCCCGCTCTTTGCGCCAATCGCGATGCTGTCTCTACGCGCTCAGCCCGTCCCCTCAAGTCTGGCGATCTGGTCGGCTTTGGCCACCAGCGCCTGGGCCTGGCGGATGGAGGCGATATCGATCAGCCGGCCGTCAAGGCTCACCGCCCCCTTGCCCTCGCGCTTCGCCTGTTCCATCGCCTCGAGGATCCGGCGGGCGCGTTCCACCTCCTGCGGCGAGGGGCTGAAGACCTCATTGGCCAGCGGGATCTGTGAGGGGTGGATCGCCCACTTGCCCTCGCATCCCAGCACCGCCGCCCGCTTGGCGGCCGCCCGATAGCCGTCGGGATCCTTGATGTCACCGAAGGGACCGTCCACCGGCCTGAGACCGTTGGCACGCGCGGCCACCACCATGCGGGCGATGGCATAGTGCCAGGGATCACCCCAGACATAGCTGCGGTTGCCGGCCTCGTCGGGGTCGGTGAGCACCCCATAGTCCGGGTGGACACCGCCGATCTTGGTGGTGCGGGCGCGGATCGAGGCGGCATAGTCGGCCACGCCGAAGTGGAGCGACTCGTTGCGCGGACTCGCCGCCGCGATCTCATGGACATTCTGCATGCCGAGGGCGGTCTCAATGATCAGCTCGAAGCCGATGCGCTTCTTACGCCCGACGGCGGTCTCGATCTGGGTGACCAGGCAGTCCACCATATAGACGTCGGCGGCAGTCCCCACCTTGGGGATCATGATGAGGTCGAGGCGCTCGCTCGTGCGCTCCAGCACCTCCACCACATCACGGTACATCCACGGCGTATCGAGACCGTTGATGCGCACCGAAAGGGTCTTGTTGCCCCAGTCGATGTCGTTGATGGCCTCGATGACGTTGCGGCGCGCCTCCTCCTTCATGTCGGGGGCGACGGCGTCCTCGAGATCGAGGAACACCACGTCCGCCGCCGACTGCGCCGCCTTCTCGAACATCTTCGGGCTGGATCCGGGCACGGCCAGCTCCGAGCGGTTGACCCGGGGCGTGGCCTCCACGACCTGCTTGAAGCTCACGGCGATGTCTCCCCTTCGTCCTGCGATTCCGGTGAGGTGCCGGTCTCCCGCGCCTCCCCCGACGCGGCCGGCGCCTCTCTAGCAAGCGGATGGAGCTGCGTCACCACGGCCGCGAGCCGCTCCGGCTGCAGGTGGGTGTAGATCTCGGTGGTGGCGATGTGGGCGTGGCCCAGAAGCGTCTGCACCACCCGCAGATCGGCCCCGTGGTGCAGCAGGTGGCTGGCGAAGGCGTGGCGCAGCACATGGGGTGACACCCGGGCGGGATCGAGCCCCGCCTCCACCGCCAGCTGTTTGAGCAGCTGCAGCACCCGCTGGCGGGTGAGGTGGCCCTGCTGCCCGCGCGAGGGGAACAGCCAGCGGCGCTGGCGCGGCGCCAGCTTGAGGGTCCTGCGCCGGTCGAGCCAGGCGCGCAGGGCGCTGCGGGCAGCGGCATGGAGTGGGACCAGCCGCTCACGTCCGCCCTTGCCGCGCACGCGCACATGCGAGAGGTCGGCCGCCAGCGCCTCCAGCGGCAGCGCCACCGCCTCGCTCACCCGCATGCCGGTGGCATAGAGCAGCTCCAAAAGCGCCCTAAGGCGCACCCCCTCGACCCCCGGGTGGCGTCGTGCCGCCGCCAGCAGCGCCGCCACCTCCTGCTCGGCGAGATAGCGCGGCAGCGGCCGCCGTGGCCGCGGCCGGTCGATCCCGAGGCTCGGGTCGTCGCGGCGCACCCCCTCGAGATAGAGGAAACGGAACCAGTGGCGCACCGCCGAAAGCCGCCGGGCGATGGTGGTGGTGGCAAGCCCGCGGGCATCGAGATCGGCAAGCCAGGCGCGGATGTCGTCGGCCCCGGCCGCTTCGGGCCGGCGCCCCCTTGGCGCGAGGAAGGCGGCAAAGTCCTCGAGATCGCGCTGATAGGCCGCGATGGTGTGGGGGCTTGCGCCCCGTTCCACCAGCAGCATCTCGAGGAACCGTTCGCGCACGGCAGGCCGGTCAGCGCGGCAGGCGTTCGTCCGGGATCACCACCTCCACCTCACGAGTGGGCGGGGGAATATCCCAGGTGATGACGAAGATCAGCCCACCCAGGAGGACGATCACCAGGATGAGCAGGAACGCGCGCCCGAACGTGCCCATGGAGTCGTGGCCCAGCTGGGGATCGGCACCGGTCGTCGGCACGCCGGCGCCGGACTTGCGCGATCGCGACCGCGCCGGCTTATATCGCCGCGGCCGCCCGGGAGCAACGGCGGCGGGAGGCATGGCGGTGGCCCAGGGGCAGTGCGAGCGGCCGGTGGTGCTGGTGGGGCTCATGGGAGCCGGCAAGAGCAGTGTCGGCCGCAGGCTCGCGGCCGCCCTGGGGCGCGATTTCGTCGACGCCGATGACGCCATCGTCGAGGCCGCCGGCATGTCCATCCCCGACATTTTCGAGGCCTACGGCGAGCCCGCCTTCCGCGATCTCGAGCGGCGCGTGGTGCTGCGGCTTCTGGCCGAGGGCCACGGGGTGGTGGCGCTGGGCGGCGGCGCCTTTCTCGACCCCGCCATCCGCGCGGAGGTGCGCCGCCGGGCGGTGTCGGTGTGGCTGCGGGCGGATCTCGAGACGCTGGTGGAGCGCACCGCGCGCAAGCCCGGCAAGCGACCCCTCTTGATGCGCGGCGATCCCCGCGCGATCTTGCGCGAACTCATGGAACGCCGCTACCCGGTCTATGCCGAAGCCGACATCGTGGTGGACACCGGCCCCGGCCCCATCGAGGGGGTGGTGCGGCAGGTGATGGAGCGGCTCGCCGCCTGCGAACGGATGCGATGAGCGATCTCGACCAACTGCGGGTGGAGCTCGGCGCCCGCGGCTATCCCATCCTCATCGGCACCGGCCTGCTGGATGAGGCCGACCGCCATCTGGCCCCACGACTTGCGCGCCCGCGCGCCTTCATCGTCACCGACGACCATGTGGCCGCCGCCGGCCACGCCGCCCGGCTGGAGCGGGCGCTGGCGCGCGCCGGCGTGGCCACCGCCACGCTGGTGCTGCCGCCGGGCGAGGCCACCAAGGACTTCCACCATCTGCGCCAGCTCCTGGAGCGGCTGCTTGACCACCGGCCGGAGCGGGCCGATACGGTGGTGGCGCTGGGTGGCGGGGTGGTGGGCGATCTTGCCGGCCTCGCCGCCGCTCTGCTGCTGCGGGGAGTCCCGCTCGTCCAGGTGCCCACCACCCTCCTGGCCCAGGTGGATTCGGCGGTGGGCGGCAAGACCGGCATCGACACCCGCCACGGCAAGAATCTCGTGGGGGCCTTCAAACAGCCGGCGCTGGTGCTGGTGGACCTCACCACCCTCGACACGCTGCCGCCGCGGGAGCTCCGTGCCGGCCTGGCCGAGGTGGTGAAGTACGGCTGCATCCGCGATGCCGCCTTTTTCGACTGGCTCGAGGCTGAGGGGGTGGGGGTGCTGGCGGGCCGGCGCGCGGCCCAGCGCCATGCCGTCCGCCGCTCGCTCGAGATCAAGGCAGCGATTGTCGCCCGGGACGAGCGCGAGACCGGCGGCGAGCGGGCGCTGCTCAATTTCGGCCACACCTTCGCCCATGCCTTCGAGGCGCTGGCGGGCTATGATGGCCGGCTGTTGCACGGCGAGGCGGTGGCCTGCGGCATGGTGCTGGCGGCACGGCTCTCGGCCCATCTCGGCCACGCCCCGGCGACGGCGGCCGAGCGGCTGACGGCGCTGCTGACCGCCCTGGGCCTGCCCACCTCGGTCCATGAGCTCGGCCTCGAGCCCGCACCCGAGCGGGTGCTGGCCGCCATGCGCCACGACAAGAAGGTGCGCGGGGGGCGGCTGCACTTCGTTCTCTGGCGCGGGCCCGGCACCGCCTTCCTTGCGGACGATGTGCCCGAGGAAGCGGTGCGCGACGTGCTCGCAGCCGGCTGACGTCACCGAGCGATGATGGTGCGCCATTCCCGGCAAGCCGGCGGCGGGCCTGCGCCGGCAGATGCTCCCGAATCCCACCGGAGGAGGTCATGAGTGCCACCGATCTCGCCGTGGTGCTGGCGATCGCCGGCCTGGTGCTGCTCTCGGCCATGGTCTCGGGCAGTGAGACCGCCGTCACCGCCGCCTCCCGCGCCTGGCTCGAGGAGGCCGGCCGCCGTGGCCTCGCCCGCGCGCGTCTCGCCGCCCGCCTGCTGCAGGACCGTGAGCGGCTGGTGACGGCCATCCTCATCGGCAACAATCTGGTGAACATCCTCGCCACCGCGCTGGCCACCGCCTGGCTCACCGACCGCCTTGGCGGCGGCGAGGCGGTGGCACTGGCCACCGCCGGCATGACGGTGGTGCTGGTGGTCTGCGGCGAGGTGCTGCCCAAGACCTGGGCCATCCGCCGGCCGGAGACGGCGGCGCTGGCGGTGGCCCCGCTGCTGCGGCTGCTGGTGGCGCTGACCGCCCCCTTCACCGCCCTGCTGCTGCGGCTCGCACGCGAGGTCCAGCGGGTGGGCGGCAGTGCCGCCCGCGGCTTCGCCCTGGTGCCGCCGCTGCGCTATCTGCGGGCGACGGTGGCGAGCTGGGCCGAGCGCGGGCTCATCAGCCCGCTGCTGCGCGAACTGCTGGAGGGGGTGCTACGGCTGGATGAGCTCGAGGTGCGCCATGTGATGGTCCATCGCACGGCCATGGTGACCCTGCCCGCGAGCCTCGATCTGCGCGAGGCGCTGGTACGCATCCGCCAGTTGCGCCACAGCCGCTTTCCCGTCACCGGCCGCGGTGGCGACGACGATGTGGTGGGGGTGGTGCATCTGCGGCGGCTGGTGGAGCAGCTGGATGAGCAGGGCCGGCCGCCCGCCGGCGTATGTCTCGGGGATATCGCCGATCCCGTCTGGTTCGTGCCCGAGACCACGCCGCTTGCGGTGCAGCTGCGGGCCTTCCAGCGGCGCCAGCGGCACATGGCCATCGTCACCGACGAATATGGCTCGGTCCAGGGGCTCGTGACCCTCGAGGATGTGCTCGAGGAAGTGGTGGGCGAGATCGCGGATGAGAAGGACGTGCCGGAAGAGCCAGTCGAACGGCTGCCCGACGGCAGTCTGGTGGTGGCGGGGCGGATGCCGCTGGCGGAGCTCGCCCGGCGCTTCCGGCTGGAGCTGCCGCTGGAGCCGCTGACGGTGGCGGGGCTGGTGATGGAGCTGGCCGGGCGGTTGCCCGAGGTGGGCGAACGCGTGCGCTGCGGCGGGCTCGAGCTCGAGGTCTTGGCGCGCGACGGCCCGCGCATCCGGCAGGTGCGCATCTACCCCCACAAGGCCGAAAGGCGGACGGAAGAGGAGGGCGGTTAAAGTCCTTCAGCTCTGTTCGCCGCGGGCGAGCGCCAGCAGGGCCCGGAAGAGAGGTGAATCGGGCCGCTCCAGCTGCTCGAGCACGCGGAAATGGTCACACCCCGGCACTTCCAGGAAGTCGCCGACAAGCCCGCGGGCACGCCAGGCGGCGTGGAATTCGCAGCTCTGGCGGCGGAATTCAGCACTCTCGGCGCCTCCCACCGCCACCAGCAGGGGTGGTGCCGACTGCGGCAGCTGCAGAAGTGGGCTCAGCTCCCACACCTCGCGCCAGTCCAGCTGCAGCACCGGCTGCAGCCAGCTCCAGGGGAAGGGGCGGAGGTCAAACAGCCCGCTGATGGCACAGCCGCCCTTGAGCACGTCCGCCGGCAGGTCGTAGTCGCCCGGCCAGTCGGTGGCCAGCAGCATGGCGGTGAGATGGCCGCCGGCGGAATGGCCCGAGACGGTCAGCCGCGTACGATCCCCGCCGAGCTCGGCGGCATGGCGGAAGGTCCAGGCCACCGCCGCGCGCATCTGGCGGACGATCTCGCTCAGTCGCACCACAGGGCACAGGGCGTAGTTGGGGATCACCAGGGTGATGCCGGCATGGACGAAGGCCGGCGCCAGAAAGGCGAAGTCGCGGGCCGAGAACCGCCGCCAGTAGCCGCCGTGGAGGAACAGGTGCAGGGGTGCCCCGGGTCCCGCGGGATAGACGTCGAGATACTCCGCCCGCGTGGGCCCATAGGGGATGTTCAGGCGGGCCTCCACCTCCGCCAGCACCCGCCGGCTGCGGGCAAGCCAGCCGGCGATCACCTCCGCCGCATCGGCGACGCTGCGGGTGGGATCATATTCACGGTCGATCTCATCCTGGGTGGTGAAGTCGCGATACAGGCGCACCTCAGCTCTCCGCCATGGAAAGTGCCGCCCGCAGCAATACCTGGGCACCCGCGGCGCAATGCTCGGGCTCGCACCATTCGGCCTCATTGTGGGACAGGCCCTCGCGGCAGGGCACGAAGATCATGGCGGTGGGCACCACCCGCGCCACATAGCAGGAATCATGCCCGGCACCGCTCACCATCTCCCGCCAGGGCAGGCCCTCGGCCGCGGCCGCCTGGCGCACCGCTTCGATGCAGACCTCATCGAAGCGCAGCGCCGCGAACGCCCAGATGCGCTCGAACGCATGATCGAGGCCGCGCCGGTGGGCGATGGCCGCAAGCTCCTCGGCGAAGGCCTGTTCCAGCGCATCGGCGGTGGTCTCCTCGGGATGGCGCAGGTCCACCGACAGGCGCACCTCGCCGGGGACGATGTTGCGCGCCCCGCGCGGGACGGTGAGGGTGCCGACGGTGGCCACCGCACCGGGCGTGGCGCGTGCCCGCCGCTCCAGGGCGAGCATCGCCTCGGCCGCACCGGCGAGCGCATCCCGCCGCAGCTCCATGGGCGTGGTACCGGCATGGGAAGCGCGCCCCCGCAGCACCAGATCGTACCAGCGGGTCCCCTGGGCGCCGGTGACCACGCCGATCACCTTGCCCTCCCGCTCCAACACCGGCCCCTGTTCGATGTGAAGTTCCAAATGGCAGCGCCAGTCGCGCGCGCGGCAGGGCAGGCGACCGCGATAGCCGATGCGCGCGAGCTCATCGCCGAAGCGGCGGCCGTCGGCATCGGTGCGTGCATATGCCCAGTCGCGGTCGAACACCCCGGCGAACACCCCTGAAGCCAGCATCGCCGGGGCGAAGCGGCAGCCCTCCTCATTGGTCCAGTTCACCACCACCAGCGGACGGCGGGTGGTGATGTCGGCATCATTGAGGGTGCGCACCACCTCGAGCGCCGCCAGCACCCCAAGCGGCCCATCGAAGCGCCCGCCGGTGGGCTGGGTGTCGAGATGGCTGCCCATGGCCACCGCCGGCAGATGGTCCTCGCGACCCGGGCGGCGGGCGTAGATGCAGCCCATCTCGTCGATCTCAACCGCAAGCCCAGCCTCCTCGCACCAGCGGCAGAACAGATCGCGCGCCTTGCGGTCGGCGTCGGTGAGCGCCTGGCGATTGCAGCCGCCGGCCGGGGTCGCGCCGATCCGCGCCATCGCCATGAGGCTCGCCCACAGCCGCTCGCCGTTGATCCGCGGGACCGAATCCATCGCCCGGGCCTCCCCCCTGTACCCCTGCCACTGTGCCACGGAAGCGGCCGCGGGAGGAGGGGTGGCGGACGGCACGGCTGCTACGGCCTTCGCCGGTGGGCGCCCGTCAGCGGGCGCGGGCATCCGGCGGCGGCCAGGGGAGGCCCAGGGCGCGGCGGCGGGCGGCCACCGCCCTGAGCAGGCGTTCGAGCTCGCGATCGCGGATGTGGAAGGTGCGCAGATGGAGGGTGGTGTCGTGCAGATAAGCCGCTGCCGAGCCCAGCGGGCCGTGGGCGGTGGCAAGGATCTCCACCAGCCGTTCGCGCGTAAGTGCGCGCACATAACGTTCGTGCCGCCGGTCGATCACGAAGGCGAGCACCGGCCGGATGCCGCTTGGGGTGCGGGCCCGCAGCCAGCGGGCGCGATAGGCACCGGTGACCATTTCGCGGTGGAAGACGATGGCGAGCTCCTCGCGCACGCGCTCGGCAGGAAGCCGCAGCGCCACCCCGAGGCAGCTGCCGCCGCGATCGAGCCCCAGCATCAGCCCCGGGCGCTCGGGGGTGCCGCGCCCCACCACCGTCTCCAGACAGAAGCGGCGATGATAGCCGTGAATGAGGGCGCGCTCGCGGCCCACCACCTCGACGGTGGGATTCCAGATGAGGGAGCCGTAGGCGAACAGCCAGACGTCGCCCGTATCCGGCCGCTGTGCCAGGGCCTCCTCGAGCCGCCGGTCGATCTCGGCCTCGGGCAACAGGCGCACGGGAATGCCGGCGCGGGCGATCATCCGCCGCACGAGCCCGCGGCGCACCGTCTCGCGGGTAAGCGGCAGGCTGTCGGGGCCGAACTCGGGGACGTCCTCCGCCGCCATCCGTCTCCCTCACCCGGCCGCTGCCGGCTGGGCCACCACCCCCGATCGCGGTGCCGCCTCGCGCGCGAGCCGCTCGAGGGAGCGGCGGGCGAGCGCACTCGGCAGATCGCCGAAATTGTAGAGCGCCGCCACATGGGTCACGCCCATGGCGGCCAGCTCCTCAAGGCGGCGGGCGACGGTGTCGACCCCGCCCATCAGCGACAGCCGGCTCGCCATGATGTCGTCATAGGTCTGGCGGCGCGCATAGAGGCGGGTGGCCACATAGAGGTCGAAGGCGGCGGCCGCCTCCTCCCGCGCCGCCGCATCGCTCTCGGCCACATGGGTATGAAGCGCCACGATCACCTCGCCCGGGCCGTGGCCGCCGTCGGCGCGCCCGCGCCGGTACTCGGCCAGGAGATCGGCCACCTCCTCGAGCTGGCCGACGGTGGCATAGGGGACGATCATGGCGTTCTCGCCGTTACGTCCGATCCAGTAGAGCGCCTCCTTGCGGAGTGCTGCCACATAGACCGGCACCTCGCGCTCCTGCCACGGCCGCACATTGAGCTCGACACCATGGCACGCATAGTAGGTGCCGGCATGAGTGACGCGCTCGCCGCGCCACAGCCGGCGGATAAGGGCGAGGGCCTCATCAAAGCGCGCACGCTTGCTCGCCGGGTCGATGCCGAAGCCGGCAAACTCGTGGGCGAGATAGCCCGAGCCCGCGCCAAACACCAGCCGCCCGCGCGAGAGCTGGTCCACCATGGCATAGTCCTCGGCGACAATGCGGGGATCGTGGAAGGGCAGCACCACCACCGCCGGCCCCAGGCGGATGCGGGATGTGACCGCGGCGGCCGCCGCCATCCACACCGCCGGGTTGGGGATGGCGCCATATTCATGGAAATGATGCTCGGCCACGAAGAAGGTGTCATAGCCGAGCTGTTCGGCGAGGCGGCATTCCTCCAGCAGCTGCTGGTAGAATTCGGCCACCGTGCGGCGGTGGCCCGGATGGCGCGCGGGCGGATAGTGGTCCACCACCGAGAAGACCGACAGGGTGATGCCCGTGCCCATGGCCCGATTCCTCCCCCGATCATCAACATGGCGCGCGGATCCCGGGTGCGGCCCGGCTAGCAGCGCCATCCGGTGGCGTCAACGCGGGACAGGGGCCACGTGCGCCGGTGGCACGGGTGCCGGCGGGCTGTGCGCTTGCGGCGGGCTGCGGGCGGTGCTTGGATCGCGGCGGCGCACCGCAGGGGTGCGCGCGGCGCGGGGGGCCGCAGGTGACGGACGTGCTGGTGGCGACCGCGGTGAGCGTGCTCATGGCGGCAACACCGTTGTTGCTTGCCGCCCTCGGCGAGCTGGTGGTGGAGCGCGCGGGCGTGCTCAATCTCGGCGTTGAGGGCATGATGCTGGCGGGCGCGGTGGCCGGCTTTGCTGCCACGCTCGCAAGCGGCTCGCCTCATCTCGGGGTGCTGGCGGCGGCCCTGGCGGGGATGGTACTGGCGGCGCTGTTCGCCCTTCTGATCTTGGGGCTTTTGGCCAATCAGGTGGCGTCGGGGCTGGCGCTCACCATCTTCGCCACCGGCCTCACGGCGCTCGTGGGCAAGCCGCTGGTGGGCCAGAGTGTGGCCACCCTGCCGCCGCTGTGGCCCGAGGGGCTGCGGGCGCTGCCCTGGGTGGGGCCGCTGATCTTCGGCCACAATCTGCTGGTCTATCTCGCCTGGCTGCTGGTGCCGGCGGTCGCCGGGTTCCTCAAGGCCACCCGCGCCGGCACGGTGCTGCGCGCCTGCGGTGAAAACCACGAGGCAGCCCATGCGCTGGGCTATCCGGTCCGGCGCATCCGGCTGCTGGCGGTGCTGTTCGGCGGGGCCATGGCGGGCCTTGCCGGCGGCTTTCTGCCCCTGGCCTACACGCCCATGTGGGTCGAAGGGATGACCGCAGGCCGCGGCTGGATTGCGCTGGCGCTGGTGGTGTTCGCCGCCTGGCGCCCGTGGCGGGTGGGGCTCGGGGCGCTGCTCTTCGGCGGCGTCACCATCCTCCAGCTCCACGCCCAGGGCCTTGGGCTCGTGGCCATCCCCTCGCAGTATCTCTCCATGCTGCCCTATCTCGCCACCATCCTGGTGCTGGTGCTGATCCACGCCGGGCCATGGCGGCGCCGGCTGGAAGCACCCGCCTGTCTCGGCCAACCCTTCCTGCCACCGTCGTAAAACCCGGGAGATGTCCCATGTCGATCGACTTCACCCGTCGTCGTCTGCTCACCGGTGCCGCCTGTGCGGGCACGCTGGCGCTGGCACCCGGCCTTGCCGGTGCCGGCAAGGACCGGGTCAAGGCCGGCTGGGTCTATGTCGGGCCCATCGGCGATTTCGGCTGGACCTACCGCCATGATGTGGGCCGGCGGGAGGTGGAACAGGCCCTCGGCGATCGGGTCGAGACCAGCTATGTGGAGAATGTGGCCGAAGGGGCTGATGCCGAGCGGGTGTTACGGCAGATGGCGGCCTCGGGCCACCACATCATCTTCGCCACTTCCTTCGGCTTCATGAATGCGGTGGTCCGGGTGGCCCGCCGCTTCCCCCAGGTCAAGTTCGAGCACGCCACCGGCTACAAGACCGCCGCCAATGTGGCAGTCTACAATGCCCGCTTCTATGAGGGGCGGGCGGTGATCGGCACCATCGCCGGCCATGTCACCAAGTCCGGCATTGTCGGCTATGTCGGCTCCTTCCCCATCCCCGAGGTGGTGCGCGGCATCAACGCCTTCATGCTGGCCATGCGGCGGGTGCGGCCGGATGCCCGAATCAAGGTGGTGTGGGTGGACAGCTGGTACGATCCCGCCAAGGAGGCGGATGCCGCCAAGGCGCTGATCGACCAGGGGGCGGATGTGATCGCCCAGCACACCGACAGCGCGGCACCGCTGCAGGTGGCGGAACAGCGCGGGGTGGTGGGCTTCGGCCAGGCCTCGGACATGCGCAAGTTCGCCCCCAAGGCCCATCTCACCGCCATCATCGACAACTGGGGCCCCTATTATGTCGAGCGGGTGAAGGCGGTGCTCGAGGGCCGCTGGCAGAGCCACACCATCTGGTGGGGCATGCGCGAGGGCATGATCCAGATCGCCCCCTACCATCCCGACCTGCCGGCCGAGGTGGTGGCAGCCGCCGAGAAGGTGCGCCAGGGGATTATCGACGGCAGCTTTCACCCCTTCACCGGGCCCATCCGTGACCAGAAGGGCCAGCTGCGGGTACCCGAGGGGCAGGTGCTCTCGGATGAAGAGCTCCTCAAGATGGACTGGTATGTGGAGGGGGTGCAGGCCTGAGGCGCACCTGCGCTGGCCGGCATCGTCGGGACCAAGACAGTGCGCGCCCCGGCCCGCGAGCCGGGGCGCCGGCATTTCGGGCGCAGGGCTGTGGGCGGCTCAGCCGGCGCTGGCAGCGGCCGGGGCGGCTGTCTCGGCGCGGTCCACCACCCGCCGCACCACATAGAGGGCGATGCCGCAGGCCACCGAGACGTTGAGGCTCTCCATGCGCGGCTCCATGACGATGCGGGCGAACTCGTGGCAGGCCTCACCCACCAGCCGGCGGATGCCGGCCCCCTCGCTGCCGAACACCAGCGCCCGGCGGGATGCCGGGGCGAGCGCCTCCACCGGCTGCTCGGCGGCGGCATCGAGGCCGGTGATGCGATAGCCCGCCTCGGCCAGCTGGTGGAGGGCGCGGCTCAAATTCACCACCTCCACCAGCGGCACCAGATCGAGCGCGCCGGCCGCCGCCCGGGCGCAGGCGCCGTTGGGCTCGGCGCTGCGGCGCTGTTGCACCACCACCGCATCCACCCCCATGGCGGCGGCGCTGCGGAGGATGGCGCCGAAATTGCGGGGATCGGTGATCTGGTCCAGCACCAGGAAAAGGCTGCGCGCACCCTGGATGGCGAGGATGCGCTCGAGCGGGATCGGCGGCAGCGGCGCCACCTTGAGGGCTACCCCCTGATGCGTCGCCCCCTCGGGCAGCACCCGTGCTACTTCCCGCGGCGAGACGATCCGGATCGCCAGGCCCGGACGCTCCACCGCGCTGCCCAGGCGCGCCAGCGCCGGCCGGGTGGCCAGCAGCAGATGAACCGTACGCCGCGGGTTGCGCAGGGCTGCCAGCACCGCGTGGTGGCCCCAGAACCAGTAATGGCCCGGTGTGGATTCGGGGGCCGCACGCCGGCTGCCCTGGGACCGCCGCGGGGCCTTGGCAGCAGCTCCCTGTCGCTCTCCGTGGTGTGGTGCCATCGGGCTCTTTCCTCCGTCCCCCAACGGCTTGACATGTCTCGTGCGGAGGCCATATTCCGCGCGCGATCCGCCACCGGCGGCTCGCGTGGAGGGGTGGCCGAGTGGTTAAAGGCACCAGACTGTAAATCTGGCGGCGTCAGCCTACGCAGGTTCGAATCCTGCCCCCTCCACCAGATCCGCCGGTCGCGTGAGGCGGCTAGCACGGGCGCGGGTGTAGCTCAATGGTAGAGCACCAGCCTTCCAAGCTGGCCGTGGGGGTTCGATTCCCCTCACCCGCTCCATGACGGAACGCCGCGCGCATCGGACCTTCCACCTTCCCCACCCGAGCGAAGCGAGGATCCCGCCATGTCCAAGCCGAAGTTTGAGCGGACGAAGCCGCATGTGAACATTGGTACGATTGGCCATGTGGATCATGGCAAGACGACGTTGACGGCGGCGATTACGAAGGTGTTGGCGGAGGAGGGGAAGGCGCAGTATACGAGTTATGATCAGA
>WFXL01000034.1 GCA_015490605.1 Rhodospirillales bacterium
CGAGCTCCTCGCATCGGTCTGATTTCCGCCGGGGAGGGCGGCGAGGGGCGGGCGCTGCGTGTCCGGCCGACTTGGGCGACATTGAGGATGGCAGAGGGGCACAAAAGCAGCGGGGGTGCCGGACGACCGGCACCCCCTCGCGGCCGGGAGCCCGCAGGGCCGCGACTTCAGGCCACCGCTTCACCGTGCTCGGCGGTATCGAGCCCCTCGATCTCCTGCTCGCGCTCGACCCGCAGGCCCACCAGCAGGTCGACCACCTTGAGGATCACCGCCGAGGCCACGGCGCACCAAACGATGGTGGCCACGATTCCCCAGAACTGGATCCACACCTGGGCGGGATTGCCCTCGAGCAGCCCCGGTGTACCGCCCACGGATTCGGCGGCGAACACGCCGGTGAGCAGCGCTCCGGTGATGCCGGCGATGCCATGGACGCCGAACACGTCGAGGCTGTCGTCATAGCCCAGGCGGTTCTTGAGCCACACCGCACCCCAGTAGGAGGCGATGCCGGCAACGATGCCGATGGCCAGCGCCCCGCCCGGCAGCACGAAGCCCGAGGCCGGGGTGATGGCCACCAGTCCGGCGATGGCGCCGGTGGTGATGCCCAGCAGCGACGGCTTGCCGCGCAGCGCCCATTCGGTGAACATCCAGGAGAGGGCCGCGGCGGCGGTGGCGATCTGGGTCACCAGCATGGCCATGCCGGCCGAGCCGTTGGCGGCCACGGCCGAGCCCGCATTGAAGCCGAACCAGCCGACCCACAGCAGCGAGGCGCCGATCAGCGTAAGGCGCAGATCATGCGGCGCCATGGCCTCGCGCCCATAGCCGTGGCGCTTGCCCACCATGATCGCGGCCACCAGGCCAGCGACGCCGGCATTGATGTGCACCACCGTGCCGCCAGCGAAGTCGAGCACACCATCGTCGCCGAGGAAGCCGCCGCCCCAGACCCAGTGGGTCACCGGCGCATAGACCAGCAGCAGCCAGGCGGAGAGGAACAGCAGCATGGCGGCGAATTTCATCCGTTCGACGAAGGCGCCCACCACCAGCGCCGGGGTGATGATAGCGAAGGTCATCTGGAAGGTGACGAACACCGTCTCGGGGATGGTACCGCTCAGGGAATCCACCCCAATACCCCGCAGGAACACCTTGGAGAGCCCGCCCACATAGGGGGTGCCCTCGGTGAAGGCGAGGCTGTAGCCCACCACCATCCACAGCACACTCATCACGGCGGTCACGGCGAAGATGTGCATCAGCACACTGAGGACATTCTTCTTGCGCACCATACCGCCGTAATAGAGCGCCAGGCCGGGGATGGTCATCATCAGCACCAGCGCCGTCGAAGTGAGCATCCAGGCGGTATCGCCGGTATCCAGCTTGGGCGCGTCCTCCTGGGCGAAAGCCACAGCCGGCCACAGCACCGCCAGGGCGGCGGCCGTCGCCCGGATGGTCTTGTGGAGTCGTCGCGTCGTCATCCTCCGTCCTCTCCCCCTCCTCGGGTGGAATCCGTCGACCCGACTCCTGCAAATCCCGTGCCAGCCCTCGCCGCTTGCGACCGCGTCAGCGTCTTCCCACATCCAGAGTGCCGATCGGCACGGATGGGAGGGGATCATGACGGCCAAGGAGATCCGCTTCGCGAGCGAAGCGCGGCAGCGCATGCTCCACGGCGTGGAGGTGCTGGCGCGGGCGACCGCCGTCACCCTCGGCCCGCGCGGGCGCCATGTGGTGCTGGAAAAGGCCTTCGGCGCACCGCGCATCACCAAGGACGGGGTCACCGTCGCCAAGGAGGTGGAACTGTCCGACAAGTTCGAGAATCTCGGCGTCCAGCTGGTCAAGGAGGTGGCCAGCAAGACCAAGGATGTGGCCGGCGACGGCACCACCACCGCCACCGTGCTGGCGGCCGCCATCGCCCGTGAGGGTGTGAAGGCGGTGGAGGCCGGCGCCAATCCCATGGACCTGCGCCGCGGCATCGAGATGGCGGTGGAGAAGGTGGCCGAGGAGCTCCGGCGGCGCGCCAGGACGCTTGCCACCAGCGAGGAGATCGCCCAGGTGGGCACCATCTCCGCCAATGGCGATGCCGAAGTGGGGCGGATGCTGGCGGAGGCCATGGAGAAGGTGGGCCGCGACGGCATCATCACGGTGGAAGAGGGCAAGTCCCTCGAGACCGAGCTCGAGCTGGTGGAAGGCATGCAGTTCGATCGGGGCTACATCTCGCCCTACTTCGTCACCGACCCCGACAAGATGCGCTGCGTGCTGGAGGAGCCGCTGGTGCTGATCCACGAGAAGAAGCTTTCGACCCTCCAGCCGTTGCTGCCGCTGTTGGAACAGGTGGTGCAGGCGGGGCGGGCGCTGCTGGTGATCGCTGAAGATGTGGAGGGCGAGGCCCTGGCGACGCTGGTGGTGAACAAGCTCCGCGGTGGTCTGCGGGTGTGTGCGGTGAAGGCGCCGGGCTTCGGTGAGCGGCGCAAGGCGATGCTGCAGGACATTGCGATCCTCACCGGCGGCACCTTCATCAGCGAGGAGCTGGGGATCAAGCTGGAGAATGTGACGCTCGATATGCTCGGGCGTTGCGACAAGGTGATCGTCGACAAGGAGCACACCACCATCGTCGGCGGCAAGGGCGATCCCGAGCAGATCAAGGCGCGGATCAACCAGATCAAGGCCCAGATCGAGGAGACCACCTCCGACTATGACCGCGAGAAGCTGC
>WFXL01000035.1 GCA_015490605.1 Rhodospirillales bacterium
CTGCCGGAGGAGGTGGGACGCGACGAAGTCCTGGCGCGGGTGGACGGGCTGGTGGACTGGGCGGTACTGGAGAGGGTGTGCGGGGAGGTGCAGGCGGCGCCGGTGGGGCGGCCGAGCTGTCCGCTGGTGGTTCTGATCAAGGCCATGCTGGTCCAGGCGTGGTGGAACCTTTCGGATCCGAAGGCCGAGCCGCTGCTGTGGAACGATCGGCGCTTTCGGCGCTTTCTCGGGGTCGGGCTCGTGGGGAAGACGCCGGACCGGAACACCCTGTGGCGGTTTGACGCCTGGGCGTTGCCTGCGGCTCGTGACGAGCTTGCGAAGCGGGGTCTGGCGGAGGCGTTGTTTGCCGAGGTGGACCGGCAGCTGCGTGCCCGGGGTCTGGTCCTGCGGCGCGGCCGCATCGTCGATGCCACCCTGGTGCGGAGTGCTGTGTCGTCGAACAACCGGCGCAAGGACGGCAGGCCCGTGATCCGGACGCCGACTGGGCGGCGCGGAGCGGACGGGATCCAACGCTCGGCTGCAAGCGGCACGCGGCCGTGGACGGGGACACCGGCATCGTGCGGAGGATCGCGCTCACGCCGGCCTCGCGCCACGAGCGGACCGTGGCGGAGGCGGTCGTGCCGAATGATGTCGGCCGGGTGTGGGCGGATGCGGCGTACGATGTGAGCGACCTGCGCGAGGCGCTCGAGGCGCGGAGCCTCACACCGGTGATCGCGCACAAGCCGCCAAGGCGCGGCCTCGCCCACTGGCAAAGGGGCGTGGACTTTCCGGTCGCCACGGTGCGCCCCCGCATCGAGCCGGTGTTCGGAACGCTGCAACGTGCCTTCGGCCCTGGCCGCGCCCGCGGCTTTACGCTCGCCCGCAATCGGGTCGACACGATCTTCCGGGTGCTGGCCTTCGACCTGCGCCGCCCCGTCTTCCTGTCGCCACCCGTCAGCTGACCGCCGCAGCTGGAATCCGCCCGCAGCCCGCCCGCAACCCGCGGAACCGTCCGAAAACCCGCGGAACACCGGCGCAGAAGCCCACGGCCCCAACCGACCCTGTCTTTGCGGAGACGGTCACGCCATCCACCGACACACCAAGGTTTTGCGGGAAGGTCTCGATCATTCCTTGCGGTGCGGGCGATTGTGACCGCAGGGGTGGGGGGATAGACGTAAGTTTCAGGGCTCGCAAGGACCATGAGCACTGTGGCGAAGTGGTGTGGGAACAGACTTTCCTTCCCGTTTTGTTTCCCTATCCATGTTGTACTTCTAAGCGATATCAGGTTCCAGTGGCGTGGGAGCGGGCTTTCCGGGCGTTTGCGGAGGGTGAAGCGGCTCCGGCCGGTGCTTCCGGGAGGTGATCCGCCGTCGCCATCCTCGAGCTGCGCCTTTCCCGATCCCATCCTGCATCGATAGCCTCGGCATCGGTTGCCTCGGCGTGGGTGGCGTGCAGCGGCGGCGGAAGATGGGGAGTTCGGCTGGTCGCCGCAAGCTGGTGCGCACGGAGGAATCCACACGCCCGGGTGAGCTGCCGGGTGCCCTTCCGTGGCCTGAAGCTTCCACGTCCTCGAATTCCCGTGACACGAAGGTCAGGCGTGAGGGATGCGCTTCAGAGGCCCGAGGGGGTGCGGGCCTGGGCCACCCACCGCGCACCATGGGACCCATCTCCCGCGGCTGGCAGATGGGGGCTTGGCCATGTGGGTCGTGGCGGTCTCATGGGATGCCCGGATGAGGGGTGATCGGACGTCATGCGCCACTCTGGGGTGATCCCGGAGATTTACGCCCTCGACACTACCGGGGGGCCGGATAGATAGCCGCGGGAACGGCTTTGGGCCGGAAGCGTCGCGCGATGGGATTCGATCCGGACAGGACCCTGCGCTCCGGGGGGGATGGGGCCCGAGCGGCCGTCGTGACGGCGCGTGCGATCGTGATCGCCTATGGGGCACTGCTGCTCGCCTGGATGGTGGCCATCGGGGGGCGGTATCAGGGCTTCGAGGCCGAGGCGGTGGCCCGGAGTCTGCTCGCCGGCCATGGTTTTGCCTTTCCCATCGACGATGCCTGGCTCTTCTGGAACGACGAGGCCGAGACCTATGTGCCCACGGCCTGGGTGGATCCGCTCCAGACCCTGATCCATGCCGCCGCCCTTGGCCTTCTCGGAGAGCAGGCCGGCTATGCGATCCTCACCCTGGCAATCCTGGCGACTGCCGGTGCGGCATGGATCCTGGCCGGGACCGCAGCACGCCACCTCCACCCCCTGGCCGCTCCCCTGGCGGTGTTGGTACTGCTGGGGGCCGTAGCCCACACGCCGCTTGTCACACTCTCGGCATCGCTGGCCATGCTGGGGGTGAGCCTGCTGCTGCGGCAGATGCTGGAGGCGCGTCGGGGATGGCGGGCGGCGGCCTGCACGGGCGGTGTCCTGGGTTTTACCCTGATGCTGTGGTCGGCGCTCCAGCCCTGGCTGCTGCTGGTGCCCGGGCTGTGGGGTTGGCGCACTCGCCTGCGGGATGGTGTGGTGGTGGGGGTGGTGGCCCTGGCCGTGGTCACGCCCTGGATGCTGCGGAATGTCCTGGTGTTCGACACCTTCGTGCCCTTCCGCACAGGTGGCGGCCAGATCCTGCACCTTGGCACGGTCGGGCTTGGCGGCACCATCGCGCCGCAGACGGTGGTGGACCCGCCTCCCTGGCAGGCCGCTACCGCCTTCGAGGCGGTCACGCGGGTGCTCGGCGATAGTACTTTCTCCCGCGATCGTGCCCGGCTCGAGGCCTGGCAGCATGAACGTCTACGGCGAGCCCTCGGGAACGACCCCATGGCCAATGAGGCCGAGCGCGACGCCTGGCTGCGGCGGGAGGCCCTCGCCTACATTCTCGAAAATCCGGGCCTTACCGCCGCCCTCGGGGTGGCCAAGCTCTGGGCGCTGCTGGTCCACACGCCGGGAAGCCGCCGGCTGGCCGGCATCACCCCCGGGGCGGTGGCGGCATTCCTCGCGCTCCTGGCCCTGCTGCCCTGGCGCTGGTGCTGGCGCGCGCGGCTGGTGGCGGCTGTCCCGCTTCTGGCCTATGGGGCGCTGTTCGTGCTGATCACACCCTATTTCTACCGCTATCGCATGCCGGTGGAACCGCTCGTGGCCTTCCTCGCGGCAGCCACCCTCATGGCCTTTGCCCGGCGGCTGCGGCGCGGGCCGACCACCACCCAGTGAGGGGAGAGTGTCCGTGGACCCGATCCGTCTTCGCGAGCGGCCGGCACCCTCGGCGCGGCCCGGAACGTCGGGCGAGGTCCGCCTTGCGGTGCTGATCCCGTGTTACAATGAGGAGGCCACGGTGGCGCAGGTGGTGGAGGGTTTCCGCCGGACCCTGCCGCAGGCCCGGATCTATGTCTATGACAACGCTTCGTCGGATCGCACCGCCGAGCGCGCGGCCGCGGCGGGGGCCGAAGTGCGCCACGAGCCCCTGCGGGGCAAGGGCCATGTGGTCCGGCGGATGTTCTCGGACGTGGAGGCGGATGTCTATGTGCTGGTGGATGGGGATGGCACCTACGATCCCGAGGCGGCGCCCCGGGCGGTCCGGCGCCTGCTGGAAGAGGGGCTGGATATGGTCAACATCGCCCGGCGCGAGACTGCCCACAGCGCCTATCGCACCGGCCACCGTCTCGGCAACCGGCTGCTGACGGGTACGGTGGCGCGCCTCTTCGGCGACCGCTTCCGCGACATGCTCTCGGGCTATAAGGTGTTCTCGCGGCGGTTCGTGAAGTCCTTTCCCGCCCTCTCCCGCGGCTTCGAGATCGAGACCGAGCTTACTGTCCACGCCCTCGAACTGGCCATGCCGGTGGCCGAGATCGAGGCCCCCTACCGCGAGCGGCCCACGGGTTCGGTCAGCAAGCTCCACACCTTCCGCGACGGCTTTCGCATCCTCTGGACCATCTTCGTGCTGGTGAAGGAGAGCAAGCCGGCACAGCTGTTCTTCACCGTGGCGGTGCTGCTTACCCTCCTCGCGGTGGTGCTCGCGATTCCGCTCATCGAGACCTATCTGGAAACCGGCCTGGTGCCGCGGCTTCCCACCGCCATCCTCTGCACCGGCCTCGTGATCCTCGCCATGTTGAGCGGCACCTGCGGTCTCATCCTCGACAGCGTCGCGCGCGGCCGCAAGGAGGCCAAGCGGCTGTGGTACCTCGCCTACAGCGCGCCGGGGCGATGAGCCGGCCGGCACCGGGGTGGAGGCTGGCGCGCGGCCTCGGGCCGTTGCTGGACCCCCGCCGGCCGCCGCCGGGGCCGTTTGCGCGCCTTGTGCGCTTTGCCCTCGTAGGCGGGCTCGGATTCATCACCGATACCTCGACCCTCTATCTGCTGATGTTCAGCTTCGGCCTCGATCCCTACCGCGGGCGGGCGCTGTCCTTCCTGGTAGGGGTCACCACCACCTGGCTCGGCAACCGCCACTACACCTTCCCGGATCGGGCCGCACGGCGGGGACGTTCGCGCGAATGGCTGCGGTTCCTCACCGTGAGTGCCCCCACAGCCCTGGTGAATTACGGCATCTATGCGGCCCTTATCGCCACCCTGCCGCTGGCGGCGCGCCATCCGGTGGTGGCGGTAGCGCTCGCCACCCTCGCAAGCTTCCTGTTGAACTTCACGGGCTCCACTCTGTTCGCCTTCCGCCGCTCCGGCTGAACCCGTCGCACCCTGATTGCGATGACGTCAGTCGCGCACGGGTGCGGGGGCGAGCTCGGTGAGGGCCCGGGCGAGCACGGCCGCCGGCAGCCGGCCCTGCTCGAAGGCGGTGATGGTCTGCGAGCTCTTGAGGATGACCGTGTGCAGCCCCGCCTCGAGGAAGCCTGCACGCACTTCAGGCAGCGGATCCAGCTGCTCACGCCGGCGATCCCGCCGCACGAAGCGGGCCTGGATCCGCCCTTCCTCCCCCCACATGATCACATTGGCGGTGGCCCATGGGCCCAGCTCCCGGCGCCAGTCCATGAGAGCTGCCGCCAGCTCGGCCGCCACCGCCATCCCCTCCCCCTCCAGGGCGAGGATGTGGGCGGCGGTCGGCGAGGGGGACGGCAGCACCTGACCCACCTCCTCCCCGAGGGCGTGGAAGTGGCGATGGGCCGGCAGCGAGGCCCCGGCCCCGGCACCGTTCCAGCCCAGCAGCAGCCCCGGGGCCCGCGCCAGGAGCCCGGCCATGGCGGCAAAGAGATGGCGGGCGTCGCGGTCGTCGGCGGGCTCCTGCAGCCGGTGGGTGGTGGTGGCCACGGTCCACTGCGGCGCCGGCAGATAGGGCGCGGGTGAGGGAGCGGCCCGCCAGCCCTCGCCGTCCAGCTCCAGCTCCAGCCAGAGCTGGCTCCAGGGCAGATCGCACAGGGGACAGGGCGAGCGCGGTGCCGGTGGCGGCAGCGGATGGGCGGCATGGGGTCGGGCTCGGTGAGGATTGAGCACCACCAGAAGGGGCCCATGGGGACTCTCGAGAGGGATTGGGCGGATCGCCGGTGCTTCCGGCAGGAAACCGGTGAGCCGACAGGCGCGATGCACCGCCCGCAGCCGCGCCGGCACATCCGGCCAGTCGGCGCGAAGGTGTGCGGCGAAGGTGGCCAGGGCGGCATGCCGGGCCTCATGGAGGGCAAGGCGCAGCGGCTCGGGAGCGGTCCCCTCCCCCCTGGCCGCCGCTTGGGGGCCCTCAGGCCCGCGCTGTTCGCTCATGCTGGCCTTCCTCTGGCCCCGCCCCTAACATCGCTTGGGATGCGGGGGAGGAAAGCCCATGGCGGAAGGTGGCGTGGCCCTGGTCACCGGTGCCGGCTCAGGCATCGGTCGCGAGAGTGCCCTCGCCCTTGCCCGCGAGGGTTGGCGGTTGGTGCTGGCGGGGCGGCGGCGCGAGGCCCTGGAAGCGACGGCGGCCGCCATCCGCGAGGGCGGCGGCGAAGCGCTTGTGGTGCCCACCGATGTGGCTGATGCCGCCCAGGTGCGGGCGCTCTTCGCCGCCATCGAGGCGCGCTTCGGGCGGCTTGACTTCCTGTTCAACAATGCCGGCATCTTCACCCCGCCGGCGCCGGTGGATGAGGTGCCGCTGGAGGACTGGCACCGGGCGGTGGCGGTCAATCTCCACGGCATGTTCTACTGCGCGCGCGCGGCCTTCGGCCTGATGCGGCGCCAGCAGCCCCAGGGCGGGCGCATCCTCAACAATGGTTCCATCTCGGCGCACGCGCCCCGGCCCCATGCCGCACCCTATACCGTCACCAAGCACGCCATCACCGGCCTCACCCGCCAGATCGCCCTCGACGGCCGCCCCTTCGCCATCGCCTGCGGCCAGATCGACATCGGCAATGCCGCCACCGACATGACCGCAGCCATGGCGCGCGGGGTGCTGCAGGCGGACGGCTCGGTGCGGCCGGAGCCGCGCATGAGCGTGGAGTCGGTGTCGCGGGCGGTGGTGTTCGCCGCCAGCCTGCCGCTGTCGGAGACCATCCTGTTCATGACGGTGATGGCCACCGCCATGCCCTTCGTCGGTCGCGGCTGAGGTTCAGCGGCGCGCGGCGGGCTTGCCGCCTTCGGAGCCGTCCTCCTCGCCCTCGAGGCGCAGCAGATGGCCGCTCTTGCGCGCCTTGGTCTCGAGATAGAAGCGGTTGTGAGGGTTGGCGGCGAAATGGTGGGGGACCCGTTCCACCACCGCGATGCCGTGGCCGGCCAAGGCCTCCACCTTGGCGGGGTTGTTGGTGAGCAGGCGCACGCGGGCAAAGCCCAAATGCCGCAGCATGGTGGCGGCGGCGAGGAAGTCGCGGCCGTCGGGCTCGAAGCCGAGATGCAGATTGGCATCCACCGTATCGAGACCCGCCTGCTGTAGCCGATAGGCCCGCAGTTTGTTGACCAGGCCGATGTTGCGGCCCTCCTGGCGCAGATAGAGGAGCACGCCGCCGCCCTCCGCCTCCATGCGGGCGAGGGCGCCGCGCAGCTGGGCGCCGCAGTCGCACTTGAGGGAGCCGAAGAGATCGCCGGTAAAACACTCGGAATGGAGCCGGCAGAGGGGCGCTTCGAACCGTTCGGGCTCGCCCACCAGCACGGCATATTGTTCGAGCCCGCCATCCCCCGGGCGGAAGGCCACAAAGCGCGCCTGCGGCGCCAGTTCCAGCGGCACCTCCACCGTCACCACCGGCTTCAGACTCTCGGCGACGAAGCGGCGATGGGCGAACACCGCCGTTTCGCTCACCTCCACCGCTGCCGTCCCGCCTCCCTCGGGACCCAACAGGGCCGCCGGCAGCAGGCGGGCGATCTTGCAGAGCTCCACTGCCGCCTGGGCGAACCCCTCGGCCGGGCGCATGTCCACCACCACCGCCGGGAGATCGGGCCTGGCCAGAGGATCGGCCAGGGCACGCACGGCCGCAGCGGTATGGCCGGGGGCGAGGCGGAGCAGATAGGTGCCCTCAGGCGTCACCGGCATCCCCAGCATGGACAGGCGCCAGCCGGTGATGGCGAGCTGTGCGCCCGGGGCCCGCAACACCTCCTCGGCGGCGGTCTCTACCGCATGGACGAGCCTCTTTCCCCCGGGCCCCACGAGACGGCAGCCGAGCCCGCAGCGCAGCGCCCGCTCGGCGAGCGCCACCTGCAGCATGTCGGCGGTCGGTGGGGATGAAGCACCCATGATGGCCCCGTCCGTCTCTCCGCCGGCGACATAGCGCGCCAGCCGACGGGCGGCAAAAGCGGGGGGCGGATGTGGGGCCGGAGCCCGCCTTGGAAAGCGGGCTCCGGTGGCGGTTCAGGCTTCGGTGCGGATGGTGATGCGGCGCGGCTGGGTCTCGGGCTTCTTGGGCAGGGTCACGGTCAACACGCCGTGGTCGAAACGGGCCTCGATGCGCTCCTCATCGATCTCCACCGGCACCGGGATGCGCCGGAGGAAGCTGCCGTAGCGGCGCTCCATCACATAATAGCCGCGATCCTTGTCCTCGCGCTCCTGTTTCTTCTCGCCGCGGATGGTGAGTACGCCGTCGGCGAACTCCACCTCCACGTCCTGCTCGCGCACGCCGGGCAGCTCCGCCTGCACCACCACTGCCTCGTCGGTCTCCTTGACGTCCACCCGCGGCACCAGCACGACTTCACCGGCAGGGGTGCGCGGCAGGCCGAAGCTGCGGGTCATCTCCTCGAACAGGCGGTCCATCTCGCGGGTGAGCGCGGTGAAGGGGTCCTCGCCCGCCGCCACCTCGCGGCGCCCGAACAGGCTGGGAAGGCGGAAGTCGGCCATCGCTCCTCTCCCGATCGTTCTGCTTCCGTTCTTTCCGGCATAAAGGGAGCCAGGGGCTGGGGTTCAAGGCGCGCTACGGACTCAGCGGCGAACCTGGCGGCCGAACAGGAGGGCAAGAAGGAGAATGTCACGCTCGTGCCGGTTCAGCCGTCTCCACAGACGGAAGGCCTTTTCGCTCCTCTGCACGAGATCCTGCGCGTCCCGGCGTGCGAAGCGGGCGGCGGGATCGTAGTCGGCGGCATGACGGCTTTCCTGGAGCAGCAGGAAGGTATCAGCGAGATCGACGAGAGCCGGCGAGGGAGCACGGGGCGGAGCGATCCGGTCCCAGGGGTCGGGAAAACGTCCCCGGCGGATGGTGTCGCACACTCGCTTCGCCTCGGTATGGCCGAGCGTGCGGCGGATCAGCGGCCGCGCTTGCTGAAGATGGCGGGCCCGGCAGACCAGCCGCGCACCTTCTGCGGCCAGCAGATGGAAGAGGGCGTAATAGGCGGCCGAGACAGCCCGGCGCAGGCTCGCCTGCTTCGGCCGGCGCGGCTCGCGCCGGGCGAGATGGCGGGCCTGTTCGAGCAGATCCCGGGCCAGCGGATCGCTCATGCCGCTTCGAGCAGTTCCAGGTCCGGCCGGGGACGTTCCTCGTTGGCCAGCCGGAAGTGCACATAGGGGACCGGCTCCTCGGGTCCGGCCTGTAGGAAGGCTTTACGGATCTCCGCGCGGATGGCCTCGCGGTTCTCGAAGGCCCAAAGACCCCGTTCCTCGGCATCCGCCGGCAGCACCACCCACACCCACACGGCCGGATCGCCCGCCCAGTCCTCGCCGGCACGCCACTCGAGCGCCACCACCCCCCGCGCCTTCAGCTCGGCCAACAGCCGCCGCAGCACCGCGCGGATCCGCTCGCGCTCCTGCTCGCGCACAGCTCCTCTCCCGCTCTCGCACCGATCCTCGCATCCGCCCCGGCCGCCGGCAAGCCCATCTCCTCCATGGCGCGAAGCTGTGGTGAGGTTCTCGCGCGACTGGACGCAGATCCGTAGATCCGTATGATGCCCGCGGTCCAGGTGACGGTGCCCATGACCACGGGAGACCGCAAGCTCACCCTCACCCTGCCGGCCTCGGTGGTGCGCCAGCTCAAGGCCCGCACCGCCGAGCAGGACACCACCGTGCGGGCGCTGGTGCTGGAGGCCCTGGCGCGGGCCGGCTATGCCGTGCCTGTTGAGGAGATCCGCGACCGCCGGCGGCCCGCGCGGCAGCGACGGGAGCGAGCCCCTTGAGTGTGGCGGAGAAGCAGGTCGATCTCTTCCTCGACAGTCTGGTCAACGCGCCCTTCAAGGACGACCGGGCGCTGATGGAGTTCCCCTTCTTCTCGCTGCAGAAGGCACCGCGCATGCGGCCGCTGGTCTATGACGACGGCCGGGTGCGCATCGAGGTGCGGCCGGGATCGCGCGGCATTGCCACCATCTGGGACAAGGATGTGCTCATCTATGTGGCCTCCATCATCAACGACCGGCTGGAACGGGGGCTGCCGGTGGACCGCACCGTGCGCTTTTCGGCCCACAATTTCCTCAAGGTGACGGGCCGCGGCACCGGCAAGCGCGCCTATGAGCTCTTTCTGGATGCCCTCTACCGGCTGCGTTCCACCACCATCGTCACCACCATCGAGGCGGGAGAGGTGCGCGAGCGCCGCGGCTTCGGCTGGATCGAGACCTTCCGCATCCTCGAGCGCACCACCCGCAACGGCAAGCGGGTGATGGGGGCGTGCGAGATCACCCTCAACGACTGGATGTTCCGCGCCATCGTCAAGGACCGCCGTGTGCTCACCATCAATCAGGCGTATTTCCACATCTCCATGGGGCTCAAGCGCCGGCTCTATGAACTCGCGCGCAAGCACTGCGGCCACCAGGACTGTTGGGTCATCAGCCTGCCCAAGCTGATCGAGAAGTGCGGCTCGGTGCTGGAGCCGCGGTTCTTCAAGCCCCAGCTCAAGCGGATCGTCGAGGACGACGACCTCCCCGACTATCACATCGCCATGAGCTTCGATCCCCGCGACCGCGAGGATGCCGAGAAGAACGGCTTCGAATCGCGCCGCTGGTCCACCAATGAACGCATCCTCGTGGGCTTCTGGCCGCGCCATCGGAGACCACCCGAGATCCTGGCACCGCTCGAGGACGAGGCGCCGGCATGAGGACCGTGCCGCCCCGGTGGGGCGATGAGGACTGGGAATGCGTAGCCCTGAGGGGGGTGCGGCTGCAGCTGCGGGTGGGTGTGCATGCCGGCGAACGGCAGCAGCCCCAGCCGGTGGAGGTGGAGGTGGAGCTCTACCGTCGCCGGCCGCCCGGCGAGCGCCGCGGCCTTGCGGATTGTCTCGACTATGACCGGCTCTACCACCACCTCACCTGCGACTGGCCGCAGCGCCCCCACACCGAGCTTCTGGAGCAGCTGGCGGAGGAGCTGGTTGCCTTCTGTCTGGCCGATCCCCGCGTGGAGGCCTGCCGGGTGGTGGTGCGCAAGCCCGCGATCTATGCCGGCCGCGCGGTCCCCGAAGTGGTGCTCTACCGGCAGCGGGCGCTGCGCTGACGCCGGGCGAAGTGGCGCATGCGCCGGCGCATGGGCTCTTCGAGGGTGAGGGCCCGCTCCACCCAGATGGCGACGATGTCTTCGAGCTCGCCCGGATCGAGCGCCTCCACCCGCCGGCGCACCCGATCCAGGGCGAGATCGCGGCGCCTGTGCGGGGCCCGTTCCGCCACAAAGGCCCGCAGTCCCGCGAGGGCACCGCCCGCGGGCAGCAGCCGGTGGACCAGGCCGTGGGCGTGGAGCTCCTCGGCGGTGACCGTCTCCGCCTCTTCCACCAGCCGCCGCAGCAGCGCCCGCGGGGCGCGCCGGGCCAGCAGGCTCCAGGCTCCCATCCCCGGGAACAGGCCGAAGAGGGTCTCCGGCAGGCCGAAGCGCGCGCCCGCCTCGGCCAGCAGCACATCACAGGCAAGCGCTGCCTCGAAGCCGCCGCCATAGGCGCGGCCGCGCACGAGCGCCACGGTGCGCAGCGGCAGATCGAGCCCCCGCCAGGTCTCCTCCACCAAGCGGATGCAGGTGTGGGCATAAGACTCGAGGGCCCGGCGATCTCCCGCCTCCACCCAGGCGAGAAAGCGGGCGAGATCGCCGCCGAGACTCCAGATGTCCTCCCGGGCCGAATGCCACACCAGATAGTGGACCCGCAGATTGCCGGCGGTCACCTCCCGCCGCAGCCGTTCATGCAGGCGCAGTCCCGAATCCAGCAGCGACGGCGTGAAGCAACAGCCATGGGGATGACGCATCTCGGCCAGGAGAACGCCGTCATCGTCGAGCGTGGCCCGAAGATCCTCGCTCTCGAAGACCACCCGTTCCCGTGCGGATACACGCGAGAGGTCAGCGAGATCGACCATTATCGCCGTCGACATCGGCCGTAGTCTCCGGAAGGACACTCCCATCAAGACATTGTTAACTCTGATCGAGCAAGCGCTCTGCCGCGAGTGGCGTATCGGGATATGAGAGGATGGCGCCCCGGAGGATGATGGAAGCTGTGGCTTGTCTCCCGCCGGTGATGGGCCCATGGAGGTGATGGGGGCAGGCGAGGATCGGGGTGATGACGGCGGATCCGCGGCTGGTGCCCGGCGCGTTCGTGCGTAATCCCGCCCATCCCGACTGGGGGATCGGTCAGATCCAGTCGGCGGTGGGCGTGCGTCTGACCGTCAATTTCGAGGAACGGGGCAAGCTCACCCTGGATCTGCGTCACGTGCGGCTGGAGCTGGTGGCGCCGGCCCGTCCGCCCCGCTGAGGGAGTCGTCCGGCCAGGGGACCACCGGGCAGGGGCGCGGCTCGGTGTGGTCCGGCGGGATCTGGAGGGTGGTGCGCAGGCGCCCTTCGCGGTCGAGGACGGCGGCGGCAAGCGGACCTCCCTGGCCCGCCCCGGCATCGAGATGGAGCAGGCGCGCGCCGCCGCGTCCGGTGCGCAGATAGAGGCAGGTGCCGCTCAGCGGATCGTGGCCGGCGATCACCAGCAACCCCGCCGGCAGCCGGTCGAGCCAGCCATAGCCCCGGATCGGCAGGCCGTCGCGGCGGCGACCCACCACCTCGCCGAAGAGGGCGAGGGTGCGCTGTCGACGGTCCAGACGGGAGACGGGCGGCAGCATCGCGGGAGTGAGGGCGCCGTGGACCAGCACCGTAGCACCCCGGCCCAGCACCAGCGGCAGCCGGGGGAAGGTCTGGCGGAACCAGACCTCGAGCTCGTAACCGTCGGCGGCGGCCGCAAGCTGGCGCAAGGTCTCGCGGTGTTCGGCGGCGAGCGCTCGGGTTCTGCCAGTGAGAAGGCGGTGGAGCTTGAGCTCGTGATTGCCGGCGAGCATTTCGCCGCAGCCGTCCTCCCGCAGCTGGCGAGCGAGCCGCAGGGCCCCCGGCGAATCGGGGCCGCGGTCTATGAGATCGCCCAGCTGGACGAGAAATAGGTGCTGCGTACGGGCATAGCGGGCGAAGGCGGCGAACCGCTCGGCATGGCCGTGGACATCGGCCACCACCAGCACCCCGGCCCACGCCGGCGCCAGCTCCAGCCAGCGCGAGTCGCCCGCACCCGTCACCACCACCTCGACCCAACCCGCCCCTCCTTCGCCGAGACCGGCGCCCAGCTCAAGCCGCCGGGATGGCCTGTCCCCGCGCTGCACCTTCCTGCACCCGCGCCCTGTGGACGCGGGCCATGAGGGCATACACCTTCCCGCCACCGTCGTGCAGGATTTCGTGCCAGCCGGGTTGATGGCTCATCGCAAATCGGTCTGATCCCGTCGACGGTATGGCACACGCTCCCGCTCCAGGCTCTGCCACCGGGCGCACCTCGCCCGCGCGAAGTCCCGCCCGGATCGTCTGGGCACCGTTCGCCGGCGCCGCCGGAGGGGGTGTTATCGCCCCCTATCCGAAACCCTGTCCGGTGGGTCGGTCCCCGGACACCGTGCGCGATCGCGGCACCACCCCATGATCGCCGGCATCACGGGCCGGGCAGGGCACTCCCCATGCGCGCGGGGGCATGTCCTGCGCTTTGGGGAACGTGGGTTCCGGATGGGGAACGTGACCGTGGGAATCTCATGGGCTGGGTCTGGAGGAAGCATGGGTGGGGATTCCTCATGTTCTTGCGCTTCCTCGCACTTTGGTAAAAACAAATATTGCTATTATCATGACGTGGCATTTTCCGGACAATAATAAGTTAACTACAATCATACATAATATCAATATCCCTACGATTTGTAAAAGCTCTAACATATAACATGGCAAATTGTTTCTTTTCATTTTATTTTCTCCTTTAATAAGATCTATGATGTCTACTCATTACAAGACTAATATATAATATTGCATGCCCCATGTCAATATAAAAATCTAAAACTCAAGAAGAGACGTAATTTGACTTGTCGTGGCGAGTTGCTCGTATTTCTTTGTGTTCATTGTCATTAAAGTAGGGCTATAGGTATGGTTTGGGATATTAGACATTATTTTATTTGTTTGCTACATGATTGCTTTATAAAACTTCTGTTGCGTGATAAAATAATTCATGGATTCTATTAAAATTGTCGCGTTAATTTTGCAAGATGTTATAATTATGAACGAGAAGTTTAATATATTAAGTGGAATGAGTTCTCGTAGAAATCTGACATTTGAATTACAATGGGCAGAAAAATCTATAATATCGGAATTTGATATATCGTTCTAGATATTTTGTTATTATAGCTTAAACCGAATATTTGTTTATAAATAACTTTTAGTAAACGTCTCCCGGGGATTCCGGGTTTATCCTGCAAAAAACCGGGACTTGTTGCCGTTTCTGGCAAGACCATGGTCAAGCGCAGTTGCTGGAGATGGGCGAAAACGGCAGCGGCCGCAGGGTGTGGTTTCACGACGCCCACGGGTGTGACATCTCATGGCCCGGAGGTGTGGTTGTCCCATGGACGCGGTGGGAAACGGGGGGCGCGGGCCGGACCTGGCCGGCAGTCGCCTGCGGGCGGTGTAGACGGTTGCGCCACACCCGTGCCCGGACAGCCCCCGGAAGACCGCGCCAGTGCGGGACCATCCCGCATCCATCCCCGGGCCCGGGCGGCTTCGGAGAAATGTGGTGGCACCTCCGGGCCGTTGGAGCGATTCCTGGGTGCCCGTGGCCGGGTCCTGGGCTTCGCCCCGGGGACTTCCCATGAAGGCGCGGGCCGGCGGGCCTCGGATGGTTCCGATGGAACCATGAGACGCTCTTCGCCCCGGGCCACAGCTGCGCATCACGGTCGGAGCGAGGGCCAGTTTCCGAGACTCGCGAGGTTCCGAAAGCCGGGGGCGTCGTTTCTGCACATCAGGGCCGGATTCGGGGCCCTTGCCGGTGCGCCGGCGTGTGCCCTGCTGTCACCGGGTCGAGAGATCGCTCCGTTGTCCCCGCAAGGTGCCACCGGTCCCCGGCCGCCTTCACCCCGCGACCATCGGCCCCACGCCCGCGCGGCACGCGCCGGCCGGTGGGGCGGGAGGCGGCGGCCCAGAGGGCATGGGGACCGCCTCCCTTGACGGACCGTAACGTTCCTCAGGCGGCGCGGCGCGCCTCCGTCCCCTCGCCCTTTTCGTCGAACAGCAGGGCCAGGCGCGCGAGGCGCTCCACCACCTCCTTGGAGGCCTTCTCCACTTCGGCGATGGCCGCAAGCGCGCCCTCGAGGTCGCCGTCCTGGAAGAGCTTGGCCGCCTCAATGCCGAAGCGGTGCACCCGCTCGTGGGGCTCCTCCAGGGCGCGGAAGTCGGGGTGGTCGCCGAAGCGCTCGCGCCCCTCGCCATAGTACCAGCGGCCGAGGCGGCAGCAGCGGTGGTCGGTGAGCTCCTCGGGACGCAGCACGATGCGGCCGCTCGCCATGGCCACGAGGCGCTTCTTCCACAGAATGTGGTCGGCGATGGCCAACAGCACCACCTTGCCGGCGAAATCCATCCGCGCGAGGACCTCGAGCTCCTTCTTGATGACGCCCTCGAGCCCCTCGGCCGACTCCACCAGCTCCTGGGCCTTCTTCTGATTGTCCTCGGCTGCCGAGGCGATGGCGCCGACGTTGGCCGAGATCTCGTTGGTGGCCTCGCCCTGCTGGGCAAGGGCGCTCGCGATCTCGCCCATCTTGCCGGTGACCGCCTCGATGCGCTCGCGCACCTGGTCCATGGCCTCGCCGAGCTCGCCCAGGGTTCCGCGGGTGGCGGCCATCACCTCCTCGCTGTTGGCCAAGGTCTCGACGATGCCGGCGACCTCGCGGTCGAAACTGGAGATACGCTCGTGCACCTCGCGGGTGGCCTCCGCCGTCTTCTGGGCCAGCGCCCGCACTTCCCCGGCCACCACCGCAAAGCTGCGCCCGGCCTCGCCCGCCCGCGCCGCCTCGATGCTGGCGTTGAGGGCGAGCAGCTTGGTCTCCTCGGCGATCTCGTCGATGCGGCCGACGATCTCGCCAATGCGGCGGGCGGTGGCCGAAAGCGATTCCACCCGTCGGGTTACCGCCTCCACCGTCTCCACCAGATTGCGGGCGTTCTCCACCGCCCGATGGGCCCGCTCCGCCCCCTCACGGGCGGTATCCCGCACCTGCTCGGCCTCGCGCGCCACCGCATCGGAGTGGCGACCGATCTCGCCTACCGTCGCCGACATCTCCTCCACCGCGGCGGCGATGGTGTGGCTGCGTTCCGTCTGTTCGCGCGTGGCATTGAGCATCTCGAGGGCGAGCACCGAAAGCCGCAGCGAGCTTTCGGCGATGGCGACCACGCCAGCGAGCCGGTCCCGCGCCTCCTGCCGCATGGTGCGGGCGAGCTCACCCACCAGCTGCCCGCTGGCATCGTCCCGGATCCGCTCGGCGAGGTCGAGCTGCCCCCGGATGAGTTCCTGGAGATCCCGGATCAGGAGGGTCTCCTTCCGATCCGAGCGGCGGGGAAACATCTTCATGGACTGGAGCCTCCGACGGTGGCACTGCAGTTCGCCCCCGAAAGAGCACGATTTTCCTGACATTCGGTTAACGCCGTCACCATTCATGCGCCGACACTGCGAGAGCGCGGTAGACGGCGCGATAGGGACCGGACGCTGGCACCTCGGCGGGTGGGCGGCCGCCGGCTTGATCCTGTTCAAGGACGGCCGCGTGCGGGCCCGCCAGAGGGGGGTCGTACCCCGAGGGCCATCCCGGCCCTGGGGTGAAAGGTCCTCGATCATACGAAGGAGCCCCCATCATGCGTGAGACCCTGGCAGCCCTGGCCCTCGCTTCCCTCCTCGCCCTGCCGGCAGCCGCGGGCGAGGACGAGGCGCCCCTGGTGGACTTCCGCACACTTCGTCCTTCCCTTGCCCACGAGATGGTGGCGGCCGCGGTGGCGGCGTGTCGTGAGAAGGGCTATCAGGTGGCGGCGGCGGTGGTGGACCGCTTCGGCGTGCCCCAGGCGCTGCTGCGCGATGTGCTGGCCGGCCCGCACACGCCTGCGACGGCCATCCGCAAGGCTTGGACGGCGGTGAGCTTCCGCAGCGATACCGCCGCCCTCGCCGAGGCCACCAAGGCCGGGGCGATCGATTCGGGCGCGCGCTTCATCCCGGGCGCGCTGATGCTGGGCGGTGGCGTGCTGGTGGAGGTGGAAGGGCGCATCGTCGGGGCCGTGGGCGTCTCCGGCAGCCCCTCGGGCCAGGAGGATGCGGCCTGCGCCAAGGCGGGCATCGCCGCGGTGGCCGACCGCCTGCCCTTCTGACGTTTCGCTGGGGCGTCCCGGGGAGGGAGCGGTTGAGCGAGGCCGATCGTCGCCGCTGGGAGGAACGCTGGCGCACCCGCAGCCATGACCTCGGGACGCCCGAACCCTTCCTGCTGCGCCTGCTTCCCCGGCTGCCCCGCGGTCGCGTGCTGGACGTGGCCGCGGGCGCCGGGCGCCATGCGGTGTTCCTCGCCGCCCGCGGCTTTGCGGTCACCGCCGTGGACATCGCCGAGGCCGCCCTGCAGCTCTTGGCGGAACGGGCGCGGGCGGCCGGGGTGACGGTGATCACCCGCCGGGTCGACCTCGACGAGCCGACCGCCCTCCAAGGCCTCGGTCCCTTCGACCTGCTGCTGGTGATCCGCTATCGCCCCTCGCCCGCCCAGTGGCGGCGGCTGCTGGCCACCCTCGCGCCGACGGGGGCGGTGCTGGTGTGCACCTTCGGTGAGGAGGACCATCGCCGCCACGGCACCCGGCGCGAGCACTGCATCAGCCGCGCCGAGCTCGAGGCTGTCCTGGCCCCGGCTCGCCGGCCGGTGGTCTATGAGGTGTTCGAGGAGGGCGGCCGGGTGCTGGAGGGATCGCTGTGGCTGCCGGCACCGCTTGTCCCCGCCGGCCATGGCCGATAGGGCTCCGGCGGGGCGCCGGAGGTGGGCATCGTGAGCAGCTACGAACGCTATGCCGAGACCGCCGCCCACTACGACCGCACCCGCCGGGCGGTGGGGGTGGAGGCGGTGCTGGGGCTGCTGCACCGGGGACAGCAGGCCCCGGCGGCGATGCGCCTGCTGGAGGTAGGCTGCGGCACCGGCAACTATCTCGCCGCCCTCGAGCCCCATCTGGGCGCCCTGGTGGGGCTCGATCTGGAGCCGGCCATGCTCGAGCGGGCGGCGGCCAAGCTCGATCGCGCGCTCGAATCGGGGCGGCTGGAGCTGCGCCACGGCTCGGCCCTCGACCTGCCCTGGCCCGAGGCCAGTTTCGACGCGGTGCTGGTCAACCAGGTGCTGCACCATCTCCCGGGTGAGGCCGACGATCCCTTCGCCGGCTGGAAACGCGCCCTCGCCGAGATCGCCCGGGTGCTGCGCCCGGGCGGGGTGGTGGTGGTGGGGACCACCGCCCATGTGCAGCTGGAGCGGGGCTACTGGTACTACCGACTGCTGCCCGAGGCCCGCGCCCGCCTGGCGGCCCGCTATCTCGACCTCGATCCACTGGAGGCGCTGCTGGCCGACCTCGGTCTCACCCCCCTGGGACGGCTGGTGCCCACCGATGCGGTGCTGATGGGAATGGCCTATTTCGACCCCGAAGGCCCCTTCGATCCCGCCTGGCGCGCGGGCGACTCCTTCTGGGCGCTGGTGACGGCCGCCGAACTCGAGACCTGTCTTACCACCCTCACCCAAAGACGCGAGGCGGGCACGCTTCAAGCCCTCGTGGCCGAGCTCGATCGCGAGCGGCCGCATGTGGGCCAGTGCGTCTTTCTGGGGGCCCGCCGCGCCTAGATGTGCTCGCTCTCCCCAAAGCTGCGACAACGCCCCTAGAGCACCTCCAGCACCCGCTCCGGCGGGCGGGCGAGGACCACTCCCTTTTCGCTTTCCACGAGGGGGCGTTCGAACAGACGCGGCTCGCGCACGAGCAGATCCAGGATTTCCTCATCCGAGAGTGTCGAGGGATCAAGCCCGAGGGCGCGCGCATCCCTAGCCCGCACCACCGCGCGCGGCGACAGACCGGCCCGCTCCAGCAGCCGGCGGAGCTCTGCCTTGGTAGGTGGGGTTTCGAGATAGTGCACGATCTCCGGCTCGATCCCGCGCTCGCGCAACAGCGCCAGGGCGGCGCGCGACTTGCTGCAGCGGGGATTGTGGAAGATGCGCACGCGCATGCCGGCCTCCGCCTGCATCCGCCGTCCCCGATTGGCGGCCTCAAGGCGCTCTGTCCAGTCCACCGCCGGGATTGTCGCGGCCGGACGGCTGTGGTGGAGTGGGGATGACCAGAGCACAGGGGAGGGATCCATGTTGTGGAGCACGCGACGGATGCTGCTTGCCGGCGCGCTCGCGGCGGTGCTGGCGACGCCGGCCGGCGCCTTCGAGCCTTCCGGAGTGGAGTGCATCGCCCCCGCCAATCCCGGCGGTGGCTGGGACTTCACCTGCCGTCAGGTGGGCCGGGCATTGCAGGAGCTGGGCATCGTCAAGGAGCCGGTGCGGGTGACCAACATGGCCGGCGGCGGCGGCGGGGTCGCCTTCGCCTATGTGGTGACCAAGCGCAACAAGGACGACAATCTGCTGGTGGCCGCCTCCACTGCCACCGTCACCCGCCTCGCCCAGGGCGCCTATGTGGACATGCGCGCCGACATGGTGCGGTGGATCGGCACGGTGGGGGCCGACTATGGTGTCATCGCGGTGGCTGCCGACAGCCCCATCAAGACCCTGGGTGATCTCATGGAGGCGCTCAAAACCCGCCCGCAGGAGGTGGCGATTGCCGGCGGCAGCGCCTTCGGCGGCTGGGACCACCTCAAGGTGCTGATCGCCGCCAAGGCCGCCGGCATCGAGGATGTCACCAAGATCAAATATGTCGCCTACAAGGGCGGCGGTGAGGCGATGACGGCGCTCTTGGGCGGACACGTCCAGGCCTTCTCCGGCGACATCTCCGAGACGGTCGGCTTTATCGAGGCGGGCCAGGTCCGGGTGCTGGCGGTGCTCGCCCCCGAGCGGCTGCCGGGCAAGCTCGCCGACATCCCCACCGCCCGGGAACAGGGGGTGGATGCGATCGGCGCCAACTGGCGCGGCTTCTACGCCCCCGGCGGCATGTCGGATGAAGCCTACGGCTTCTGGGTGGAGGCGATTCGCCAGGTGTATCAGTCGGAGCTGTGGCAGCAGGTGATGGCGCAGAGCGGCCTCATGCCCTTTGCTCTCTATGGCCAGGAGCTGGAAGCCTTCGTCCGGCAGCAGAGCGCCGACATCGCCGCTCTCTCGCGCGAGATCGGGCTCATCAAATAGGCCCTGATCCCTCGTCCGCGGGATCACGGAGACGGCCGGTGCGGTGGAGCGATCGGATCTTCGGCCTGCTCACCCTGGCCCTGGCTCTGGCCTACGGGCTTGGGGCCATGGCCATTGCCACGCCCTTTGCGGTGGATCCGCTCGGTCCCCGCACCTTTCCCGTGATCATCGCCATCACTCTGGGGATCGCGGGCTTGTGGCCGCTTCTGGTCCCCGATCCCGAACCCGACTGGCCGCGCGGGCGCGCCCTCGGCGAGCTCGTGGGGGCGGTGGCGGTGCTGCTGGGCTATACGGCGCTGCTGGAGCCCCTGGGCTTTGTTGCCGCCACCGCGCTTGCCGCCGGTCTGCTCTGCTGGCGGCTGGGCGGTGGGCTCTGGGCCAGCGCCCTCTTCGGCCTCCTCTGCGGGGTCGGGCTGCGGCTCGTGTTCGTGGAGCTGCTGGACCTGTCGCTGCCCCGCGGCCTGCTCGGCTGGTGAAACCATGGACCTCCTCACGGGCCTGCTGACGGGCTTTGCCACCGCCTTCACGCCGCTCCACCTGGCCCTGGCGATCCTCGGCTGCGTGCTGGGCACGCTGGTGGGGGCGCTGCCGGGCCTCGGGCCCTCGAACGGGGTGGCGATCCTCGTTCCCCTCGCCTTCTCCCTCGGCCTCGATGCCACCGCCACCCTGATCCTGCTCACCAGCGTCTACTACGGCGCCATGTACGGCGGGCGGATCTCCTCGATTCTGCTGGCGATCCCCGGCGATGAGCCGGCGCTGATGACCATCCTCGACGGCCATCCCATGGCGCGCGCGGGACGGGCGGGCGAGGCCCTGGCCCTCTCGGGCCTGGCCTCCTTCGTGGGCGGCGTGCTGGCCACCGCGGGGCTGGTGCTGCTGGCCCCGCTGCTGGCCCGCTTCGCACTCCTCTTCGGTCCGGCCGAATATTTCGCCCTCTATGTGCTGGCCTTTGCCACCCTGGGCGGGCTTGCTGCCCGCAATCCCATGAAGGCGCTGTTCGCCGCCGCCCTCGGCCTGGCGCTGGCGCTGGTGGGCTATGACACCACCACCGGCATCCCGCGCTACACCTTCGGCCTCGTGGAGCTCTATGAGGGCATCGATTTCCTGGTGGCGATCGTGGGCCTGTTCGCCCTGAGCGAGGTGTTCCTCTTCGTGGAGAAGGGGCTGCGCGAGCTGCCCCACCCCGGCCGGCTGGGGCGCATCTTTGTGCGCCTTTCGACCCTGCGGCAGAGTCTCGGGGCGATGTTCCGCGGCACCGGCATCGGCTTTCTCGCCGGGGTGCTGCCCGGCGCCGGCGCCTCCCTCGGCAGTTTCCTCGCCTACATGCTGGAAAAGCGCGTCTCCGACCGCGCGGGCACCTTCGGCCGGGGCGATCCCCGCGGGGTGGCGGCGCCCGAGGCCGGCAACAATGCCGCTGCCGGCGGCGCGCTCGTGCCCATGCTCACCCTGGGCGTGCCCGGCTCCGGCACCACCGCGGTGCTGCTGGCGGTGCTGATGGCCCTCGACATCACCCCGGGGCCGCTGCTGTTCGAGCAGCGGCCGGAGGTGGTCTGGGGCCTGGTGGCGGCGCTGTTCTTCGCCAATCTGGTGCTGCTTGCCCTCAACCTGCCGCTGGTGGGGCTGTTCGTGCAGCTGCTGCGGGTGCCGCCGCGCTATCTCATGCCGCTGGTGGCGATGGTCTCGTTCGTCGGCATCCACGCCATCTCCAACAATCCCTTCGACCTCCAGCTGATGATCGGCTTCGGCGTGCTCGGCTGGGTGCTGCGCAAGCTGGAGGTGCCGCTGGTGCCCATCATCCTCGGCATCCTCCTGGGCAATGAGATGGAGGACAATCTCCGCCGCGCCCTGCTGATTGCCGACGGCGACTGGACGGTTCTGTGGCGCAGCCCGCTGGCGGTGGGCTTGTGGACGGTGGCCGTCCTCGGCTTCTTCGGGCCGATGCTGGTGGGGCCGTGGCTGCGGCGCCGGCGGGCGCGGCTATTGGAAGGGCGCGGCTAGGGCTTTCTCCCCGGGCGGCGGCGGCCATATGGGGCGCCGGGAGCGATCCATGTCCGCGAAAACCGGTCTGCTGCCCCGCCCCCTGCGCGATTTCTTCCGCCTGCCCGCCGGCCGGCCCGGGCTGGTGCTGCTGGCGCTGCTCGGCGCGAGCGTGGCCGAGAGCCTCGGGCTTGCCACCGTGCTGCCGGTGCTCACCGTGGTGGCCGAGGGCGAGGCCGGCGATTCCCCCATCGCTCGCCTGATCCGCCAGCTGTTCGCCGTCTTCGGCCTCGAGCCCGATTTCGGCGCCCTCGTGCTGTTGGTGGTGTTGGCCTTCGCCCTCAAGACCGGCTTCATGGTGCAGGTCTCGCGGCTGATTGCCGGCCTTTCCGCCGGCGTCGCCTCGGCCTTCCGCCGCCAGCTGCTGGAGGCGCTGCTGCAGGCGCGCCTGCTGCACTTCGTCCGCGCACCCACGGGCCGCTATGCCAACGCCCTCGGCTTCGAGGCCCAGCGGTGCGGCGAGGGGGCGATGCTGGCGGCGCGCTTTCTGGTCTACACCATCCAGAGCCTCGCCTATCTCACCGTGGCGCTCCTGGTCTCCTGGCAGGTGGCGGTGATGGCCCTGGCGGTGGGGGGCCTTGCCGCACTGCTGCTGAGCGGGCTCGTACGCCGCACCCGCCGTGCCGGCCACAAGCGCGTGCGCCATGCGCGCGAAATGGCAGAACTGCTCACCGACACCCTGGCCAATCTGCGCCCCATCCGCGCCATGGCGCGCGAGCCCGGATTTCTCAGCCTGCTGCTGCGGCGGGTGCAGGGGCTCGAGCGGGCGGTGCGCCGCCAGATCGCCAATCGCGAGATGCTGCAGTACCTCCATGAGGGCCTGTTGGTGGGGTTTCTCGCCGGCGGCTTCTATCTGGCCCACGCCCTCTTCGCCATTCCGGTGCCGGAGCTGGTGGTGAGCGGGCTGGTGCTGGCCCGCACCGCCTCGACCTTGGGCAAGCTGCAGAAGGCCTATCAGCGCACCGTCGAGGTGGAGGCCGCCTTCGATCATCTCCGCGCCCTCATCGCCGAAGTGCAGGCCGCCCGCGAACCTGCCGGCGGCAGCCGGCCACCCCCTTCCCTCGCTCGCCACATCCGCTTCCGCCGGCTGAGTTTCGCCTACGGCACGAAACCGGTGTTCCGCGGCCTCGAGCTGGAGCTGCCGGCCCGTCGGCTGATCGTCCTCACCGGCCCTTCGGGCTCCGGCAAGACCACACTGCTGGATCTGCTGCTGGGCTTCCTGGAACCGCAGGAGGGGGAGATCCTGATCGACGATGTCCCCCTCGCTCACATCGACCGCACCGCCTGGCGCCGCCGGGTGGGCTATGCTCCGCAGGAGCTCACCCTGCTGCATGCGAGCGTGCGCGACAATCTCACCCTGGGCGATGACACCATCGACGATGAGACGATCCGCGAGGCCCTCGCCCGCGCCGAGGCGCTCGCCTTCGTGGAGGCGCTGCCGCAGGGGCTGGAGACGGTGGTGGGTGAGCGGGGAAGCCGGCTCTCCGGCGGCCAGCGCCAGCGCCTGGCCCTCGCCCGCGCCCTGCTCGGCCGGCCGGCGCTGCTGGTGCTGGATGAGGTTACCAGCGCCCTCGACCGCGCGAGTGAACGACGTATCTGCCACAATATCGCAGCCCTGCGCCAGGAATGCACCATCCTCGCCGTCACCCATCGCCCCGCCTGGCTGGAGGTGGCAGATCTGGTGCTGGACCTCGGCCGCGGGGAACTGCAACCGGCCAGAATTCGGCCCCCGGTCCCCGCCCCGGTGTTTCATCCGCCGGAATAGAACGGAATAAGACCGCGGCGTTCGCGTCGACAGAGCGAGATCCCGCCATCCTGGCCATGGAAGGAGAGCCGTCGTGACCCGATCGGGGCGGAGAGCGTGGTTCGTGCGCGGCTTGCTGCTGGCGCTCCTGGGGCTTGTGGCCCTCATGGCCCTGCCGGCACCCGCCGAGGCCGGCGTCAATCCGAATGCCTCGCTGCTGCGCAATGTGCGCAACTGTGGGGCCTATCAGAGTCCCTATCATCCCGGCAAGAAGGGCTGCTGGTGGTACAAGCTGGATCTCAAGCTGGAGCGGGCGATCCCGCAGATCTGCAGCCTTTCGGCCCCCCGGCGGATTCCGCGGGTGAGCAACCCCAATGATCCCAACTATGTGGGGGTGTATTCGGGCGAGCGCGGTTATGTGGGGGTGCGCATCGACTGGACCATCACCTCACAGTTCTGGAAGCTGAAGC
>WFXL01000036.1 GCA_015490605.1 Rhodospirillales bacterium
CCTCACCCCGCCGCCCCTGCCCTTCCACCCGGACTACGAGCGGGTCGCGGATGAGCTCCACAGCCGCCCCGCACCCCGGATCGAGCCGCCGGTGGCCATCTCCCACATGGCGCTGGCCACCAATGCCGAGGGCTTTGAGCGGGCGCTTGAGAGCGTGGCCGATCTCTGCCGCCGCTACGGCGCGCCGCCACCGTTTCGGGAACACTTCCACGAGGCCGACCTGGGCCGGCTGGCGCTGCGATTCGAACGCCACACCGAATTCTACACCCTGACCTTCGTCCGCCCCGGCGCCGGCCTCGAGCCCTTTGCCGACCGCGCCCTCGATCTGGTCCCCGAGGCCTGGATCAAGGGGCTTCCCGGCGAGCTGGTGGCCGCCGCTCATCTCGTGCTGGCGCGGGGCGAGGTCCCGCCGCCGGCGGTGATCGACCGGCTGTTCGAGGGCGCACGGGTGCGGGCCTCGCGGGTGATGGACGGGGCGGCGGTGCTGTGGACCGACTGGCGCCCCCATGGCGACGGCTTCTGCCGCTTCTATGCGGTGGACGGGGGCATGGACCGTTTCCGTGCGGGCCGTTTCGTCCAGCGGGTGCTGGAACTTGAGACCTACCGCATGATGGCGCTCCTCGGCCTGCCGGTGGCCCGGCGGGTGGCGCCCACCCTGCTGCGGGTGGAACAGGGTCTCATGGAGATCACCCGCGAGATCGCCCAGGTGCACGACCTCGAGGGCGAGCGGCGACTGCTGGCACGGCTGTTCGAGCTCGCCGCCACCAGCGCGCGGCTCTTGGCCGAGACCGCCTTCCGCTTCGGCGCCACCCGCGCCTACGCCCAGCTGGTGAATGACCGGCTTGCGGAGCTGCGCGAGGAGCGCTTTGACCCCTATCAGCCCCTGGGCCAGTTCCTGCTGCGCCGCTTCGAGCCGGCGGTGCGCACCTGTGAGTCGGTCGCCGAGCGCATGCAGACCGCCAATGACCGGGTGGCGCGGGCGGCCAATCTGGTGCGCACCCGGGTGGATGTGGAGATCCAGGAACAGAACCAGCACCTGCTGGCGTCGATGGAACGGCGCGCAGCACTGCAGCTGCGCCTGCAGCAGACGGTCGAGGGGCTCTCGGTGATCGTGCTGAGCTACTATGCGCTCGGCCTTCTGGGCTATGTGGTGAAGGCGCTGCCGCTGGCACCGGGCGTGCAGAAGGGCGTGCTGGCGGGGCTGGTGCCGCTGGTGGTGGCGGCGGTGTGGCTGGGAATCGCCCGCTTCCGCCGGCGGCTGCTGCAGGCCTCCGGCAAGGAGTGAAGGGACATGGACGAGGAGGAAATCCGCAGGCCCTCGGGCCGGATCGTAGGGCAATCGCTGGAGGGGCTGTCGGTGGCCGAACTCGAGGCCTATCTCGCTGAACTGCGGGGCGAGATCCGGCGGGTGGAGGCCGAGCTCGCCCGCCGGCGTGATGTCCGCGGCGCGGCCGAGGCTCTCTTCGGCCGCCCCGGCGGGCCATCCGACGGGCGATGAGCCTGCGCTTCTGCCCCGCCTGCGGGGCGCCGGTGGTCTATCGCGTCCCTGCCGGCGATGAGCGCCCGCGCGCGGTGTGCACCGCCTGCGGCCGCATCCACTATGAAAACCCCAAGGTGGTGGTGGGTGCGGTGTGCCTGATGGCGGGACGGGTGCTGCTGTGCCGGCGCGCCATCGAGCCGCGGGCGGGGCTGTGGACCATTCCGGCAGGCTATCTCGAGCTCGGCGAGAGCCTCGAGGAGGGAGCGGTGCGGGAAGCGCGCGAGGAGGCGCGGGTCGAGATCCGCCCGCGCGGGCTGCTGGCTCTCTATAGCCTGCCGCGGATCGGCCAGGTGCAGGCGATGTTCCTGGCCGAGGTGGTGGCGGGTGAGCCCGAAGCGGGTGCCGAGACGCTGGAGGTGGAGCTGTTCCGCTTCGACGACATTCCGTGGGAGCAGCTCGCCTTTCCTACGGTGGTGCGGGTGTTGCGCCATGCCCGCAACCAGCCGCCCGGCGCCGTGCCGGTGCCGGTGCTGGAGACGGTCACCGGCGGCATCCCCCCGGCTACGCCTCCCTCGGCGTCACCTCCTCGAGAAGCGCCCTGAGGCGCGGATAGATCCAGGGGTTGCCCACCACCAGCGTGCCCCGTGCCATCAGGTCTTCGTCACCCTCGAGCCGGCCCACGAGCCCGCCGGCCTCGCGCACCAGCAGGATGCCGGCGGCCATGTCCCACGGCTTGAGGCCGAACTCCCAAAAGCCGTCCTGGCGGCCGGCGGCGACATAGGCCAGATCCAGCGAGGCGGTCCCCAGGCGGCGGATGCCGGCGACCTCGTCGGCCACCCGGTTCATCTGGGCGGTGAAGTGGCGCCGCCCCTCCCAGTTGCGCACCGGCAGCCCGCAGGCGATGAGGGCGCTGCCCAGATCCCGCCGGGCGGAGACGCGGATGCGCCGATCATTGAGGAAGGCGCCAGCCCCCTTCTCGGCGGTGAAGAGCTCGTTCTTGACCGGGTCGTAGACCACCCCGGCGAGAATCTCGCCGCCGCGCATGAGGGCGATGGAAATCGCCCAGTGGGGCAGGCCGTGGAGGAAGTTGGTGGTGCCGTCCAACGGGTCCACCACCCACAGATGGTCGCTCTCCTCGCCCGGGTGGCGGCCGCTTTCCTCCATCAGCAGCCCCCAGCGCGGCCGCGCCCGCCGCAGCTCCTCATAGATGATCTGCTCGGCCCGGCGGTCGGCGGCCGAGACGAAATCCGCCGGTCCCTTGAGGGACACCTGGAGCTGTTCGACCTCGCCGAAGTCCCGCACCAGCGAGCGGGCCGCCCGCAGGGCGGCGCGCACCATGATCTCGAGATGGGCCGATCGCCGTGCCACCGCTCCTCCCCCGGGCCGTCTCAGCCGCGCTCGCGCGCGCGGCCCACATAGGTGAGGTCGCGGGTGTCCACCACCACCTTCTCACCTACGCCCACATGCGGCGGCACCATGATCCGCAGACCGTTGTCCAGCACCGCCGGCTTGTAGGAGGCGGCCGCGGTCTGGCCCTTCACCACCGGCTCCGCCTCCACCACCTCGCACACCACCGTATCCGGCAGCTCCACATCCACCGGCCGGCCCTCGTGCATCAACACCTTCACCACCATGCCCTCCTGCAGGAACACGGCGCGCTCGCCGAGGGCCTCGCGCGGCAGGGCGATCTGGTCGAAGGTCTCCTGGTTCATGAAGTGGAGCATCTCGCCGTCGTCGTAGAGGAACTGGAAGGGCACCTCCTCAAGGCGCACCCGCTCCACCGTCTCCACCGCGCGGAAACGCTCGTTGAGCTTGGTGCCGTCCACCAGATCCTTGAGCTCCACCTGCTGATAGGCGGGCCCCTTGCCGGGCTTGACGTGTTCGGTCTTCACCACGCGCCACAGCCGGCCCTTGTGCTCGATGACCATGCCGGGGCGCAGATCGTTGGCGGTGACCTTCATGATCCTACCGTCCGCTTGCGTGGGGCAAGGCACACCGTCCGCCGCGCGGCTGCCTCCATCGGCCGCGGGATGGCATCGCACCGCTGGGGAGGACCCGATCCACCGGCGGACCGCCGCGCCAAATGCACGGCCGCAGCCCACATAGTCGCCACGGGACGCCGCCGCAACCGCCCCCAGGGTCGCGCGTCGCCCTCGACAGGCCCGGGGTAGGAGCTACTCTCGCCGGCGGAACCCGTGCGGATGCCCGCGATGACCGAGGCCCACGAGGCGTCCGATTCCCAGCGCCGTTCCGGGGGAGAAGAGGCGCCCCGCCGGCTGCTGATCGTGGATGCGCCCGGCTATGTCTACCGCGCCTTCTTCGCGCTGCCGCCGATGACGCGGCCCGACGGCACCCCCATCCACGCGGTCTACGGCTTCGCCAACATGCTCCTCAAGCTGATGGAGCAGTATCCGGACGATGACATCGTGGTGGTGTTCGATGCCGC
>WFXL01000037.1 GCA_015490605.1 Rhodospirillales bacterium
ATGCCCCGAAGGACCGGGTCCTCGAGGCAATGCGGGCGCGCGGTTTCGACCCCGCCGACGACAACGAGGCGGACGCGCTCGCCCTTCTGATGCTGGTGCTCGACGGACGGAGGAACGCGGCATGATCCACGCGGACGTGACAGCCCGCGCCTCGCAGAAGGCGGTGATCTCCGCCACGAAGCCGCCGTAGACGTGCGCCGCGTCGGTGCCGAGGTGCCGCCGCACCTCCTCGAACGCCACCTCCGCGAGCCCGCCCCCGACCGTATCGGCCAGCTCCGCCAGCCAGCGGCGGAACCGGAGCCAGCGCATGCCGCCGCCCTCGAACCGGCCGGGCCGGAAGACGGCGGTGCCGGAGCGCACCGGCCGGCCCGGCTGCCACAGCGCCCAGCCCGTCACCGTGCCGGGGTCGAGGGCCAGCACAGCGCCGTCAGCGCGGCATCGCGCAGCCGAATTATCCATCCCAGACCTCCTCGCCGTTCCCGAAGGGCACAGGGTGCCATGCAACGCCGGCGGCGCGGCCGGGGTCACGCCCCGCCGGCCCTGTGCCGGCCGCCGCTCAGCCGACATTGCCGCCATTCGTCGTGCCAGAGCCCGTGGCGAGCCGGATGCCGACGAACACATTGCAGGCGCGCGTGCGCTCCTTGCGGAAGCCGCGCTCCACCAGCGCCATCGAGAAGCGCTTGTTGCTGCCCGGGTCCTCGCCGTTCCGGCCGCACCATTCGCACCACGCGGCGTAGAGATCGGAGCTCCGGCAGCGGGCCCGCGGGTCCACGGTGCACACGATCATCTCCCCGATGAACCGTGACACCGGGTCCTGGCCGGGCGTGCCGGGGCCGGCATTGTCGCTCCCGATACCGCCGGCGTCGGCTTTTTCGGACCACGACCGCACCGCCTCGACCACGAGCGCCCGTGCCGCATCCGCATCGATCGGCAGTAGCCGCTGGACGGCACGGACGAGCTCGCGACGGATCTGCCCGAGGGTCACGGCCTCGTGTTCGCTCACGGTTCCACTCCGCTGCTGGGGTTGCGATGGCCACGGTCCCGTTCCGGCAGGGGCATCGGGGGCATTCCGTCTCCGATGGTCCGCAGACGGGTCTTTTCGCGCATCCGGGTATGCGCTTCGTCCAAGGACGGGACTTTTTGACGTGGGCGTGATGGGTTGGCGTGACGGTTTGCGGGTCTGATCCGGAGTGCCTCGAACCGTTGTGTCCGTATAGTTTCCCCGCGGCACGCGCGCAGGGGCGTTACGGGCGTGACGGGTTTCCCCATTATATCCGTTATATGGAGTCTGTGTGCTCGACTATACCGGGAAAACCCGTCACACCCGTAACAAGTGCGTTGGTTCAATGGGTTGGGCGTCACGGCACCCGTCACGCACCCGCCACAGCCCGTCACGCGCCCCTGTGTCATCGGGCGCCTCCATCCCGCAAGGCGTCGCCATCCTGCCGGACGGCGAGCCCCAGGAATTCGGCGCCGAACCGCGTCCGTGTCTTTCGGAACCCGCGCTTGACCAACTCCGCTGTGAAACTCTTGTTGGTGCCGGGATTCTCGCCCTGGTTGCGGCACCATTCGGCCCAGGCGGCATAGAGCTTCGAGCTGCGGCAGCGGAACCCGGTCCCCGGTGGCGTGCCGGGCGCGTCCAGCTCGCAGCACTCGTCGATGAACCGGCCGATCAGGTCCTGCTCGCTCAGGTACTCCTCGGTTTCGGCCCGCACCGCCTCCGGCGGGGCGAGCCCGCGCTCCCGCCATTTCAGGCAGCCGCGGATCATCCAGCCGAGGATCGCCGGCCATTCCTCCCGCAGCCGGTCCGGGAGCTCCGGGTCCGGCTCGGGGAAGCGGGCGCGGAAGGGCACCACCCGCATGCGCCGGACGATGGCCGGGTCCACCGCGTCCAGTGCCGGTTTGAAGTTGCCGCTGATGATCAGCTTGAACTGCGGTTTGAACTCGAAGAAGTCCTGGCGCATGAAGCGCGCCTTGATCATGTCGCCGCCGGTGACCGCCTTGAGCCGCTGCACGTGCCATTCCTGCCCGCGGCCGATCTCGGTGGCGGTCACCAGCCGCGCGCCCACCAGATCGGCGAGGCCGGCCGGATGATCCTCGTACTTCTGGCGCACGAACACGTTGTCGGCGGCGGTTTTGTGGTAGGAGCCGAGGATGCCCGCGAGGGTGCCCACGAACACCGACTTGCCGTTGCCGCCCGGGCCGTAGAGGAACCAGAAGCACTGCTCGCGCACCGAGCCGGTGAGCGCGTAGCCGCACACGCGCTGCAGCCAGTCGGCGAGCTCCCCGTCGCCGCAGGTCACGTCGCGCAGGAAACGGATCCAGCGCTCCGGCCGGCGGTCGAAGTCCGGCGCCACGGCGGTGGTGCGGGTGATCATGTCTTCGGGCGTGGCCGGCCGCAGCTCTCCCGTCCGCAGGTCCACCACCCCGCCCGGCGTGCCCAGCAGCCACGGATCGGCGTCGAAGGCCGAGATCGAGGCGTTGATCTCCTCGTGGCCGCGCATGAGCCGGTCGACGGCGGCGACGGCCCGCCAGCTGCCCCACGACGCCTTCTTCGTGTCGACGGCGAGCGTTCCGCAGTAGCCCTGGATCAGGCGCTGGACGTGACAGTCTCCGTCACGCCACACGGTGCCGTCGAACACGAGCCACCTGCCGCGTTCCCTGACCCACCGGATGCGCCCGGCATTTTCGCTCACGAGGAAATGCGCAGCAGAGATCTCGTTCGGCTCGGTTTCGACCGTGACGGGTTTGAAATTCAACACCGTCATGCTTGCGCTCCTTTTCGCGCGCTGGCGATGGTCCGGCGCGTTTCCGCCGGATCGAGGCCGGCGGCCCGTGCGGCGGCCGTGAGGACGGCCTCGGCTTCCGGCCAGTCCAGCCGCCCCTCGCGGCCGCGCGCCGCGGCCCAGAAGGCGTGGCGGTAGAGGGTGACGTTGCGGGTGCCCGGTCGCGCCCGTGCGAGCTCGGACGCCCGCTCCAGCAGCGCCTCGGTGGTCGCGTCGATGCGTTCGGCGGGCACGAGGTAACGGACCGTGACCGTCTTCGGCCGCGGCCTCGGCACGATCCGGCGCCGCCAGCGGCGCGGCAGCTCCGCGAGCCCCTCGTGCGGGTGGCGGATCCAGCGTCGGCGGGGCGTGCGCCGGCCGGTGGGCAGGGTGACGCAGCCGCCGCTGGCCTTGACGTCCAGCCCCGGCGCGAGCGGCTTTGAAGGGATGCGGTCGACACCCGCCGGCCAGCGAAAGAACAGGTGGCGGCCGCCTGTGGGCGTGGCGGCCTCCGCGGTGGGCGGCAGGCGCCCGAGCCGGCGCTCCAGATCACGCAGCGCCGCCGCCCCGTCGGCGCCGTGGCCGGCCGCGGTGTCCACGTCCAGCACCAGCACGCCGCTCTCGGGCCCGGTCACCAGGGCGAGGGCGGCGTGCGGCCAACGGGCGAGCCAGCGCCGGAGGGTCGCGCGGTCGCCGGACGGCACGGCCCGCTCGGGCCAGCGGCGGATGAGCGGCACCTTGTCCGGGCCGACCGGCACCAGCCGCCAGCGGGCGGTCTGGGCGTCGCCGTCCGCACCTGCACCACCCGAGGTTGAGCCCGCATCCGCCGGCGCGGGCGCGGGCGACTGGCTGTACGGTGTCACCGGGCGTCCTCCCGTGCGGCCCCACCTCACTGTGGAGCGCGTCAGCGCGCAGTCGAGGTCGAGTTCCGCCGCCACCGATATTGGCACGACGACCGTCGCCCATGCAACGGCCCGTGTCGGCCGAAAACACTAAAAGCGTGGCATTTTATCAATCTAGAATTCTGGCTTCGCGATGGTGATGCTATACATGCCCGCGGAGCACGGAGGAGACGCCCCATGCATCACAATACTGTGGTGCACACCCGCATTGCATGCATCGACATGACACGCCGTGACACGCCGGGACACACCCGGAGGCGCCGCGGTGCTCAACCCCCGGTCGTGCAGCCCGGGGCCGCCGTGCGCTTCGCCTGGTGCGGGCGCGCCTGCCGCGGCGTGGTGCTGCAGGATCTCGGCACGGGCCGCGCTACCGGGCTGCGCCGCTTCCTGATCCGCAGCCGCGACCTGCCCGGCCGCGATCTGGTCCTGCTCTACGAACACGAGATCGCGGAGGCGGCATGAGCGGCGTGCCGGTGCCCATGCCCACACCCCACGAGCTGCGCGCCGCCCGCGAACGCAGCCTGTCGGAGGTCGGCCGAGCCCGTCTGATCGAGCGGCTGTGGCACGGGCTCGGCCACCGCGACGTGCGGGTGTGGGTGGCGCGGGAACACGGACGGCAGGTGGTGCGCTCCAACCTGATCAACGGCCTGCCGCCCTCGGCCCTGGGGCTCGCGGAGATGGTGGACTGGCAGGGCGTGGCCGCGCGCCTGCGCGGGCGCCTCGCCGAGGAGGAATGGGAACGGCTGGTGCGGGAGCACACGGCATGGAAGGCGGCCTGAGGATCACGGAACCCGGCCTCTACCGGGACGTGCCTGATGCGGACTACCACGCGGATCCGTGTCCCGAGCCGTCGCTCTCCTCGACCCTCGCCAAGGTGCTGCTCTCGCGCTCGCCGCTGCACGCGGCGGTGCGCCACCCCAGGCTCGCGAAGCGGCAACAGTGCGAGGAGAAGGCGGCCTTCGACCTCGGCCGGGTGGCGCACGCACTGCTGCTGGGCAGGGGTGCGGACTTCGCGGTGATCGACCACGAGGACTGGCGCACGAAGGCCGCCCGCGAGGCCCGCGACGAGGCGCGGGAACAGGGGCTCACGCCCATCCTCCGCCCCCAGTTCGAGCAGGCCGAGGCGATGGTGGCCTCGCTGCGCGACCAGCTTCGGCAGCACGAGTGCGCCGGCGCCTTCGAGGGCGGGCTCGCCGAAGCCACGCTGGTCTGGCGCGAGGAAAACGGCGTCTGGTGCCGGGCGCGGATCGACTGGATGCCGGATCCGCCGACCGACGGCATCGTGATCTACGACTACAAGACCACCTCCGCCTCGGCCGAGCCCGCGGCCTTCGGCGGCCGCAACCTCTTTGCCCTCGGCTACGACATCCAGGCGGCCTTCTACCTGCGCGGCATCGGCGCGGTGCTCGGGATCGGGGATGCCCGCCTGCGCTTCGTGGTGCAGGAGACCGAGGAACCCTTCGCCGCCACGGTGCTGGAGATCGGCCCCGGCTCGCTGGCCATGGCCGGGCGGCAGGTCACGAAGGCCATCGAGGTGTGGGGCCGGTGTCTGGAGACCGGCATCTGGCCCGCCTATCCGCCCCGCGTCTGCCACGTCGAGGCGCCGGCCTGGCACGAGCACCGGGTGCTCGATGCCGAGGCGCGCGAGACCGAGTTCGGCGACGTGTTGGACCAGTACATCGCCGCGTTCGCACCCGGCGGAGAGGCGGCATGAGCGGCCGCCGCGACTTGGCGCGTATCTGGCTCGCGCTCGCCTTCCGCCATCTGGATGTCGCCGAGGCGGCCGACCGGACCATGGGCCTGCTGCCGAGCCGACACGTGGCCCTGATGGATCTCGCGGCCACCTCCGAGATCGAGGCGCTGGAATGTCTCGTCGAAGCCGCGCGCCACGCCGGCCTGGGCGACAGGCATGTCCGCCGCGTCCTGACCGTGGCCCTCATGGGCGCGGACTGGGGGTTGGATCCCGGTCGTGCGCGCCGGATGGTGCGGCGGACGGCGCGGCTCCTGTTCCGGGAGGAGCAATGACCGCCTTCGCCATCCGCCACGCCCACACCGGCCTGTTCTACGCCGGGACCACCCCGATGCTCCGGATCACCGTCTGGCGCCGCCGGCCGCGCGACGCTGCGCTGTTCGCCACCGAGTCCGAGGCGTGGGCGGCGGCGGCCGGCCTCGGCACGGCCCTCGCCGGGGCGGTGGAGGTGGTGCCGGTTCGGGCCCGCGGGCTGGCGCCCATGGACGACCTGTTCGAACGGAATGCGGGGGCCGCGGCGTCTCCCACGGCCGGTGGCCGGCACGGCCGCGACGCCCGTCCTGCCTCGCGTCGCGTCCCCCCGGGTGCTCAGCAGGCGCGACGCAGTGGGTCAATCCGCGCCGCGGGGCAACTGTCTGGCGGCAAGGGCGGGAAGCCGGCGGCATGACCGGAGGTCGAGCGGCGGGCAGGACATCGTTCCTGTCCGCCGCCGCCCACATCGGAGAAACGGGCCATGGATACGGATCGCGTGCTGGACCATGCCGTGCAGATCCGCGCCGCCATGGAACGCGCGCGGGCCTGCGTGATCGGGATCCTCGGCGACATGCCGGTCGAGCTGGAGCGCGTCGTCGCGGACGACCGGATCCGGGACGTTCTCGTGAGCGGCCTCGTGCGGGCGGTAGCGAACGCCCTCGTGCACATCGAGGACGCCGCCGCGCACGCGGAGCACATCGGCAGGGAGCTTTGCCCATGAGCTTCACCTTCCGTCCCGCCACGCGCGAGAATGCGCGGCTGCTGATCGGTCTCTGCGGCCCCTCGGGCGGCGGCAAGACCCTCTCCGCGCTGCGCCTCGCGACGGGCCTTGCCGGCGGCGGCGAGATCGTGGTGATCGACACCGAGCGCGGGCGGGCGGCCCAGTACGCCGCCCCGCCCGGCGGCCCGCCCAACCCGCCGGAAAGCTATGCCTTCCTCGTGGGCGCCTTGGAGCCGCCCTTCACCCCGGCCCGCTACCGCGAGGCCCTGGAGGCCGCCTACGCCCGCGGGCCCGCGGTGGTGATCATCGACTCCATGTCCCACGAGTGGGAGGGGCCGGGCGGCATCCTCGAGATGGTGGACCGGATCAAGGCCGAGCGGAAGGTCAACGACTTCGCTGCCTGGGCGAAGCCCAAGCAGGAGCACCAGAAGCTGGTCAACACGCTGCTCCAGGCCCCCTGCCACCTGGTCCTGTGCATGCGCGCCAAGGAGAAGCGCACGCTGGTGCGGGACACCCATGGACGCACCGAGGTGGTGGATGCCGGCTGGGCGCCCATCTGCGAGCCCAACCTCACCTACGAGCTCACCGTCAACATGCTGCTGGGGCCCGTCGGCAAGGGCGTGCCCACGTTCGACTTCGACCACGGCAAGCTTCCCGCCAACATGAAGGGCCTGTTCCGTGAGGGGGAGCGGATCACCGAGGCCCTCGGCGAACGCCTTGCGGCGTGGTGTCGTGGATGTGCCGGGCCCGGGGACGTGGAGGAGGGAGCGCGGCAGCCGGCGGCAGAACCGGCCGCCGCGCCTAAGCGCCGACCGCTCGTCGTCTACACGGCTTCCGGACAGCCGGCCTCCAGTGTCATGCGCGCCGCCGACTGGCTGGAGGCGTACCGGGCCGAGCTCGCACGCACGCCTGCGGAGCTGCGCGACGCCTTCATGGGGAAGAACCTGGGAACCCTGCGCGACCTCGCCGCTCGGGCCGAACGGAAGGCCCCGCCGGAGCTGCGCGAGGCCTTCGCCCGAGAGCTGGCCGCGGCCGAGGCGGCGCTGCGGGATGCGGAGGATGCGGCATGAGCGGCGACGTGGTGCTTCGGGCGGCGAAGCGCGCCGTAGGACTGGTCGACGAGGACGCCCGCGAGGCCACGCCGGTGGAGGCCATGCTCGCCCATGCCTTCGCCCTGGTCGCGGTGTCGGAGGCGGTGTCGTCGCCCGCGGAAGACCCCGACTGCGATCCGGCCGATGCGGCGGCTCTCGTCATCCTCGGGGCCGCCACGCAGCTGGGCGGCAGACTGCCGGAGCGCGACGGCCTCGGCTATCCCCGCCGGCTCGTCGCCTATCTGGTGGGCCACGCCCTGCGGACCGGCATCATCCACAGCCTGCGCGCGGAGAGGGAACATGAACCGCGAACGGAATGAAATGCGGCGGCCGGTCCTCCGCGCCTGGGCCACACCCGCCGGCGCCGCGGTGGTGGTCGAGGACACCCGGGAGGAAGCGGGAGAATGTCCACGCCGCGCCTGCTGACCGAGATCGAGACGGCCCATCTCGCCGGCTTCCGCCGCTTCCGCGACTTCCGGCGGGCCCTGCGCGCGGGACGCTTTCCTCAACCCGACGTTGAGCTTCCCGACGGGCCGCGGTGGTCCGAGGCGAGTTTAACGCGCTTGCTGGACGCTTCGCCTGGTTCCGGGTCTCATGCCGGCGCGGAGGGAAGCGTGATCGAGAGGATGCGTCGCCGTGCGGAAAAAGCCGCGTCATCTCACGACACGGGTCCGTAACGGGCGGATCGCGTACTACTGGCAGCCCTCGGCGAGCCTGAAGCGCCTCGGCTTTCGTCTGCGCCGGCTTTCCGACGATCCGGCGATCGCATGGCGCGAGGCCGAGGAACTCAATGCCGAGGCCGACCGGTACCGTGAGCTGGTCGGCACAGATCCAACAGGACACCCAAGACCCGGCACCATCCGGTGGCTCGCGGCGCAATTCAAGTCGCATGACGATTATCTGGCCCTTTCCGAGAGAACGCGCGACGACTATGCAAGATTCCTAGATATGATCTGCACCCTGATAGGGGACGAGCGGATTGAAGATATCACGCCACCTGTCGTGGCCGAGATGAAGCGTCTAGGAAAGGACAAGCCATGGCAGACCAACTATATGCTCCGCGTTTTGCGGTTGCTGTTCAGCTTCGGCATCCGCGAAGGCTACTGCACGACAAATCCTGCCCGCGGCTTTCGCCAGTTGCGTACACGGCCACGGGAAGCTGTGTGGACGCACGAGCAGGAGAAGCGCTTTCTCGCCGCGTGCGAGGAGATGGGCCGGCCGTCGGTCGCGCTTGCATACCGGATCGCCATCTGGACGGCGCAGCGGCAGGCGGACGTGCTGCGGCTGTCATGGACGGACTACCACGACGGGGCGCTTCATGTGCGGCAGAGCAAGACCGGACGGCCGGTGGTGATTCCCGTCATCGGGCCCCTAGCCGAAGCGCTTGAAGCGGCGCCACGCGTCGCCACGGTGATCGTGGCGGACGAGCGCGGCCTGCCTTGGAAGGCATACCACTTTCGCCACGTGTTCAAGCGCATCATGCGCGCGGCCGGCATCGAGGGCGTGCGGTTCCAGGATCTGCGCCGCACCGCCATCGTGCGGCTTGCCGAGGCCGGCTGTACCGTGCCGGAAATCGCCGCCATCAGCGGCCACCAGATCGACTACTGCCAGCGCATCCTGGAGGTGTACCTGCCGCGCACCCGGCGCCTGGCTGAGCGGGCGGTGGTCAAGCTGGTGCGGAACGAAACCGGTACGCGAGGCCGAGCCGGAGTCTAACGCGGTGTCTAACGAGTCTAACGCGCGGTGGCTAAGCCCTTGAAAATTGGTGCGCCCGGCAGGATTCGAACCTGCGACCCCCGGATTAGGAATCCGATGCTCTATCCTGCTGAGCTACGGGCGCCCGCGCCACCTATATCGCCCCGCGAGCCGCAGCGGCAAGGGGCACCTTGACAGCGGCGCCCGCCCCCACCAGTTATGCCGCCGCGGGCGCTTAGCTCAGCGGTAGAGCACCGTCTTCACACGGCGGGGGTCGCTGGTTCGAACCCAGCAGCGCCCACCACTGGTCCGATCCCATCCCCAGCAGAGCCGTATCGGCCCTGGTGCCGGGGCCATGACCGCGGGCGCGTCGGCGCGTTGGGGGCGGTCGCCTGCGCGGCTTTGACCTCGATCAAGGCACTGGGGCGGTGCCGGCGACAGGGTGCTACCTGTGTGGGGAGCACGAGCCCATGCCCGATGTGAGCGAGGCCCTGCGGCGATGGTTGAATGAGCGGCTGCGGCGCTGGCGCGAGGCCGGTGAGCCCCTCGATCCCGAGGCCTTGGGCGCGTGTCTCAGGGAGCTGGGGGTGCCGGAGGATGAGATCATCACCGCCCGGCGCGGCAGCGAGGCCGACATCCGCCGGATGATGGCCCGCTTCGGCCTCGACCCCGCCCGCATTCCGCTGGCCTTCCTCGGCGCGCTGCGGGATGCTGAGCGGGTGTGCGGGCACTGCCTCGCGGTGCGTCGCTGCTACCGCTTCCTGGCGGCCGAGGAGCCGCGGGATGCGGCCCGCCTGTTCTGCCCCAATGCCGAACTGTTCGACCGGCTGGCGGCCGAGCTGCGCCCGCCGCAGGCGCTCGATTTTCAGCCGCCGGAGGAAGCCGGCTGAGAGCTGGCCGCCTCCACCCGATGGGCCAGCAGCAGCCCATCCCCCATCGGCACCACCACCACCGCGGCAAGCCGCGGATCGGCCCGGGCCTCGCGGACGAAGCGCCGCAGCGCCTCCACCTGGCGCGAGCGCACCGCCGGGTCGGCCACCTCCCCGTTCCAGAAGACATTGTCGGCGGCCAGCACCCCACCCGGGCGCAGCAACAGCACGGCGCGCTCGCGATAGGCCGGATAGCGCTTCTTGTCAGCGTCGAGATAGATGAGATCGAAGCGCTCGCCGGCGGCCACCAGCCGGTCCAGCACCGCCAGCGCCTCGCCCTCGACGAAGCGGATCCGCGCCTCTACCCCGGCCTCGCGCCAGTAGCGCCGGCCGAGCTCGGCCCAATGGCGGTTGACATCCACCGTCACCACCTGGCCGTCCTCGGGCAGCGCCAGCGCCATGGCGAGCGCGCCATAGCCGGTGAAACAGCCGACTTCGAGTACCCGCCGCGCGTGCAGGAGACGGAGCACCAGGGCCAGCAGCGCCATCTGTTCGGCGGATGAGCGCATTTCCGCTTCCGGCAGCCGGTCGGTGGCCTCCCGCAGCGCCCGCAGCGCCGGGTGCTCCTCGATCCCCTCCCGCAGCAGCCAGCGGTGGAGGCGCTCATCCAACAGCAGGGTGCGTGGGCTCATGGGCGTGCCTCTTGCCTTCCCAGAAGGCGGCGGACCTCCGCCAGCACCCGCTCGGCATGGCCGGGCACGCGCACATTGCGCCACACCCGCAGGATGCGGCCGTCGGCATCCACCAGAAAGGTGGAACGGATCACCCCCTCCACCACCTTGCCATAGCGCTTCTTCTCGCCCCAGGCGCCAAGGGCGCGATGGGCGCTGCCGTCGGGATCGCTCGCAAGGCGCACCCGAAGGCCGTATTTCTCGCGAAACCGCCGGTGGCTCTCGGGCGGATCCCGCGAGATGCCGAGAAGCTCCACTCCGAGGGCGCGGAATGCGTCGGCGTGTTCGGAAAAGCCGATGGCCTCGCGGGTGCAGCCGGGCGTATCGTCCTTGGGGTAGAACCAGATCACCCAGGGACGCCCGCGCAGATCGGCCGTCGTCAGGCGGGTCCCGTCCTCGGCGATGAGGGTGATGGGCGGCAACAGATCGCCGGCCTCGGGCAGACTCATGGCACGCACTCCCGGCTTGGGGTCGAGGGCGAATCCTGGCAAGCGGACAGGCGTTCGGCCAGCTTGCGGGCGAGGGCTTCGATTCCGGGCCACAACACCGGGTCCAGCTCGAGCCGCCGGTCGGTATCGGCAAAGTGGATCACGAACACATGGCGCGAGAAGGTGCCCCGCGGGCGCAGGGCCGAGAGGAAGATGAGCTCGAGCAGCGGTCGCTGGCGATAGTCCACATGGGTGATCTGATGGAGCGGCACCTCCGCTGCGGCCTCCTCCCCGCCCAGGGCGATGCGGCCGGATGCCGGCAGGCGATAGCGCAGGCGCCGATCTTCGAGCACCACCTCGGCCCGCGCCAGCGCCCGGGCCTCCCGCAGAAAGCTCCAGCCACCCCAGAGAAACGGCAGGCAGAAGAGGCCGAGGGCCAGCAACCGCTGGGCCCAGCCGGCGCTGCCCTCCCACAGCACGAAGAGGCCAAAGCCCGCACCCACCGCCAGGGCCAGCCAGCCCACCCGCGTCAGACGGCGGATGGCCTCGGGAGCCGGGTGGAAGCGGCGGTTCACGATCCGCCCTCCTCATGGGGGAGCGGCGGGCACAGCTCATCGAAGGTGGCGCGCACCGCCGCCTGGGCTTCCACCAGCCGCCGCTGAAGTTCGGCGAAGTCCGCCACCGGCAGCTCCTCCTCACGCGCGCGATTGGCCGCCCGCACCAGCGCCTCGCGCAGCCCCGAGGGGGCCGCCTCGGGGCGGAAGCGGCGATCGCCCGAAAGGCGCAGCACCGCCTGCAAGGCATGCATCAGATCGAGTGCCGCCACCAGTTCCCGGGCCCGTTCCGGCGCCAGCAGACCGGCCGCGCCGGCTGCTGTCAGCACCCGGCGGGTTTCGGGCCTGCGCAGGGCCGGGTGGCGGTGGGCATGGGCCAGCTGCAGATACTGGGCGGTGAATTCCAGCTCCACCAGCCCGCCGCGGGCGTGCTTGAGCTGCCAGGGATCATCGCTGCCGTGCTCGCGGAAGATGCGCTCGCGCATGCGGCGGATATCCCGCGCCAGCGCCGCCGGATCGCGCGGGCGCGCCACCACCTCGTCGATCACGCGGGCGATGGCATCCTTCAGCCCGGCATCGCCCGCCACCGGTCGGGCGCGGGTGAGCGCCTGGTGCTCCCAGGTGGCGGCGGTCTCCCGCTGATAGCGTTCGAAGGCGGCAAGGCTTACCGCCAGCGGCCCGACATTGCCCGAGGGGCGCAGCCTGAGGTCGATCTCATAGAGGCGGCCGCCGCGGGTGGGGGCGGTGAGGGCACTCACCAGGCGCTGGCCCAGCCGCGCATAGTAGCTGGTGGCCGCAAGCGGCTGGGGTCCGGTCGAGCGCGCCTCCAGCGGGGCATCGAACACGAACACCAGGTCCAGGTCCGAGCCGATGGTAAGCTCGCGGCTGCCGAGCTTGCCCAGCCCCACCACCGCAAAGCGGCCGCCCTCCATGTCGCCGTGGCGGTGGCGCAGCCAGGCGTGGGCATAGGGCAGCAGGATCTCCAGCACCACCTCGGCAATGGCGGTCAGGGTCTCCTGCACCTCCCGCACCGGCGCGATGCCCAGAAGCAGATGCAGCCCCGCCTGGAAGCGGCGGGCGTGGGCCAGCCGGCGGATGGTCTCCAGCACCTCCTCGAGCCCGCTGGCCTCTTCAAGGGCGCGGGCGAGCTCGGCGGCGAGCTGGTGGTGGTGCGGCAGCGGCTCGAAGAAGTCGGGCTCGAGCATCGCCTCGAACAGCTCGCTCTGCTGGGCGAGGGTGCGGGCCAGCGCCGGGGCGGCGCCCACCAGATCGGCCAGGAGCCGCAGCAGCCGGTCGTTGGCATGCAGCAGCGAAAAGATCTGCACGCCGGCGGGCAGGGCGGTGAGAAATTCGTCCAGCAGGGCGAAGGCCGAATCGGGGTCGGGCTGGCGCGCGAGCGCCTCCAGCATGGCCGGCACCAGCTCGGTCAGGAGCTCGCGCGCGCGGGCGCTGCGGGTGGCGCGGATGGCGCCATGGTGCCATTCGCGGATGCGGGCGGCGATCCGTGAGGGCTCGCGGAAGCCGAGGCGTCTGAGGGTGGCCAGGGTCTCGGGATCGTCCTCGGTGCCGGTGAACACCAGGCTGCCACCCACCCCGAGCTCCACCTCATGCTCGAACAGGGCGGCATAGTGGCGCTCCACCGTCGCCAGCGCCGCGCGCACCGCCTGCTCGAAGGCGGTTGCATCGCCGCTGCCACAGAAGGCGGCAAGGCGCGCGAACTCCTCGGGGCGCTCCGGCAGGCGCTGGGTCTGGCGATCGTGGCGCATCTGCAGCCGATGTTCGAGGCTGCGCAGGAACACATAGGCGCGGTCCAGCTCCTCCCGCACCTCCTCGCCGATCCAGCGGCCGGCGGCGAGCCGGGCCAGCGCCTCGCGGGTGCGCCGGCTGCGCAGCTCGGGATGGCGGCCGCCCAGGATCAGCTGCTGGGTCTGGACGAAGAACTCGATCTCGCGGATGCCGCCGCGGCCCACCTTGAGGTCGTGGCCGAGCACGCGGATTTCGGCGAAGCCACGGTGGGCGTGGATCTGGCGTTTGATGGCGTGGATGTCGCGGATGGCGGCATAGTCGAGATATTTGCGCCAGATGAAGGGCGAGAGCCGCGCGAGCAGCGCCTCGCCCGCCTCGATATCACCGGCATGCGCGCGTGCCTTGATGAGGGCCGCCCGCTCCCAGTTCTGGCCATGGCGTTCATAATAGGCCTCGGCCTCGGTGGTGGCAAAGGCCAGCGGATGGCCGGGCAGGTGCGGCCGCAGGCGAAAGTCGGTGCGAAAGACATAGCCCTCGGCGGTGCGCTGCTCGAGCATATAGCCGAGATTGCGCGCAAGTCGCACCGCAAAGGCCCTGGGCGCCTCGTCGCCGCGATAGGCGAGCCGCTCAGGATCATACAGCACCACCAGATCGATGTCGGAGGAATAGTTGAGCTCGAAGGCGCCGAGCTTGCCCAGGGCCAGCACCACAAGCCCGCTTTGCACTGCCGGGGCTTCGCGGTCGGCCAGGGCGATCTCGCCGCGGCCTGCGGCTTCCGCCAGCAGATGTTCCACCGCCCGCTGCACACAGGCATCGGCGAAGTCGGACAGGGTCCGCACCACCCGCTCCAGATCCCACAGGCCGGCGAGATCGGCCCAGGCGACGGCGAAGGCGAGCCGGCGGCGGGCGTGGCGCAGCGCCCGCATGAGGCGCGCGCGGGCACCGATGGGAGCTTCGCGCACCGCGCGGATGACCTCGGCGGTGAGTCCCTCCGGCCCCGCCTCCATCAGCCGGGCGGCGATCTCCGGATCCTGCAGCAGGCACTCCAGCAGGAAGGGGCTGGCGGCGAAGATCGCATCCAGCAGCGGCCCGTGTGTGGGATCCTCCAGGAAGGTGCGGGCGGCTTCGGACCAGGGCTGATGGCGCACAAGCTCAAACCGGCGGCGAAGGCGCTCGCGGGCAGTCGCCGCCGCCTCGGCGTCGTGGAGCAGGGGTGGAGGGAGGCGATCGGGGAACACCGGATCCGGATCCGCTGGCCGGCCGCGAGGGTGCGGGCCCCAGGGCCGGCGGTCAAGCGCTCCGGCACCGCCGGGGGTGCCCGCGGGGGCGCTGCGCTTGACCCCCTCCGGGGGCGGCAGTACCGTTTCGGCGCTGCAGCAAGATCCGAGGACTCCTCCCGGCCATGTCCACCATCGGCGAGCCGCCCCGCTCCTTCCAGGAGCTCGTGCTGCGACTCCAGCAGTTCTGGGCCGAGCGCGGCTGCGTGCTGCTGCAACCCTACGACATGGAGGTGGGCGCCGGCACCTTCCATCCCGCCACCACCCTGCGGGCGCTCGGGCCGGAGCCCTGGAACGCCGCCTATGTCCAGCCCTCGCGCCGGCCCACCGACGGCCGCTATGGCGAGAATCCCAACCGGCTGCAGCACTATTACCAGTTCCAGGTGGTGCTCAAACCCTCGCCGGACGACATCCAGGAGATCTATCTGGACAGCCTGCGGGCGCTCGGGATCGACCCGACGCTGCACGATCTGCGCTTCGTCGAGGACGACTGGGAGAGCCCCACCCTCGGCGCCTGGGGCCTCGGCTGGGAGGTCTGGTGTGACGGCATGGAGGTGACCCAGTTCACCTATTTCCAGCAGGTGGGCGGGTTCGACTGCGATCCGGTGACGGGGGAGATCACCTACGGGCTCGAACGGCTGGCCATGTATGTCCAGGGCGTGGAGAACGTGTTCGAGCTCGACTGGAACGGCCGCGGCGTCACCTATGGCGACGTCTTCCTCCAGAACGAGCGCGAATATTCGAAGTACAACTTCGAGGTGGCCGACACCGACATGCTGTTTCGCCACTTCGAGGATGCCGAACGCGAATGCCGCCACATCCTCGAGTTCGGTCTGCCGCTGCCGGCCTATGATCAGTGCCTCAAGGCGAGCCACATCTTCAATCTGCTGGACGCCCGCGGGGTGATCAGCGTGGCCGAACGCCAGGCCTACATCGCCCGGGTGCGGGCGCTGGCGCGCGCCTGTGCCGAAGCGTGGCTTCGCGCCCGCGGCCACGGGGAGCCGGACCATGGCTGAGCTCCTGCTGGAGCTGCGCTCGGAGGAGATCCCCGCCGGCATGCAGGCGGGCGCCCGGCACGCCCTCGCGCGGCTGCTGGAAGAGCTTTTGCGTGAACACGAGCTCGCCTTCGATGCCATCCACACCTTTGCCACCCCACGCCGGTTGGTGGCGGTGGTGGACGGGCTCGCCACCCGCCAGCCGGATCGGGTGGTGGAGCGGCGGGGGCCGCGGGTGGATGCGCCCGTGAGAGCGCGCGAGGGCTTTCTGCGGAGCCTCGAGGGGCGCACCTACCGCCTCGAGGAGCGGGAGGATGCCCGCAAGGGGCGCTATCTGGTGGCGGTGATCGAGGAGGCCGGTCGCCCCAGCCGGGCGATCCTCGAAGAGGCGCTGCCGCAGCTCCTGGCCCGCTTTCCCTGGCCCAAGTCCATGCGCTGGGGGGCGCACCGCATCCGCTGGGTGCGGCCGCTTCATGGCATTCTCGCCCTGCTGGACGGCGAGCCCCTGCGCTTTCGCTTCGGCCCGGTGGCAAGCGGGGCCGTCACCTGCGGCCATCGCTTCATGGCACCCGCAAGCTTTGCCGTGCGGGACTTTGCCGACTATCGCCGCCGCCTGGAAGCGGCGCGGGTGGTGCTGGATCCCGAGGAGCGCCGTCGCCGCATCCAGCACGAGGCAGAACGGCGGGCAGCGGCCGAGGGGCTGCGGCTGCGCCACGATCCCGCCCTCCTCGAGGAGCTGGCCGGGCTGGTGGAATGGCCGGTGGTCCATCTCGGGCGCATCGATGCCGCCTTCATGGACCTGCCGCCGGAGGTTCTGGTCACCTCCATGCGCAGCCATCAGCGCTATCTGGCGCTGGAGGACCGGGAGGGGCGGCTGGCGCCGCGCTTTGTGGTGGTGGCGGATACCGAGACCCGCGATGGCGGTGCGGCGGTGGTGGCCGGCAATGAGCGGGTGCTGCGGGCGCGGCTGTGGGATGCGCGCTTCTTCTGGGAGACCGACCGCAAGACCCCGCTTGAGGCCCACCTCGGCCGCCTGGAGAAGGTGGTCTTCCACCAGCGCCTCGGCACCATGGCGGAGAAGGTGGCGCGGCTCGAGCGGCTGGCGGCCGAGCTCGCGCGCCATGTGCCGGGGGCCGATCCCGCCCACGCGGCCCGCGCCGGCCGGCTGTGTAAGGCGGATCTGATGACCGGCATGGTGGCCGAGTTCCCCGAGCTTCAGGGAATCATGGGGGGCTATTACGCCCGTCACCAGGGTGAGGTGGAGGAGGTCGCCCGGGCTATTGCCGAACACTACAGCCCCAAGGGGCCGGATGACCGCTGCCCGCGCGCGCCGGTAAGCGTGGCGCTGGCTCTGGCCGATCGGCTGGATACGCTCGTGGGCTTCTTCGCCGCCGGCATCCGCCCGACCGGCTCCAAGGACCCTTTCGCCCTCAGGCGGGCAGCGCTGGGCGTCATCCGGCTGGTGCTGGAAAACGACCTCAGGCTGCCGCTGCGGCCGGTGCTCGGCCAGGCCCTCGCGCTCTACGGCCGTCGCTTTGCCGGGGTGGAGACCGGGGCGCTGGTGGAGGAGCTTCTGCGCTTTTTCGCCGACCGGCTGGTGGTGCACCTGCGCGAGCGGGGCGTACGGCACGATCGGGTGCAGGCGGTGTTCGCCATCGTTCCCGATGATGATCTCGCACGACTGCTGCAGCGGGTGGCAGCGCTCGAGGCCTTCCTCGCCACCCCCGAAGGGCGCGATCTGCTCACCGCCTATCGCCGGGCGCGCAACATCGTCGCCATCGAAGAACGGCGCGACGGCACCCGCTATGATGGCGAAGTGGCGGCAGAGCTGCTGGTGGCGGCGGAAGAGCGCGCCCTGTGGGAGGCACTGGCGACGGCCGAGGAGGCCATCGCCGAGGCCCTCGCGCGCGAGGACTTTGCCGCTGCCATGCGGGCGCTTGCCGCCACCCGGGCGACGGTGGACGCCTTTTTCGAGCGGGTGCGGGTCAATGTGGATGCGCCCGAACTGCGGGCCAACCGGTTGAGGCTGTTGAGCCGGCTGCGCCGGGTGTTCGAGCGGATCGCCGATTTCTCGCGCATCGAGGATCGGGAGACGGCCGACTGACGGAGGGGCATCGATGAGCCGCAAATGGGTCTATCGCTTCGGCGACGGTGGGGCCGAAGGCCATGCCGGCATGCGTGACCTGCTCGGCGGCAAGGGCGCCAATCTCGCCGAGATGGCGAGCCTCGGCCTGCCGGTGCCGCCGGGCTTCACCATCACCACCGAGGTCTGCGCCTATTTCTACGCCCACGAGCGGCGCTATCCCGACGACCTCAGGGCGCAGGTGGACGAGGCGCTCGCCTGGCTCGAACGAACCCGCGGCCGCCGCTTCGGCGATCCCGCCAACCCGCTGCTGGTCTCGGTGCGCTCGGGCGCGCCGGTGTCCATGCCGGGGATGATGGACACGGTTCTCAACCTCGGCCTCAACCACGCCACCGTGGAGGGCCTCGCCAAGGCCACCGACAACCCCCGCTTCGCCTGGGATTCCTACCGCCGCTTCATTCAGATGTATGGCGATGTGGTGCTGGGGGTGGAGCACTACCGCTTCGAGGAGGCGCTGGATGAGCTCAAGCACGCCAAGGGCGTGCGCTTCGATACCGATCTCGATGCCGACGACCTCCGGCGGCTGGTGGAACGCTATGAGGCCATCGTGCGCGAGGCCACCGGCGCGCCCTTCCCCCAAGACCCGCGGGAGCAGCTGTGGGGGGCCATCGGCGCGGTGTTCGGCTCGTGGATGAACCAGCGGGCCATCACCTACCGCCGGCTGCATGAGATCGATGACGACATGGGCACGGCGGTCAATGTCCAGTCCATGGTCTTCGGCAACATGGGCGACGACTGCGCCACCGGCGTGGCCTTCACCAGAAACCCCTCCACCGGTGAGAAGGAATACTACGGCGAGTTCCTCATCAACGCCCAGGGGGAGGATGTGGTGGCGGGCATCCGCACGCCCCAGCCCCTCACCGAGAAGATGGCGCGCGAGAACGGCCGCCCCGGCACCAGCATGGAGGCGCTGATGCCGGAAACTTATGCCGAACTGTGCCAGGTGTTCGAGCGGCTCGAGCGCCACTATCGCGACATGCAGGACATCGAGTTCACCATCGAGCGCCGCCGCCTCTATCTGCTGCAGACCCGAAACGGCAAGCGCACCGCCAAGGCGGCGCTCAAGATCGCCGTGGACATGGCCCAGGAGGGGCTGATCTCGCGCGAGGAGGCGCTGCTGCGGGTGGATCCCGCCTCCCTCGACCAGCTGCTCCATCCCACCCTTGACCCCAAAGCCGAACGACGGGTCATCGCCAAGGGGCTGCCGGCCTCGCCCGGGGCGGTCTCGGGCCGGGCGGTGTTCTCGGCCGATGAGGCCGAACGCCGCGCTCAGGCGGGCGAGGAGGTGATCCTCGTGCGGGTGGAGACCTCGCCCGAGGACATCCACGGCATGCATGCGGCCAGGGGCATCCTCACCGCCCGCGGCGGCATGACCAGCCATGCGGCGGTGGTGGCGCGCGGCATGGGTAAGCCCTGCGTGTGCGGTGCCTCCGACATCACCATCCGCCACGGCGAGCGGCGCTTTACCGCCGATGGTGTGGTGGTGGCGGAGGGGGATGTGATCACCATCGACGGTGCCACCGGGGAAGTGATGCTGGGGGAGGTGCCCACCGTCGAGCCCGAGCTCTCGGGCGAGTTCGCCACCCTCATGGCCTGGGCCGACTCGGTGCGGCGCATGAAGGTGCGCACCAACGCCGAGACCCCGGCGGATGCCCGCACGGCGGTGCGCTTTGGGGCCGAGGGCATCGGCCTGTGCCGCACCGAGCACATGTTCTTCCAGGAGGACCGCATCGTCGCCATGCGCGAGATGATCCTCGCGCACGATTCCGAGGGGCGCCGGCGGGCGCTTGCGCGCATTCTGCCGATGCAGCGGGGCGACTTCATCGAACTGTTTGAGATCATGGCCGGCAAGCCGGTCACCATCCGGCTTCTGGATCCGCCGCTGCACGAGTTCCTGCCGCGGCGGGAGGAGGAGCTTGCGGAGGTAGCGCGGGCCGCCGGGGTGGAGCCGCGGGTGCTGGCCCGGCGCGCGGCCGAGCTGGAAGAGGCCAACCCCATGCTGGGGCTGCGCGGCTGCCGGCTCGGCATCGTCTATCCCGAGATCTATGAGATGCAGGCGCGGGCCATCTTCGAGGCGGCGCTGGAGGTGCGGCGCCGCAGCGGCCGCACGGTGGTGCCGGAGATCATGATCCCGCTGGTGGCAAGCGCCCGCGAGCTGGAGCTCATCAAGCAGCGCATCGATGCGGTGGCGCGCGCGGTGATGGCCGAGGCCGGCGAGACGCTGGCGTATCTCGTGGGCACCATGATCGAGCTGCCGCGAGCAGCCCTGAGGGCAGGCGCCATCGCCGAACATGCCGCCTTCTTCAGCTTCGGCACCAACGACCTCACCCAGATGACCCTGGGCCTCTCGCGCGACGATGCCGGCAAGTTCCTCGACGCCTACCGCCGCGCTGGCATCTTCGAGCGCGATCCGTTCCAGACCCTCGACCGCGAGGGGGTGGGCGAGCTCGTGCGACTTGCGGCCGAGCGCGGCCGTGCCACCCGCTCAGACCTCAAGCTTGGCATCTGCGGCGAGCATGGCGGCGATCCCGCCTCCATCGCCTTCTGCGAGGAGGTGGGGCTCGACTATGTTTCCTGCTCGCCCTACCGGGTGCCCATCGCCCGGCTGGCCGCCGCCCGCGCGGTCCTCGAGCGGCGCGCCGCATGCGCACCCCAGCCCTCGAGCGACTGAGGGCCGGCGGCAAGGCGGCCCTCGCCCAGGCACTGGCCGCCCTCGAGGCCGAGCCGCGGGCGCCGGCCACCCTGGCGCTGCTGGAGAAGGCCTTCGCCCAGCCGCGCGGGCGCGTCCTGGGCCTCACCGGCCCGCCGGGTGTGGGCAAGTCCACCCTGCTGGCGGCCCTGGTGCGGGGCTGGCGTGAGGGCGGCTACAGCGTCGGTGTGGTGGCAGTCGACCCCTCCTCCCGCCGCAGCGGCGGGGCGCTTTTGGGCGATCGCACCCGGCTCGATCTCGACCCGGAGGATGCGGGCGTGTTCGTGCGCTCGCTGGCCGCCCGCGAGCGCCTGGGCGGGCTCGCCGATCTCTGTCCGGCGACGGTGACCCTGATGCGGGCGCTGTTCGACCGGGTGGTGGTGGAGACGGTGGGCGTCGGCCAGAGCGAGACCGAGATCGCCGATCTCGCCGATCTGGTGCTGCTGGCGCTCCAGCCGGCGGCGGGCGATCTGCTGCAGTTCCTCAAGGCCGGCATCCTCGAGATCCCCGATCTGGCGGTGGTCACCAAAGCGGATCTCGGGGAGGTGGCCGAACGCACCCGGCGCGAGCTGGAGCTCGCCATCCGCCGCGGCGCGGTGGGGCTTGCGCGGCCGGTGCTCAAGGTGGCGGCCAGTCGCGGCGAGGGCGTGGTGGCGCTTCTGGGCGCCATCGAGGAGGCCCTTCAGCAGCTGGAGCAGTCGGGCGAGCTTGCCGCCCGGCGCGCGCGCCAGGCGGAGGCCTGGCTCATGGCCATGGTGCGCGAGGACTATGGCCGCTTCGGCCTGCGCCAGCTCAGAGCCATCGCCCCGGAGCTGCCGGCAGGCTCGCCCTTTGCCCGGTTCGCCGCTTTCTGCGAGCGACTCGGGATCTGAGTTCCTCTATTTCTTCTTGGAAGACGTTTTTCTTTTTGAACAGACAGTCTGAGTGTAGGTGCGGCTGGGATGACGTTTCACAGTGCTTTTGCTCACGAACCGACCGGTTGCTGCACTCTTATATACTTTCCTTCCTGCCATGGCTGACTCCAAGCTTGAGACGTTTCCTGTTTGTTCCTATAGCATGTCGATGGAGCCTTGGTCAACCGGATGGTTCACTCCTCATCCCAGCGTGGTGCGAGTTCGGGGAGATCGACGATGCGGCCCGCGGGGCTTGCGAGCGCGGCGATGGCATCCATCTCCTCGGCGCTCAGGTGGAAGTCCCAGATGTCGAAATTGCGCCGCACATGTTCGGGGCGCGACGAGCGCGGGATCGCCACCACCCCCTCCTGCTGCACCAGCCAGCGCAGCGCCACCTGGCCCGGGTCCTTGCCGTAGCGCTGGCCGATGCGGCGCAGCAGCTCGTTCGTGAAGACGCGGCCGCGGGCGAGCGGGCAATAGGCGGTAAGCGCCATGCCGTGGTGCCGGCAGGCGGCCAGCACCCGCCGCTGGCTGAGGAAGGGGTGGTATTCCACCTGGTTGGTTACAAGCGGCACCGGGTGCGCGAGGCGCACCGCCTCCTCCATCAGCGCTACGGTGAAGTTGCTGACACCGATGTGGGCGGCAAGCCCGCGTTCGCGCACCTCCACCAGCGCTTCCATGGTCTCGGCCAGCGGCACATGGGGGTTGGGCCAGTGCAGCAGCACCAGGTCCACCCGCTCGAGACCGAGGCGCTCGAGGCTCTCCTCCACCGAGCGCTGGAGCTCGCCCGCGCGGAAGCGATCGGGCCACACCTTGGTGGTGACGAACACCTCTTCGCGCGCAAGGCCGCTTGCCCGGAGCGCGATCCCCACCTCGCGCTCATTGCCGTACATCTGCGCCGTGTCGATGTGGCGATAGCCCACCGCCAGCGCCGTCTCCACCATGCGGATGGCAAGCACCCCCCGAAGCTCCCAGGTGCCGAACCCGAGCGCCGGGATCTGCGCGCCATGGGCCTCCACCCTGTGCACCGGCACCTCCAGATGCGGCTGCGGCTGATCCTCCCTAGCACGGCCCTGGGCAACGGTCACCTGCGCTCATCATCGAGCCAGGCGCGATAGAGGGGCGCCAGGAGTGCCGGCAGCAGATAGATGGGGAACTGGGCCAGGGCCACATAGAGGGCGAAGGCCGGCGGTGCCACATCGGCGAGACCCGCCAGCACCAGGCCGAGATTGGTGCAGCCCGAGAGCAGGCCCACGGTGAGGGCGGTGCGGGCGCCGTGGTGGGCGAACAGGAACGCGCCTGTGAGCTGGAGCGCGAGATTGAGGCCGAAGGCGGCCATGAGGGTGGTGAGGAAGCGGTCGGGCGCGGCGGCGAGATCGGCCCGCACCCCGTCCATCACCCCAAGGGCGAACACCAGCAGCGCCAGCACCGCAAGCCCGTCGAGCTCGCGCGCCCGGGCGAGAAGGCCGAAGGGGCCCAGCCACCGGCGCAGGAGCCAGCCCCCGAGCCAGCAGAGGGCCAAAAGGAGGGCGAGGCGCAGCGCCAGCATCGCGGGGGCGAGGGCGAGGTCGAGGCCGGCCAGCCGCACCACCAGGGCCAGGCTTGCCGGCGCCAGCAGGGTGGCGGCGGTGGTGGTGAGCACCGCCAGCTCCACCTCCAGCCCCATGAGGAGGGCGAGGGCGCCGGAGGCCATCACCGGCGGGGCGGCGGCATGCAGCAGCAGCGCGGCGGTGAGCGCCGGGCCGGTGGCGGTCTCGGTGAGCAGCAGCGAGACGGCAGCGGGGGCTCCCAGCAGCAGCCACAGCAAGAGCGGCAGGGTGGTGCGCGGCCGGCGGGTGAGCGCCCGCAGGCGGGTGGGGTCCACCCGGGCCAGTGCGAGGGCGAAGGAGACGGCGATGGCGGGTACCAGCAGCGGTCGCGCCAGGGCCGCGAGCTGGGGCCACAGGAGACCGAGGAACACCCCGAGCGCCAGCGCCGGCAGGGCGTGGCGGCCCATCAGGGCGAGCAGCGCGGCCATGGTTCCGCGGGGACGAGGAGATCAAGCCGCATGGGCTGGGCCAGCACATGGCCGCCCTCGGGATGGGGCTCGGCGAGGGCGGCGAAGCGGGCGGCGAGTTCCGCTTCCACTTGGGCAAGCCGTGGCGCGCGCCCGGGATCGGCGGCGAGCAGCCGCGCCCTGAGCTGGGCGAAGTCGCGCAGGCGCACGGGGTCGGTCCAGCTCTCGCGGGCAAGGTGGCGGGCATGGCCCCGGGCCACCAGCCGCGCGATGGCCCGGGCGGCCGCCACCCGCACCGCGCGTTCATCTTCGAGCGGTTGCATCACCTCGAACCAGGGGCCCTCGGCCAGAGGCTCAACCACCAGAAGCCGCCCGCCGCCTGCCAGCACCCGCAGCGATTCCGTGAGCGCCTGGTCGAGGGCGTGCGGCGGCACATGATGCAGCGCGTTGAACCACACCACCAGATCGAAGCTGTGGGTGGCAAAGGGCAGCGCCTCGCCTCGGCCCACCACCAGCGGCGTGTCGCGAGCCCGCGCCCGCGCTGCGCTGACGGCTGCGGGGTCGGGGTCGAGGCCCACCGGCACGGCGCCGGCCCGGACCATCCAGGCAAGGAGAGCGCCGCCCCCACAGCCGGCCTCCAGCACCCGCAGGCCGCGCCAGTCGAACAGTGCTGTCAGCACCTCGGCGTTGCGCCGGCGCGGCCGGGGCGGGGTCATGGCTCAGCTCGAGGGCATGGCGAGGCCGCCGTTGACGTGCAGCACCTGGCCGGTGACATAGCCGGCCTCGCGGCTTGCGAGATAGACTACGGCGGCGGCCACATCCGCCGGCGTGCCGAGGCGGCCTGCGGGAATGCGCTCGGTGATGCGGGCACGCTGGCCTTCGTCCAGCGCCGCCGTCATGGCCGTGTCGATGAAGCCCGGCGCCACGCAGTTCACGGTGATCCCGCGCGCCGCCACCTCCTGCGCCAGCGCCTTGGTGAGGCCCACGAGCCCGGCCTTGGCGGCGCAGTAGTTGGCCTGGCCGGGGTTGCCGGTGGCTCCCACCACCGAGCCGATGTTGATGATGCGGCCGAAGCGGCGCCGCATCATGCCCCTCAGGGCAGCCCGGGCGAGGCGGAAGGCGGCGGTGAGGTTGGTCTCCAGCACCAGCTGCCAGTCCTCGTCCTTCATTCTCAGGGCCAGCTGGTCGCGGGTGATGCCGGCATTGTTGACCAGAATGTGGAGGCCGCCGGCCTCTTCCGCGAGGGCCGTGAGCGCGCGTCCATGCTCCGGGTCGGTGACATCGCCCGCACAGATCCGTACCCGCTCGCCGAGCTCGCCGGCGAGCGCCTCCAGCGCCTCCAGGCGGCGGCCCGAGAGCACCACCTCGGCGCCGGCGGCATGAAGGGCGCGGGCGATGCCGCCGCCGATGCCGCCCGAGGCGCCGGTGACCACCGCCCGCAGTCCGGTGAGATCGAACATGGCCAGCCCTCCCCGCTCAGCCCACCAGCGCCCGCGCCGCCGCCTCGGCCTCGGCCGGCTCGCGCACGTTGAAAAGCGCAGCCCCCCGGAGTGCCCGCCGGGCGAGGCCGGTGAGCACCCGTCCGGTCCCGAACTCCATCAGCCGCGAGATTCCGGCCTTGTGGGCGAAGGCCATGGTCTCGCGCCAGCGCACCCGCGCCGTCACCTGCCGGCCGAGAAGCTCGCGGATGGTGGCGGCACTTGTTACCGGCGCGGCGGTGACATTGGCGATGAGGGGAACCGGCGGATCCCGCAGCGGCACCTCGGCCAGCGCTGGCCTGAGGCGTTCGGCGGCCGGTGCCATCAGCCGGCAGTGGAAGGGGGCGCTCACCTCCAGCATCACCGCCCGCCGCGCCCCGCGCGCCCGCGCGAGCGCCACCGCCCGCTCCACGGCGCTGCGGTGGCCCGAGACCACCGCCTGGCCCTCGGCATTGTCGTTGGCGAGCTCACACACGCCGCCCTCAGCCTCGGCCTCACGGGCGAGGGCCTCCACCGTTGCCACATCGAGCCCGAGGATGGCGGCCATGGCGCCCTCGCCCACCGGTACTGCCTGCTGCATGGCCTCGCCGCGCAGCCGCAGCAGCCGGGCGGCATCGGCCGGCGCCAGCGCCCCCACCGCCGCCAGCGCCGAATATTCGCCCAGCGAATGACCGGCCACGAAGTCCACGAGTTCCGCCAGCGGCCGGCCGGTGAGCGCCTCCACGGCGCGCACGGCAGCAAGCGAGGTGGCCATCAGCGCCGGCTGGGCGTTGCGGGTGAGGGTGAGCTCCTCGGCCGGGCCCTCGAAGATCAGGCGCGAGAGGGGCTCGCCCAGCGCCTCATCCACCTCTTCGAAGACCTGGTGGGCCGCTGGGAAGGCCTCGGCCAGCGCCCGGCCCATGCCCGGCTCCTGGGCGCCCTGGCCGGGAAAGACGGCGATGGTGGGCATGCGTGTGTCCGGCTGGCGTGGGTGTGACGGATCCGCGGCCGGACATACCGGCCGGTGCCCCCCTGTCAACCGCGGGCGGGCTCAGGCCTCGGGCTCGGGGGCCGGGCCGAAGCGCGGCGGCGGCGGGGTCGAACGATGCTCGTCGAGACGCTCGCCGATGCGCAGCATCACCGCCTGCACCAGCAGCGGCAGGGCCGCCTCGAGCCGCACCGCGTCGTCAGCGATCCAGCCCTCGCGGCCGTCACCCGGGGCCACCTCGGGCCACAGCCGCCGCAGCAGCGCCGCATCCAGCGGTGCCGGGAAGGCCTCGGCCAGCTGGATGGCCTCGTCGTGGGCGAGGGCGGTGACGGTGCGCACCGCCTCCGCCAGCGCCGCGAGGAAGTGGGCCGCACCCGGCGCTCCCGCCCGGAGGTAACCTCCTTGGGGTGCCAGCCGCTCGAGCCAGGGGCGGGCTGTCGCCACCGCCTCCTCGCGCCCGCCCACCAGCAGATGCGGCGTGCCGTCAAGCGACAGTTCCACAAGGTCCAGATGGTGCAACGCCCGATGGCGCGAACGCCGCTCGCGCCGGCAGGTATCGCCCCACCAGCTGGGCGAGGGATCCAGCAACACATCCCCGGGCTCGAGCCAGCGGGCGATGTCGGCCAGATGGCGTTCGAGCCCGTCGCTCTCCAAGCCGCACCACAGCGCCCGCGGCGGCGGGATCGCCTCCCACAGGGCGAGCGGCTGGTCGAAGGTGGGCACATCCCCGGCCGGTGGCGGCAGGGCCGGATCCCTGAGCCCCACCGGCTTGAGCCCGCGGGCACGCATCCGCGCCACGCGTTCGTTGCTCGTCCCCACCAGCAGAATGTGCACCCGTGCCTCTCCCCGACACTGTCCTCAAGGCGTGCGGCCGTTCACGGGCGACCGGCGGCGGACTGGGGTTTTGGCGGCTGGGCGTGCGCCCGCATGGCCTTTTCGCGCCGGGTCCCATCCCCTTCTCCCAGCAGCCCCGGGCTCGGTGCATCCGGGCGGCGGAAGGGCTGGGTGAGCAGGCGGTCGAGCCGCTGTTCGGCCGGTTCGCGGAAGATCCGCAGCCCCACCACCATGCCCTCGTGGCCCGCGCGCGGCTGGGCGCGGTAGGTGCCGAACAGCCGGTCCCAGATGGCCAGGGCGAAGCCGAAGTTGCGATGGTGTTCGTCGGGATGGACGGAATGGTGCACCCGGTGCATGTCGGGGGTGACCACCACCAGCCGCAGCAGCCGGTCGACCCGCGGCGGCAGATGCAGATTGGCGTGGTTGAAGAGGCTGCTGGCATTGAGCAGCAGTTCGAACAGCACCACCGCCTCGGCCGGTGCTCCCAGGGCCGCCACCACCGCCATCTTGAGCAGCATGGACAGCAGGATCTCGATGGGATGAAAGCGCACGCCGGTGGTGGTGTCGATCTCGGGATCGGCATGGTGCACCCGATGGAGCCGCCACAGCGCCGGCACCGCATGGAACAGGACGTGCTGGAGATAGACGGCGAGATCCAGCAGTATGATTGAGGCCACCAGCACAAGCCCGTAGGGCAGATCGAGCCGGTGGAAAAGGCCGAAGCCGCGGGCTTCGGCCACAAGCGCCACCCCCACCGCCAGCACCGGCAACAACAGCCGCAGCACCAGCGCGTCCACCACCACCAGCCCGAGATTGCCGCTCCAGCGCAGCAGTCGCGGCAGCTCCCGCCGGCGCCGTGGGGCCAGCGCTTCGGCTATGGCCATCGCCGCCAGCACGCCCAGGAACACGGTGGTGCGTATGAGCGCTTCCTGCTGGACCAGCAGATCCATCCCGCCTCTCCGCGCGATCACGGCGAGATATCGGCCGCCTGCCGCCGCCGGCCAAGGGGCGCCCTTGCCACCCCGCGGGCGCTCCGCTTGAATGACGGCGCTCACCGAAAGTCGGGAAGGAGGAGCTCCACCATGACCAGGCTCACGCGTCGCACGCTGCTCACCGGGACCGCCGCGGTGGGGGTGCTCGCCCTGGCCGGTGTCCGCGTTGCCCGCGGCGAGATCACCATCAAGTTCAGCCACGTGGTCTCCCCCAAGGGCCATCCCAAGGGCGAGGCGGCGCAGCTGTTCGCCGACTGTGCCAACGAGAAGCTCGCCGGCAAGGCCAAGGTCGAGGTCTATCCCAACTCGCAGCTCTATAACGACAACAAGGTTCTCGAGGCGATGCTGCTGGGCGACGTGCAGTTCGCCGCGCCGTCGCTGTCGAAGTTCGAACGTTTCACCAAGAAGTACCGCATCTTCGACCTGCCGTTCCTGTTCGAGAACGAAGAGGCGGTGCTATGCTTCATGCGCAGCAGCACCGGCCAGAAGCTGCTCCGTGCCATGGATGACAAGGGGCTGCTCGGTCTGGGCTACTGGATGAACGGCATGAAGCAGCTCTCGGCCAACAAGCCGTTGCTGGTGCCGGAGGACGCCAAGGGCCTCAAGTTCCGCATCCAGCAGTCGGACGTGCTGGCGGCACAGTTCGAGGCGCTCGGTGCGGTGCCGCAGAAGATGGCCTTCGCCGAAGTCTACGGCGCCCTGCAGCAGGGGGTGGTGGACGGCCAGGAGAACACCTACACTAACATCTACACCAAGAAGTTCTACGAGGTCCAGGACGGCCTCACCGAGACCAACCACGGCGTCATCGCCTATCTGGTGGTCACCAGCCGCGAATGGTGGGAGGGGTTGCCGGAAGACATCCGCAGCGTCCTTGAGGAGTGCATGGCCAAGGCCACTGATTATGCCAACAGCAAGGCCTCGGAGCTCAACCAGCAGGCCAAGCAGAAGCTCATCGAGGCGGGCGTGACCATCCGCACCCTCACGCCCGAACAGCGTCAGCAGTGGGTCGAGGTGATGAAGCCGGTGTGGGCCAAGTTCGAGGCTGACATCGGCCGCGATGTGATCGAGGCGGCGCTGGCGGCCAATCAGGGCAAGTGCGACTGATCCCGACGCAGGTGGGGCCGGCTCTGGCCGGCCCCGCGGCCGTGGGAGGGAGGATGCCGTGGAAACGCGGCCGGAACGGCGGCGCCTGGCCGCCTGGGTGGAGGCGCTGGAGCAGACCGTGATCGCCGTGCTGTTCGCGGCGATGGTGCTGGTCACCTTCGTCCAGGTGGTGCTGCGCTATCTGTTCAACGCCGGATTCCTGTGGGCGCTGGAGTTCACCACCTTCGCCTTTGCCTGGCTGGTGCTTTTCGGTGTTGCCTATGGCGTCAAGCACGCCGTCCATCTCGGTGTGGACGCCTTCGTGCGGCTGTTTCCCACCCCGGTCCAGCGGATCTTCGCGCTGCTGGCGGTGCTGGCGGGCCTCGCCTACGCTGGCATCATGCTCGCCGGTGCCTGGGAATATGTCAGCAAGCTCTACCGCATCGGCATTCATGCGACGGACCTGCCGATTCCCCGCTGGATCCCCTACAGCATCCTGGTGGTGGGGATGGTGCTGATGATCCTGCGGCTGCTGCAGGCGGGCTTCGAGATCATCCAGGGCCGCCGCACCAGCCTGCTGGCGGATGAGGCCCGCGGCACCATCCGCGAGCTGCTGGGCGAAGAGGGGCAGGGGCGCTGACCCATGGCCATCGCCACCCTCTTCGGTCTTCTGTTCCTGCTGCTGCTGATCGGCACGCCCATCGCCATCGCCCTGGGGCTCAGCAGCGTCGTCACCATTCTTCTGTTTTCCGACGACAGCCTCGCCTCCATCGCGCTCAAACTGTTTGAGACGATGGAGCACTATACGCTCCTGGCGATTCCCTTCTTCATCCTGGGCTCGGCCTTCCTGACCACCGGCGGCGTGGCCCGCCGGCTGATCCGTTTTGCGATTGCCAGCGTCGGCCATCTCCGCGGCGGCCTCGCCATGGCCGGGGTGCTGGCGTGCATGCTGTTCGCCGCCGTCTCCGGCTCCTCGCCGGCCACGGTGGTGGCCATCGGTTCGATCGCCATCGCCGGCATGGTGCGGGCCGGCTACCGGCTGGATTTTGCCGCCGGCGTCATCTGCACCGCCGGCACGCTGGGGATTCTGATCCCGCCCTCCATCGTCATGGTGGTCTATGCCGCCGCCACCGACCAGTCGGTCGGGCGGCTGTTTCTCGCCGGCGTGATCCCGGGCATCGTCGCCGGGCTCATGCTCATGTTCACCATCTGGTGGCGCGCCCGCCGGCTCGACCTGCCGCGCCAGCCGCGGGTTTCCTGGCGTGCCTGGTTCGAGGGGCTGGGCGAGTCCATCTGGGGGCTGCTGCTGATCATTATCATCATGGGCGGCATCTATGGCGGCATCTTCACCCCCACCGAAGCGGCCGCCGTCTCCGCCGTCTATGCCTTCCTCATCGCCCATTTCGTCTATCGCGACATGGGGCCGCTCGCCGCCGCCGGCGACGGCATGCCCAGCACCCACGGCATCGCCCTCTTGGCGCTGTTGGCGCTGCTGGCGCTCGTGGCCGGCTGGAGCAGCGGTGTCTTCGCACCGACGGCCGCCGCCGGCGGTCTGCTGGCGCTGGCTGCGGTGGTGCTCGCCTACGGGCTACTGGCGCCGCGGGCCGGCATCGAGCACCCCTATGGCGCACTCGCGCGTTCGCTCGGGGAGTTCCTGCTCCATCTCGGCCCCGCCCTGGTGCACCGCGACACCCGGCGGGTGATGGTGGAGGCGGGGCGCACCACCATCATGCTGATGTTCATCATCGCCAATGCGATGATCTTCGCCCACGTGCTCACCACCGAGCGGATTCCCCACACCATCACCCAGTGGATCGTGAGCCAGGGTTTCTCCTGGTGGACGTTCCTGATCGTGGTCAACCTGCTGCTGCTGATCGCCGGCAACTTCATGGAACCCTCGGCGATCCTGCTGATCATGGCGCCAATCCTGTTCCCCATCGCCCTGGAGCTGGGGATCGACCCGATCCACCTGGGAATCGTCATGGTGGTCAACATGGAGGTGGGGATGATCACGCCGCCGGTGGGGCTCAATCTCTTCGTCACCTCGGGGATCACCGGCATGAGCGTGATGGAGGTGGTGCGCGCTGCCCTGCCTTGGCTCATGGTGCTGCTCGCCTTTCTGGCCCTGGTCACCTACGTGCCACCGCTCTCCACCCTGCTGCCCGACCTCCTCTACGGCCCGCTGCGGATCTAGCGGACGCGACCGGGGCGCTGCGCCGTCGCCAGCGGGTCAATTCCGGCGTCAATTCGCATGTGCTCACCGCTTGACCTTCCCCCTGCGGGAAGGTGGAGACTGCCGTCTCGCCAATAAGACCCGGAAGGGGAGGGGTACTCATGTACGAAGCCCTGGGACTCGACGCCCAGCGAACCATCCTGATCGCCATCATGTTGGCGCTCGGGGTAGCGGGCATCGCCGCCCTGTTCGTCGGCCTCTTCGCTCGCACCAAGATACGATTACCCTACAGCGCCGAAGTGGGCTTTGTGGCCCTGCTGGTGGGGTTGCTGATCTATGGCGATGCCACCAGCACCTCCACCTACCGCGCCTATGAGGCGCTGCTGCCGCGGGAGGGCGAGGTCGGTGTCGCCGACGAGGCGCCCGCCGGTCAGTTCGACAAGAATGTGCGGGTGCTGGCCTTCCAGTGGGGCTTCCTGTTCTTCGACGGCGACAAGGCCCTGCGCAATGTGGTGCAGGTGCCGCCCGGCGCGCGGGTGCTGTTCCGCATCGGTGCAAGCGATGTGATCCACGGCTTCAATGTGCCTGCCGCCAGCATCACCGCCGAGCTGGAGCCGGGCGAGACCCGCTATGTCTGGCTGCGGGCGCCGGATCGTCCGGGCAAGTACCTGATCCAGTGCCTCAACTACTGCGGCCTTGGCCATGCGCAGATGAAGGCATGGCTGGTGGTGGGCGAACCCGCCGAGGAGGATCACGACGGGGCTGAGGAGGCGTGAACCATGGTCGCTGCGACCCACGACAACAACCGGGACATCGATGCTGCCCGCTGGGATCCGAAGGATCTTCTGGCGGAACTCGACCTGCGGCGGTTGCTGTTCTCCGACGACTACCGCATGATCGCCCTCAAGGGGCTGCTCCTGTCGCTGTCCATGCTGGCCCTGGCCGGGACCTTCGGCCTCACCTTCCGGGCCGAACTCACCGCGCCCGACATCCAGTTCTTTGGCGCGCGGCCTTACATGAACCTCATGACTCTCCACGGGATGCTGATGGTCTTCGGCTTTCTCATCCCGTTCGTGATCTCGCTATGCTATTATGTCATGCCGCGCGTGCTGGGCACCGAGCGCCTCGAATGGCCGGCACTGGCCCACGCCAGCTGGTGGCTGCTGGTGGTGGCGGCGGTGCTGCTGATCATCGGCCGGCCCGACTTCACCTGGACCTTCTATGCCCCCATGAGCCTGCGCGTGGGCGGTCCGCTGGTGTGGATGGGCTATCTCGCCATCGTGCTGGTGGCCATTTCCGAGTTCCTGGCGGGGCTGGTGCTGCTGCGCAGCGCGCTGGCCTGGCGCGGAAGCTGGCGCGATTGGCCGCTCATGGGCTGGGGCATGATGACCGAGGGGGTGATGCTGCTGTTCTCGACCCCGGCCCTGGGGCTGGTGGGCCTGTTGCTGTTCACCGATTGGCTCACCCTCACGGCGGTGTTCGATCCCTCCCGCGGTGGCAGCACCACCACCTTCCTGTGGCTGTTCTGGTTCTATGGTCATCCGGCGGTCTATCTGCCGCTGGTGCCGGCCATCGCCCTGATCTACACGCTGCTGCCGCGCTTTCTCGCCCGGCCGCTGTGGAGCAAGATCTCGGCCATCATCGCCTTTCTTACCCTGTTGGTGCTCTCCTTCGGCGTGTTTCACCACCATTTCCAGCCGGTGGTGAATGAGCACACCTGGGTGCAGCGGGCATTCCAGATCCTCACGCTGCTGATCTTTATCCCCAGCGCACTGCATGTGTTCAACTGGGTGGCCAGCCTGCTGGAGGGGCCGATCCCACGGGAAGGCCGTGAGGCGATTCCGTTCAAATTCATCATCGGGTCGATCTTCTTCATCATCATCGGCGGCGTGGTTGGATATATCAACGCCCAGATCGCCATCAATACGGAGTTCATTCATAATACCTATTGGATCCCGGGGCACTTCCATGCCATGTTCCTCGGGTTCTGCGCGCAGGTGGGAATGGCAGCGCTATATTACCTCTATCCATACTTCACGGGACGGATGTACAACCAGCGCCTCGCCAACCTGCACTTCTGGCTGTGGCAGGTGGGCATCTTCGGCCAGGTGATGACCATGTACGCCCTCGGCTATGCCTTCTTCCCGCGGTGGGTGGTGGACTATCTGCCCATCCCCCTGTGGAGCTCGCTGCAGTTCTGGCTCACCGTCAGCGTGACCCTGGTGGGCCTGGGTTTCGTGGTGCTGGCCTGGAACCTCCTGTGGAGCTATCGCCGCGGTGAGGTGGTGACCCGGGATCCGTGGGCCATCAAGCCCGCGGCCGAGGCGGCGCGTCCCGAGGCGGTTCCGGCGGCGGGAGAGTGACCATGATCCTGCGCGTCTGGCTCGGTTTCACCGTGGTGTTGCTGGTGGTGGCGTGGTATCTGGCGCTGCCGGCATCCCCCGCCCCCTATCAGGCGAGTCCGACGAGCTTCGTCGGTGCCTTCGTCGAGCGCGGGCTCGTGCCCAAGCCCGACCATTATGTGGAGGATGAAGAGCTGGAGCACGAGGTGTTCGAGATCCCGGCGGAAGATGCCGCCCGCGTGCCGGAAGGGGCCGGCGAGGGGCTCGCGGTGTTGCTGCAGGGGCGTGAGGGCGAGGTGCGCGACAAGCTCGCCACGCTCCAGCTGGACCGCACCATTGAGCTCGCCATGGAGGAGTGGGGTTTCGACCCCGGCCGGGTGCAGCTCAAGGCCGGCGAGACGGTGGCGCTGGTGATCGAGAATACCGGCAACATCCCCCACGAATTCATGATCATGGCCGATGCCGCCATGAAGGGGGTGAACTACCGGCTTGCCCGCGCCGACTGGAACCTCACCGAACATGAGGCGGTGGCGGAACAGAGCTTCCTGCTGCCGGGCGAGCGCATGGTGATGGTGGTGCGGGCGGACAAGCCCGGCATGTGGATGTTCATGTGCATGTTCCCCTACCACATGCAGCTGGGCATGATGGGCATGCTCATGGCCGCGGTTGAGGAAGGTGGCATGCCCATGGGCGGTGATATGAAGATGTAGCGCGGTGGCTCTGCCGTGACCGAGCGGGGCCGGGCCCGCCGCCCGGCCCCGTCCTTTGCGGATCCTCCCACCGTGTGGGCGGTCACACCATCCCGTGCGAC
>WFXL01000038.1 GCA_015490605.1 Rhodospirillales bacterium
ATCCGCGCCTTGCCGGCTTGGGCCCCGAGCCGCTGGCGCCGGGCTTCGATGCCGAGCGGCTCGGTCGGGCGCTGGCCGGGCGGGTGCGGCCCATCAAGGAGGCGCTGTCGGACCAGCGGATCGTGGCCGGGCTCGGCAACATCTACGCCTGTGAGGCGCTGTTTCTGGCCCGCATCCATCCCCTGACGCCGGCCGGGCGGCTCGGGCCCGGGCGGCGGCTGCGGCTGGTGGAGGCCATCCGCCAGGTGCTGGAGGCGGCTATCGCTGCGGGGGGTTCGAGCTTGCGCGACTATGTCGCGGCCGATGGGCGTCTGGGGAACTTCCAGAACGCCTTTCGCGTCTATGATCGCGAAGGCGCGCCGTGCCCGCGCTGCGGGGCGCCGGTGGTGCGCATCATCACCGGCAACCGCTCCACCTTCCTGTGTCGGCGCTGTCAGCGGCGCTGAAGGGTGTTTTCCCGCGGCCACGGCGGCGCTATAGCCCCGGGCCGTCCGCGGGCGGGGCCAGCGCGGTGCCGTCCGGAGGACGAGGGAACGGAGGTTGCGATGGCCTACGAGACCATTCTCGTCGACCGTCGCGGTGCCGTCGGCATCGTGACGCTCAATCGTCCCAAACAGCTCAACGCGCTCAACAGCCAGCTCATCCGCGAGCTCAACCAGGCGCTGGACGAGTTCGAGGCCGATGATGCGATCGCGGTGGTGGTGCTCACCGGCAGCGAGAAGGCCTTCGCCGCCGGGGCCGACATCAAGGAGATGATGGAACTCGACTTCATGGGTGCCTTCAAGCGCGATTTCATCGCGCCCTGGCAGAAGGTGGCCGAGCGCAAGAAGCCGCTGATCGCGGCGGTGGCCGGCTATGCGCTGGGCGGCGGTTGTGAGCTTGCCATGATGTGCGACATCATCATCGCCGCCGAGAACGCCCGCTTCGGCCAGCCGGAGATCAATCTCGGCACCATTCCCGGCGCCGGCGGCACCCAGCGGCTCACCCGCGCGGTGGGCAAGGCCAAGGCCATGGAGATGATCCTCACCGGCCGCATGATGAGCGCCGAAGAGGCCGAGCGCTACAATCTGGTGGCACGGGTGGTGCCCACCGAGAAGCTCATGGAGGAGGCGCTCAAGCTGGCCGAGGAGATCGCCGCCAAGTCGCAGCCGGCGGTGCAGATGGCCAAGGAAGCGGTCAACCGCGCCTTCGAGACCACCCTGGCCGAGGGGCTGCGGTTCGAGCGGCGGCTGTTCTATGCCACCTTCGCCACCGAGGACCGGCGCGAGGGGATGACGGCCTTTGCCGAGAAGCGCAAGCCGGACTTCAAAAACCGCTGAGCCGTCCTAGATGGAAGCCGCACCCCGCGGGTTCGCGCCTGCGGGGTACCATGTGCGTTCGCCCAACCGGAAGAGGGGATCCGTGGCACACTCCCTGTCCGCCAAGAAACGCGTCCGACAGACCATCAAGCGGACGCTCCGCAACAAGTCGCGCCGGAGCCGCATCCGCACCTTCGTGCGCAAGGTGGAGGAGGCGATCGCGCGGGGCGATTATGAAGCCGCGCGCGAAGCCTTCGTGCGGGCCGAGTCCGAGCTCCGGCGGGGTGTTACCAAGGGCGTGCTGCACATCAACACCGCCGCCCGCAAGATCTCGCGTCTGGCGAAGAAGGTGAAGGCCCTCAAGGAGGCCGCCGCCCAGCCGGCGGGCTGAGCGGGGCGCCGCTGGTCTGTCGGGGGCCGCCCTGAGGCGGCCCCTTTGCGCGGGCGCTTGCGCGGCCCCTTGTTGAATTCAACCATAGGGTGAAAGCGAGCGTTCGCGCTTCGATCCCCTTGTCCCCCGTGCAGGGGGCGATTAGCCTTCGCGGGTGCCGGAGGGGACTGGGGGATCCAAGAAAGTGGCCAGCTCCGTAGCACTTTACCCTGTGCGTCGAGTCGCCGCCGCGGATCATGGTCCGCGTGCAGGAACGCCACCGCCGTGGTAGAGTGAACGACGGAGGGGCGTGACCGAACGGGTCCCGCCGGACGACCGCGACAACGGGGGTTGCCACTCCACCCCGCAGGGTGTGCGGGGCGGCAGGGAGTGTTTCGTCGCCGACAGGAGGACGCGCCGGTGTATGCCGAGGCAGGGATGGTGCCGTCGTCGAGCCGACTTCGCGAACAGTGGGAACGGGTGCGCGAGGCGCTGCGCGGGGAGTTCGGCGAGATGGCCTTCCGCACCTGGCTGCGGCCCCTGGAGGTGGAGGGGCTCGACGGCGACAAGCTGATCCTCGCCGTGCCCACCCAGTTCATGCGCGACTGGATCGTCTCCCACTATGCCGACCGCATCCGCTCCCTCTGGAGCGAGGTCAATCCGGCAGTCCGCTCCATCGCCCTCACGGTGCGGCCACCGCGCCCCCGCGCCGGCCGCCCGGCACCCGCACCCTGCACGCCGGCCACCGCGCGCACGGCTGCAGCAGCACCCGCTGTCGACGAGCCGCCCCTGGACGAGCTCGAGGAGCTGGGAGCACGGCTCGATCCGCGCTTTACCTTCGAGAGCTTCGTGGTGGGCAAGCCCAACGAGTTCGCCTTTGCCGCCGCCGAGCGCGTGGCCATGTCGGATGTGCCCCCCTTCAACCCACTGTTCCTCTATGGCGGCGTGGGGCTGGGCAAAACCCATCTGATGCACGCCATCGGCTGGCGCATCCGCCAGCGCTCGCCACACCGGCGGGTGATCTATCTGTCGGCGGAGAAGTTCATGTATCAGTTCGTCCGCGCCCTGAGGGCGAAGGAGACGATGCAGTTCAAGGAGCTGTTCCGCTCCGTCGACGTGCTGATGGTGGACGATGTCCAATTCATCAGCGGCAAGGACAGCACCCAGGAGGAGTTCTTCCACACCTTCAACGCCCTCATCGAGCGCGGCCGTCAAATCGTGATTTCCGCCGACCGCAGCCCGGCTGACCTTTCGGGTCTTGAGGAGCGCATCCGCTCACGCCTTTCCTGGGGGCTGGTGGCCGACATCCACCCCACCACCTACGAGCTGCGCCTCGGCATCCTCGAGGCCAAGGCGGAACAGATGGGGGTGGCGGTCCCGCGGGAAGTGATGGAGTTCCTCGCCGCCAAGATCACCAGCAATGTGCGCGAGCTCGAGGGCGCCCTCAACCGGGTGGTCCACGCCTCCCGCTTCAGCGGCCGGCCCATGACCGTGGCCATGTGCCAGGAGGCGCTGCAGGACCTGCTGAGGGCGAGCGAACGGCGCATCACCATCGACGAGATCCAGCGGGCGGTGGTGGAACACTACGGCCTTAAGCTGGCCGACATGGCATCAGCACGCCGCTCGCGCTCGGTCGCGCGCCCACGCCAGGTGGCCATGTATCTCTGCAAGCAGCTCACCACCCGCTCACTGCCGGAGATCGGCCGCAAGTTCGGCGGTCGCGACCACACCACGGTGATGCACGCCATCCGCACCATTGAGCGGCTGCGGCAGGAGGACCCGCAGATCCGCGAGGACCTCGAGGTGCTGATGCGCCGGCTGCAGGGCTGAGGGGCGGCACCTCCCCCTTCGACGGGCGGCGTGAATTCTGCTAGCGTGCGCGCCCCGACGGGAAGGCGGGGCCCCGAAGGGCCCGCCGGCGGCCGCGCAACCTGGCGACAGAGGACCCGTGATGAGGCTTCGGATCGAGCGCAGCACCCTGCTCAAGTCCCTCTCCCACGTCCAGAACGTCGTCGAACGGCGCACCACCATCCCGATCCTCGCCAACGTCCGGCTCGATGCCGGCGAGGGTGAGCTGGCGCTCACAGCCACCGACCTCGACCAGGCGCTGGCGATCCGCGATGCCGCCGAAGTGCTGCGCCCGGGAACCACCACCGCCCCGGCCCATCTGCTGTTCGAGCTGGTGCGCAAGCTTTCGGACGAGCAGATCGAGCTCGAGCAGGAGCCGGGCGGCAGCATGCTGGCCATCCGTGCCGGTCGTTTCACCTCCGAACTCCCGACCCTGCCGCCGGAGGAGTTTCCCACCACCGGCGAGGAGTCCTTCGACATCCGCTTTGCCATCGCCGCGGCCGAGCTCGCCCGCGCCATCGACAAGGTGCGCTTTGCCATCTCCACCGAGGAGACGCGCTATTATCTGAACGGCATCCACTTCCACCCGCTGGTGGAGGGCGCCACCAGCGTGCTGCGGGCGGTGGCCACCGATGGCCATCGGCTCGCCCGGGTGGAGGTGCCGCTGCCGGCTGGGGCCGAGGCCATGCCCGGCATCATCGTCCCGCGCAAGGCGGTGGCGGAGATGCGCAAGCTTCTGGAGGAGTGCGAGGGCGAGGTGGCGCTGGCCGTCTCCAACAGCCGCATCCGGCTGGAGGCGGATGGCCGGGTGCTGATCTCGCGGCTGATCGACGGCCAGTTTCCCGACTATGAGCGGGTGATTCCCAAACAGAACGACAAGATCGCCCTGTTGGCCACCAAGGATTTCGCCAAGGCGGTCGATCTCGTCAGCACCATCGCCACCGAACGACTGCGGGCCGTCAAGCTGGCGTTTTCATCCTCCACGGTGCTGGTCTCGGCGGTGAGCAGCGAGAGCGGCCGCGCGAGCGACGAGCTCGATGTGGAATACGAGGGCGAGCCGCTGGAAATCGGCTTCAACGCGCGCTACATCTTGGACATCCTCGGCGAGATCGAGGGTGAGCGGGTGCGCATGGAGATGACCATGGCGGCGGCGCCGGTGCTCCTGCGCGACCCGGAGGATCCCAGCGTGCTCTACGTGCTCATGCCCATGCGGGTCTGATGGCGATCGCGTTCGACCACGCCGCCGGCTCGGCGTCGGAACGTCGCGCCCTCGCCGTCCACCGTCTCGAACTCGGGCAGTTCCGCAACTACCGGCGCCTGGTGCTGGAGACCGATGAAAGGCCGGTGGTGCTGTTCGGCCCCAATGGCGGCGGCAAGACCAATCTGCTGGAGGCGCTGTCGCTGCTGGCGCCGGGCCGGGGGCTGCGGGGGGCGCGCCTGGCGGAGATGGACCGCCGCGGCGGCGGCCCCTTCCGCATCGCCGCACGCCTTGCGGGCATCGACGGGCCGCATGAGGTGCGGATCCGCCACCGGCCCGAGGAGGGGCGGCGGCGGATCGAGCTCGACGGGCGGGTGCTCGCCGGCTCCGCCGCCCTCGCCGAGGTGGCGGCGGTGGTGTGGGCGACGCCGGCCATGGACCGGCTGTTCGTCGAGGGTGCGGCGGCGCGCCGGCGGCTTTTGGACCGGCTCACCCTGGCGGTGGACCCGGGCCACGGCCGGCGGGTGGCGGCGTTTGAGCGGGGGTTGCGGGAGCGCCGGCGGCTGTTGGCGCTGCCGCGGCCGGATCCGGCCTGGCTGCAGGTGGTGGAGCGGCGGATCGCGGCCGATGCGGTGGCGATCCTGGCCGCCCGGCGGCAGGCGGTGGCCGGGCTGGCGGCCGAGCTGGCACGGCCGGTGATGGGCTTTCCCGCGCTGGAGCTGGCCATCGAGGGCGAGCTCGAGAGGGAGGTGGCGGCCATGCGCGCGCTCGAGGCGGAGGAGCACTATGCGCGCCGCCTGGCCGAGCTGCGCCGGCGGGATGCCGAGCTCGGCCGCACCAGCCTCGGACCGCACCGCAGCGATCTGGTGGTGCGGGCGGGCGATACCGGCGAGCCGGCGGCGCGGGCCTCCACCGGGCGCCAGAAGGCGATGCTGTGCGCGCTGCTGCTGGCGGAGATCCGCCTGGCGCGGGCCTGGCGGGGGGTGCTGCCGCTGGTGCTGCTGGATGAGGCCATGGCCCATCTCGACGGCGCGCGCCGGCGGGCGCTGGCCGAGGCGGTGGTGGAGCTGGGCTGTCAGGCCTGGTTCACCGGCACCGACCGCGCGCCCTTCGCCCCGCTCGAGGGATGCGCGCGTTTCCTCCACATCGAGGCAGCGAGGCTGGAAGAGGCATGAACGACATCCGCACGGACGTCGGCGGCGAACGCTATGATGCCACCGCCATCCAGGTGCTGGAGGGGCTCGAGGCGGTCCGCCGCCGCCCCGGCATGTATATCGGCGATACCGACGACGGCTCCGGCCTCCACCACATGGTGTTCGAGGTGGTGGACAATGCCATCGATGAGGCGCTCGCCGGCTATGCCACCCGGGTGGAGGTGACCCTCGAGGAGGACGGCTCGGTCACCGTCACCGATGATGGCCGCGGCATTCCGGTGGACATCCACGAAGAGTATGGCGTGCCGGCGGCCGAGCTGATCATGACCCGGCTGCATGCGGGCGGCAAGTTCAACCACAATGCCTACAAGGTCTCGGGCGGGCTCCATGGCGTCGGCGTGTCGGTGGTCAACGCCCTCTCCGACTGGCTGGAGCTGCGCATCTGGCGCGATGGCCATGAATGGTACATGCGCTTTGAGGACGGCGGCCAGGTGGTGGTGCCGCTCGAGCGCGTCGGCCCCGCCCGCGGCCGCCGTGGCACCCAGGTGTCCTTCCAGCCCTCCATCGAGATTTTTGCCAACACCGAGTTCAAGCGCGAGGTGCTGGAACACCGCCTGCGCGAGCTGGCCTTCCTCAACGCCGGCGTGGTGATCGTGCTGCGGGACCTGCGCGGCGAGGAGCCATGGGAGCAGACCTTCCACTATGAGGGCGGGCTCGAGGCCTTCGTGCGCTTTCTCGACCGTGCCCGTAACCCGCTGTTCCAGCCGCCCATCGCCATCCGCGGCGAGCGCGATGGCATCTTGGTGGAATGTGCGCTGGAGTGGACCGACTCCTACCACGAGACCTGTCTCTGCTTCACCAACAACATCCCCCAGCGCGACGGCGGCAGCCATCTCCAGGGCTTCCGCAGCGCCCTCACCCGCACCCTCAATCGCTATGCCGAGGAGACCGGCCTGCTAAAGCGCGCCAAGGTGCAGCTCGTCGGCGACGACATGCGCGAGGGGCTCACCTGCGTGCTAGCGGTCAAGATGCCGGATCCCAAGTTCAGCTCCCAGACCAAGGAGAAGCTGGTCTCCTCGGAGGTCACGCCGGTGGTCCAGACGGTGGTGGCCGAGGGGCTCGCCCGCTGGTTCGAGGAGCACCCGCAGGAGGCCCGGGCGGTGGTGGCCAAGGTGGTGGAAGCGGCCACCGCCCGCGAGGCGGCACGCCGCGCCCGCGAGCTCACCCGCCGCAAGAGTCCTCTCGATGTGGCCAATCTTCCGGGCAAGCTGGCCGACTGTCAGGAGCGCGACCCCCGGCGGGCGGAACTCTTCATCGTCGAGGGCGACTCCGCCGGCGGCTCGGCCAAGCAGGGGCGCGATCGCAGCTTCCAGGCGATTCTGCCGCTGCGGGGCAAGATCCTCAATGTGGAGCGCGCCCGTCTCGACCGGGTGCTCTCGAGCCAGGAGATCGGCACGCTCATCACCGCCCTCGGCACCGGCGTGCGCGACGACTTCGACATCTCCAAGCTGCGCTATCACCGCATCGTCATCATGACCGATGCCGATGTGGATGGCGCCCACATCCGCACGCTGCTGCTGACCTTCTTCTACCGTCATCTGCCGGAGATCATCGAACGCGGCCATCTCTATATCGCCCAGCCGCCGCTCTACCGCGTCAAGCGCGGCAACCGCGAGCGCTACCTCAAGGATGACCAGGCGCTCGAGGCCTTCCTGCTGGAGGCGGCGCTGGAGGAGGCGCGGCTTGTGGCTCCCGACGGCCGCGAGCTGGCCGGCCGCGAGCTGGCAGTGCTGGCCGAGCGCGCCGCCCGCGGCCGCCGCCTCATCCATCAGCTGGCACGGCGGCTGCCGCCGGTGGTGGTGGAGGCCCTGGCGCTGGCCCGCGCCTTTTCCGAACACCCCTTCGAGGTGGCGGCCGAGGAGCGGGAGCTGCCGCAGCGGGTGGCGGCCGCGCTCGCCCGGCTCGATCCCGCCGCCACCTGGCGGGTGCGCGATGGCCAGCAGCGACTGGAGCTGGAGCAGGTGACGGGCGAGGAGCGGGTGCGGCGGTTCCAGGTGGATGCGGTGCTGCTGCGCAGCTCCGAGGGCCGCCGGCTGGCGGAGCTGGTGCGGCCCTTCGGCGCGCTTGCCGGGGCGGTGCTGCGCACCGGCCAGCGGGAGGAACCGGTGCAGGGGCCGGTGCAGCTGGTGGAGGCGCTGCTAGCGTGGGGCCGACGGGGGCTCACCATCCAGCGCTACAAGGGCCTCGGCGAGATGAACCCGGAACAGCTGTGGGAGACCACCCTGGATCCGGCCCGGCGGGTGCTGCTCAAGGTGGAGATCGCGCACGCGGATGAGGCTGATGAGCTGTTCTCCACCCTCATGGGAGACCGGGTGGAGCCGCGGCGCGAGTTCATCGAGGAACACGCCCTCGAGGTCACCAACCTCGACGTCTAGGGCCGTATCCCTCACCCTGCCGCACAAATGACAGGCGGCCGCCCGCAGGCGGCCGCCGGCGTTGCGGGGGGTGGGTGTCAGTGGGAGAACAGCACCGGCACCGTCATGTGTTCCATGATGTGCTGGGTGACCCCGCCGAAGACGATCTCGCGAAGACGCGAGTGGCCGTAGCCGCCCATCGCGATCAGATCGACACCTTCGTCCGCCGCCGCCGAGAGGATCACATCGGCGACATCGAGCCCGCCACTCTCCAGATCCTTGACCTCCACCTCGACGCCATGGTGGGCGAGATGGGCCGCCATGTCGGCGCCGGCGATGGGCCCCACGCGCCCGCCCAGCTTCTCGGCATCCACCGTCACCATCAGCACCCGGTCAGCCCTTACCAGAAGCGGCAAGGCATCATTGATGGCCCGGGCGGCTTCGCGCGAGCCGTCCCAGCAGCACATGATGGTCTTGGGGGGTGATTCGCGAAAGCCGATGTAGGGGACGACGATGGCCGGCCGGCCCGAGTGCATGAAGGCGGCTTCCGCCAAAAGCGCCTGGTCGATCCCTTCGGCCTCCGGATCGGGCTGACCCACCACCGCCAGATCGGCGTGGCGGGCATGACGGGTGAAGATCACGGGCAGCCGGTCCACCGGTGCGATCTCGTGGCGGAATTCCACCGGCCGGCCGAACCTGCCGGCATGGGCGTCATAGCGGTCGATCAGCGCCCGCGCCTCCTCCTCGGCCCGGGCGCGCTGCTGGGCCAGCACGTCGGCCGGAATGTTCACCCCGACGGATGCGGGGATGTAGGGTTCGGCCACCAGCAGCAGGGCAGTGAGGTGGGCATCCTCGGCATCCGCCAGCTGGAGGGCGAAGTCGAAGCGCTTCACCGAGGCCTCGCTGGCATCGATGAGCACCAGCAGATCCTTCAAGGCCATCGTCCACCTCCTCCCCTGCTCGGTTCAACCACATCCCGTAGATAGGTGCAGCCGCGCGCCACCGGAAGGCGAGCGGCCGGGAGGATGGCGGGAAATTGCAAGCGTTGCAGCGCCGCCGCAGGGCTCAGAGGGTCGGGTTCGCGGGCCCGGGCGGGTCCAGCGGACCTGGGCCCTGACCACCGGCGGCCGGTACCACCGCAGGCGGTGGCGGCGGTTCGTCGGCGGGCAGGCTCTGTTCCACCGCCTGCACCACTTCATCCACCCAGGGCTGGCCACTCGGGGCCACCAGCGCCAGCAGCAGTGCGCCGCGGCGCCATTCCAGCGCCACATAGCCCTCGGGCACCGCCCCCAGGGCCTCGGCCTCGCGCTCGCCGACCACGCCGAACACCAGATAGACCGGCGTGCCGCGAGCGTCTTCATAGACCAGCCGGATGGCGGGGACCGGGGCGCGCGGCAGATTGGCCTCGGCCACCAGCCGCAGCCCGAAGGCGCTCAGGTCCGGTCGCGGAAAACGCGCTTCGGCGAGGGCGATCGCTGGCTCGGGAGACGCGCGTTCGCCATCGGGCCACCACGGCCCCAGGATCCGCTGCAGCGGCCAGAGGGCGCCCACCAGCCCCAGCACCACCACGGCTGCCGCCGCGAGCCGGCGGGTGCGCCGATGACGCCGCATGCGCGCGGCCACCGCCGCCACCAGTTCCGGATGGAAGTCGAGGGAGTCCTCCATGGGCAGAGCGGTACGCAGACCCGCAAGGCGCCGGCGCTGCTCGCGATAGACCGCCGCCCGCGCCGCCACCGCGGGCTCGCGCCGCACCAGCGATTCCACCCGGCGCCGGGCGCTGCCCCTCAGGGCGCCGTCGGCATAGGCCACCAGCGTGGCCTCATCCACCGGGAAACTCGGGCCGGACTCGCTCCGGTTCACGGGTCCTCTCCCTGCATCCGTTGGACCACGCGCAGGCGCACCGGCGCCCCCCGTTGGGTGAGCCGCCTCAGGGCCTCGCGCCCGCGCGAGAGGCGCGACATCACGGTGCCGATGGGCACCTCCAGCACCCGCGCCGCCTCGGCATAGCTCATGCCCTCCACCCCCACGAGCAGCACCACCTCGCGCTGCTCCGCCGGGATGGTGGCGAGCGCCCGCACGAAATCCCGCCACAGCAGCCGGTCGAGCTGTCCCGCCGGTACCGCCAGGCGATCGACGATGGCGTCCACCTCCACCGTCTGGCTGAGGTGACGCCGTCGCCGCATCGCATCTATGAACACATGGTGCAGGGTCGTAAACAAGTATGACCTCACATCCCGCACCCGCGTCCAGCTGCGTGTCCGCGCGAGCACACGGGCGAGGGCCTCCTGCACCAGGTCGTCGGCATCGTGGGGATCGCCCACCAGCAAGAGCGCATAGCGGCGCAGCGCGGCGATGTGGCCCACCATCTCCCGGTCGATCCGGCGGTTGCCGTGGGTGCGCTCCGGCGCCGCGGCCGGCTCGCCCACACTCTCTTCACGGCGGATGCGCTTCGACGGCGGTTTCACCCCCTTCCCCTCCGGCGACGGAACCGATGACCGGGCGCGACACCGGGGCCCGAGGCGGACGCCAACCAGATCGACCGCATCGGCAGGACGCAGTACGGGGCCCCGCTATTCCCGGCGTGGCGAGGGTGCCGGGTGGTCGAGGGCGGGTCAACCGCCGGCGTGACCCATGGGCCACGCCGGCTTGCCGGCGCCAGCCGGGCTGGTTAGCCTCGTCCCGGTCCGGGGGAGGAGAGGGAGACGAGGGATGATCCGCACCGTGCTGGCGGCCGTGGACGGTTCGGAGCCGTCGACCCGGGCGGTGGCGCTTGCGGCTGACATCGCCGCGCGCTTTGAGGCCGAGCTCGTGGCGTGCCACGTCATGACCTTCCGCCGACTGCCGGATTCGCTGCGGCGCATGGCCGAGATCGAGCATCTGGTGGAACCGCAGAGCCGGCGCGTGGTTCCCACCAGCTACATCGAGCTGCCGGTCGAGGCCAGCGAGGACATGCGCATCATCGCAGCCCTCGCCGAGAAGTTCCTGGATGATGCCGCCGCCCTCGCCCACGAGCGCGGGGTGATGCGGGTCCACAAGGTGGCGCTCGAGGGCGAGCCGGCCGATCGGATCCTGGAGGAGATCGCCCGTCGCGGGGTCGATCTGGTGGCCTGCGGCAGCCGCGGACATGGTGAGCTCCAGGCCCTCCTGCTGGGAAGCGTCTCCCACAAGCTGCTGCAGCTTGCCCCCTGTCCGGTGCTGGCGGTCAAATAAACAAGCGTGCCCATTCGGTCGCACCCCGAGGGGCTTTACATTCTTGTACCGCTTTCCATATGCGCGGGCTCGTCCGGCCAAGGCAACGCGGCATGCCGCGGCTGCGGCCGACCGATGATCTCGACTTTATCCGGGTTGGGAGGTCGGTATGGCTCGTATCCCCGGCAGCGCCGCGGCGCTGCTCTCCCGCGCATCCTCCGCCCTGCCGGTGGTGCTGATCCGCCCCGAGGTGCTGCGTCGGCGCGCGCAGGCCGTGGTGGCGGCCTTTCCCGGCGAGGTGCTCTATGCCGTCAAATGCCACGACGACGAACGGGTGCTGCGGGCCCTGGTGCGGGGCGGCGTGCGCGGCTTCGATGTGGCCTCCATCGAGGAGGTGCGGCGCATCCGCCGGCTGTTCGGTCCGGAGGTGACCGTCGCCTTCATGCATCCGGTCAAGCCCAAAGCCGCCATCGCCGAGGCCTACCACCACCACGGGGTGCGCCGATTCGCCCTGGATCACCCGAGCGAGCTCGCCAAGATCGAGGCGGCCACCGGCGGCGCGCGCGATCTCGAGCTGGTGGTGCGGCTTGCGGTCTCCAACGAGGGGGCGCTTTTGGCTCTTTCGGGCAAGTTCGGCGCGGCCCCCGCAGAGGCGGTGGACCTTCTGCGGCAGGCGCGGCCGCGTGCCCGGCGGCTCGGGCTCACCTTCCATGTGGGCTCCCAGTGCCTCGACCCCGGGGCCTTCACCCGGGCGATCGCGCTTGCGGGCGAGGTGGCCCGGGCCGCCGGCGGGGTTGACCATCTCGATGTGGGCGGCGGCTTTCCCGCTTCCTATCGCGGCGATGAGCCACCGTTTGCGGCGTTCGTCGGGGAAATCCGCCAGGCAGTAGCGGCCGCCTTCGGCGAGATCGCGCTTGCCTGCGAGCCGGGGCGGCTTTTGGTGGCCGAGGGGGCATCCATCCTCGTGCGGGTGGAACAGCGGCGCGGACAGCGGCTCTACCTCAATGACGGCATCTATGGCAGCCTCGCCGAACTGCGCTGGCTGGGGCCGTGCTTTCCGCTGGCGCGCATCCGCGATGGTCTGATTGAGGTGCGCCCCGAGGTGGGCTTTGATCTCTTCGGCCCCACCTGTGATTCCATCGATGCCATGCCCGGGCCCCACTGGCTGCCGGCGGATGTGGCCGAGGGCGACTGGCTCGAAGTGGGCATGGCCGGCGCCTATACCCGCGCGCTCGCAACCCGCTTCAACGGCCTGGGCGCGGCGGAAGTGCTGGAGGTGGACGATTGGCCCTGGTATCTGCGCCCATCCGCCGACGCCGCCCACAGCGCCCCGGTGGCCGCCTGAGGCCCACCATCCGGCAGCGGTGAGAGGGCAGGCACCCGTCCGCGCCGGACACGCCCCTCGGCTTGTCGCGGCGTCGGCGGCGCCCTAGGCTCCCGCCGGCTTTCGGGGGAGTGCGGCGCGTGAGTCGGGGACGTGTCGGCCTCTTCGCCACCTGTCTCGTGGATCTCTGGCGGCCCAGCGTTGGCTTTGCCGCGCTCGAACTCTTGGAGCGCGCCGGCTATGTGGTGGAGGTGCCACGGGCGCAGACCTGCTGCGGCCAGCCCGCCTACAACAGCGGCGATGCGGCCGATGCCGCCGAACTCGCGCGCCGCACCATCGCCCTGTTCGAACCGTTCGACTGGGTGGTGGCGCCCTCGGGCTCCTGCGCCGGCATGCTGCGGGTCCACTATCCGCGACTGCTGGCCGCCGATCCCGCCTGGGCCGAACGCGCCCGCACCTTCGCCGGCAAGGTCCACGAGCTCGTGAGTTTCCTCGTGCGGGTGGCGGGGGTGGAACGGCTCGAGGGGCAGCTGCGCCGACGCGTGGCCTATCACGATTCCTGTTCGGGCCTGCGCGAGCTCGGCATCCGCGAGGAGCCGCGACAGCTTCTTTGCAGCCTCGAGGGGCTGGAGCTGGTGGAACTTCCCGGCCGTGACGAATGCTGCGGTTTCGGCGGCACCTTCTGCGTGAAATATCCCGAGATCTCCGCGCGCATGGTAGACGACAAGGCGGCCGAGGTGGAGGCCAGCGGTGCAGAGCTTCTGCTCGCGGGCGATCTCGGCTGCCTGCTCAACATCGCCGGCCGGCTGCGGCGCCGCGGCAGCCGGGTGGACGTGCGCCACGTGGCCGAGGTGCTGGCGGGTCGGCTCGAGGCGCCCCCCATCGGCGGCGAGGGGGCCTAAGGCCATGGAAGTCGCCTCCCTCGCCTTCCACCAGGCGGCGCGCCGGGCGCTGGCGGATGCCGAGCTCCAGCGGGCGCTCGCGCGGCTGCGCCAGAACTTCCAGAGCCGCCGGGCGCAGGCGGTGGCGGCGCTGCCCGAGTTCGAGGCGCTGCGGCGCGCGGGTGAGGCCATCCGCGACCATGTGCTGCAGCACCTGGACCACTATCTCGAACGCTTCGTCGAACGGGCGCAGGCGGCCGGTGCTAAGGTCCACATCGCCGCCACCGCCGGCGAGGCCCGCCGGCTGGTGCTGGAGCTGCTGCAGGCCCACGGCGTGCGCCGCGTCACCAAGAGCAAGAGCATGGTGGCGGAGGAGGTGGCGCTTGCCGAGGCGCTGGAGGCCGCCGGCATCCGCCGGGTGGAGACGGATCTCGGCGAATACATCATACAGCTCGCCAACGAGCCGCCGTCGCATCTCATCGGGCCGGCGGTGCACATGACCGAAGAGCGCATCGCCCGCCTGTTCGCCGCCGCCCACGGCGAGCCCGAAGAACACGATCCCAAGCGGCTGGTGGCGCAGGCGCGGCGGGTGCTGCGCCAGGCCTATCTCGAGGCCGAGGCGGGGATCACCGGCGCCAACTTTCTGGTGGCGGAGACCGGCTCGGTGATTACCGTCACCAATGAGGGCAATGCCGAGCTCACCCAGGGCCTGCCGCCGCTCCACATCGTGGTGACCAGTATCGAGAAACTGGTCCCCACCATGGAGCACGCCTTCACCCTGCTGCGTCTCTTGGCACGCTCCGCCACCGGCCAGGAGTTCGCCACCTACACCACGGTGCTCACCGGGCCGCGGCGGGCGGATGATCGCGACGGGCCCGAGGCGATGCACATCGTGCTGGTGGACAATGGCCGCAGCGCCATGCTGGGCTCGCGCCTGCAGCCGATGCTGCGCTGCATCCGCTGCAGCGCCTGCATGAACCACTGTCCGGTCTATCTCGCCGTGGGCGGCCATGCCTACGGCTGGACCTATGTGGGGCCCATGGGGGCGGTGCTGACCCCGGCCCTGGCCGGCATCGACCGGACCTATCCGCTGCCGGAGGCCTCCACCTTCTGCGGCCGTTGTGCGGACGTGTGTCCCGTGCGCATTCCGCTGCCGGATCTCATGCGCGTCTGGCGCGAGGAGGCGTTCCGCCGCCGGCTTGCACCCCTCCACCAGCGGGCGGGCCTGCGGCTGTGGGCGTGGCTTGCGCGCCATCCGCGCCTCTACCGCCGGCTGTTCGGGCTCGGGGTGCGGCTGCTGGCGGCCCTCGGCGGTCGCCGCCGTCGCCTGCGCCGGCTGCCGCTTGCCGGCGGCTGGACCCGGGCGCGTGATCTGCCCGCCCCCGAAGGCCCCACCTTCCTCGCAAGTCTGGAGCGACGGCGGTGAGTGGGGAGAGGCTTGCACGACTGCTGGCGCGCCTGCGCCAGCGCCTCGGCCGCGAGGGGGCGGAGACGCCGCCGGCACCGCCGCCGGGTCCGATTCCTGCACGCGCGCAGGTGGCGGGCGAGGCGCGTGTGGCTCTGTTCATGCGCATGGCCAGGGCGGTGGGCAGTGAGGTGGAGCGGGTCGCGGGGCTCGAGGAGGTGGCAAGCGCGGTGCTGCGCTATCTGCGCTTTCACAATCTGCCCAAGCGGCTGGTGGTGGCGCCCGATCCGCTGCTGCAGGCGGCCGGCTTCGAGCGCCTGGCGCTGGTGGAGGTGCGGTACGGCACCGCCGGTGCGGACGATCCCGTGGGGGTGACGGTGGCGGATGCCGGGGTGGCCGAGACCGGCACGCTGGTGCTGGCCTCCTCGCCCGAGCGCCCCACCATGCTTGCCTATCTGCCGGAGACCTCCATCGTCCTCTTGCCCCGGGCGCGCCTCGATGGATCTTATGAGGAGAGCTGGCAGCGCATCCGGGAGCGTTTCGGCACGCCGCCGCGTTCCGTCAACTTCATCACCGGCCCCTCGCGCACCGCCGACATCGGCCTGCGGCTGACCATGGGGGCGCACGGACCGAAGCGGCTCCTGATCCTGCTTGTGGACCGGCTGGAGCATCCATGAGGGACCCGCGCACGCGGCCGCACGTGCGGCAGCCCAGCGAAGAGGAACTGCGGCTGTGGCGCCATGTGGTGCGCAGCGTGCGACCGCTGCGGCCCGAGCCGCCGGAGGATCCTGCCAACGGCGGCGCGGCGCCGGCGGCTGCGGGTGAGGAAGCGCGCCGTCGTGGGCCTGCACCCAAGAGCCACATGCGACCGGCTACCGCCGCCCGGCGCCCGTGCCGGCCCGAGCCCGGGCCCATCGCCCTCGACCCCGCACGCCCGGCAGGGATCGACCGGCGCACCTTCCAGCGGTTGCGGCGCGGGCGGCTGCCGGTGGAGGCCCACCTCGACCTCCATGGCATGACCCGGGAGGAGGCCTTCTTCGCGCTCGAGCGCTTCCTCGCCCGCATGCAGGCGGCGGGGGTGCGCTGCGTGCTGGTGATCACCGGCCGCGGCACGCTCCGCGGCGGCGTGCTGCGGGAGCTGCTGCCGCGCTGGCTGGAGGCGCCGGCGGTGCGCCATCGGGTGGTAGCCTTCGCCCCGGCCCGGCCGGAACATGGCGGGGCCGGCGCCTTCTACCTGCTGCTGCGGCGCCGGCGCTATTGAGCCGGCGCTGGGGCTTCACCCTGAGCGCGGCGGGCCATGAGGTGGATGCCCTCGGCCAGGAGCGACACCCGCACCCGGACCCCCACCGCGAGGCCGTTGCGGCGGGCGGCATGGGCGCTCACGGTGAACACCAGCGGCACCTCACCGTCCACCAGCAGGGTCACATGGGCCTGCTCGCCCAGCACATAGAGCTCGCCGATGGGACCCCCCACCGGATTCTCGCGCTCGCCGCGGGAGGGGCGGTCGCGCCGGTGGAGCACCACAAAACCCGGCGGTATCACCCAGTCCACCCGCACACCCGGGGCAAAGTCCGGCTGCAGCCGCGCCTCCAAGAGATGGCCGCGCCAGCGCAGCCGGGTGAGGCGGGCATCGGCATCATGGCCCACCACCTCGCCCTCATAGATGTTGGGCAGGTCCACAAGCCGCGCCACCTCGGCCGAGCGGGGGCGGGTGATCACCTCCCGCGGTGGACCGCTCTGGAGGGTGCGGCCGTGGTGGATGACGCACAGCCGATCCGCCAGCCGCAGCGCCTCCTCGAGATCGTGGGTCACCAGCACCGTCGGGATCGGCTCCGCCTGACGCAGCAGCACCAGCTCGCGCTGCAGCCGCCGGCGGGTCACCTGGTCCACCGCCGAGAAGGGCTCATCCAGCAGCAGCACCCGCGGCTCGCGGGCAAGGGCGCGGGCGAGCGCCACCCGCTGCCGCTGGCCGCCGGAGAGCTGGTGCGGCAGCCGCCCCTCCAAGCCCTCGAGATGCATCCGCCGCAAGAGCTCGCGCGCGCGCGCCCGCCGCAGCGCGCGCTCACCCGCCGCCACCGCCGCCGCCACATTGTCCAGTGCGGTCATGTGGGGAAACAGGGCATAGTCCTGGAACACCATGCCCACCCGCCGGCGCTGGGGCGGCAGACGGATGCCGCGGGCGGTATCCTCCCACACCTCGCCACCCGCCACCACCCGCGCCCGGGGGATCGGATCGAGCCCGGCGATGGCCCGCAGCACGGTGGTCTTGCCGCTGCCCGAGGGGCCCACCAGCGCCAGCAGCTCGCCCGGCTCGAGGGAAAAGCGCACATCCAGCGGGATCGGCCGCGCCTGCTGCAGTTCCACCGCCAGCGCCGGGGCTTCAGCGGCCATGGGACCCACGCCGCGGTTCCACCAGCTGCAGCAGCAGCAGGGCGAAGAGGGACAGCACCAGCAGCGCCAGCGACAGGCGCGCGGCGGTCACATCATCGAACGCCTGGACGGCATCGAACACCGCCACCGCGGCGGTACGGGTCTCACCCGGCACCGCACCACCCACCATCAGCACCACGCCGAACTCGCCGAGGGTGTGGGCGAACACCAGCACCAGCGCGGTGGCGAGTGCTGGGCGCAACAGCGGCAATTCCACCCGAAGGAAGGTCTTGAGTGGCGAAAAACCACACAGCCACGCCGCCTCCCTGAGGTGGCGCGGGATCGCTTCGAGGCCGCGGATCAGCGGCTGGGCGGCAAAGGGCAGGTTGAAGATCAGCGAAGCCAGAAGGATGCCCTCGAAGGTAAACACCAGGGGGCGGCCGAAGAGGTCCTCCCACAGCTGCCCCAAGGGCGAGGTGCGCCCCAGCGCCAGCAGCAGATAGTAGCCCAGTACCGTGGGCGGTAGCACCAGCGGCAGCGCCAAAAGCGCCTGCACCAGCCGGCGCGGTCCCGGACGCAGCCGCCGCAGGCCCAGCGCCAGCAACAGCACTGCCGGCACCAGCAGCAGGCAGGTGAGCAACGCCAGCTGCAGCGAGAGGACGAGGGCGGTCCAGTCCACGCCTCACCCCTCCGGTGGCGGCTCGAAACCGTAGCGCGCCAGCACCACCCGCGCCGCCGGCGAGGTCAGATGATCATAGAAGGCCGCAGCCGCCTCGGAGGCCCCGCGCAGCAGCACCATCCGCTGACGCAATGGCGCATGGAGGCGGGCGTCCACCACCGCAAAGCGGCCGCGCCCGCGCGCCGGTGGTGCCAGCGCCAGCGACAGGGCGAATAGCCCCGCCTCCACCTGGCGCGCGATCACATAGCGCGCCGCTTCGGCCACGTTGGCGCCGAACACCAGATGGGGCTGAATCGGCGCCCACAGGCCGCGGGCGGTGAGGGCCTCGCGCGCCCGCGCCCCGTAGGGAGCATGGTCGGGATTGGCGATGGCAAAGCGTGACAGCTCCCCCGCGGCAAGGCTTGTGGCCAGACCCTCAAGGGCGGGGTCGACGGCCACCGGCGAGCCCTCGGGTGCGAACAGCACGAGCCGTCCCAAGGCATAGAGCTGCCCGCGGTCGCGGGTGAGGCCCCGCTCCGCCAGATCGAGCACATAGACCTCATCGGCGGCGAGGTAGAGTTCGAAGGGGGCACCCCGGACGATCTGCTGATGAAAGCGCCCCGAAGAGCCGTAGACGATCTCCGGCCGCACCCCGCCCGCCGCCGCAAAATCTTCGGCCACCTCATCCAGCGCATAACGCAGGTCCGAGGCCGCCGCCACCAGTGGACGCGCCCGCGCGCGTGCGCGGGATGCGACGGCAAGGCCCCAGAGCCCCGCAAGCAGGGAGCGACGGTGCACCATCCCTTCCATCCCGGCTCCAGCGCGATTCTAGGTGGCAGGGACCCAGGCCGCCAGCCACCCCGAATGGAAGCGGTGTCCACCCCGGCGGTGCGGCACTCGGTCGCGTGGGCGACCGACCGTGAGCGGCGCGAGGCTGGGGGCGTGCGGTGCCTATGGGATAGGCACTCTGATGAACAAGGGGGCAACATGGCCGAGCCTGCCTATGACGTGATCATGCTCGGCGGTGGCCTCACCGGCCTCACCTTGGCGGTGGCGCTGGGAGATGCCGGCGTGCGCACCGCGCTGGTGGAGGCGGCCGACTTCGCCCAGCTGCTGGCCGCGCCCTATGACGGCCGGGTGATGGCGGTGGCGCGCGCCTCCCGCACCCTGCTGGACAGTATCGGCGCGTTCGCCGACATGGCGGCGGAGGCCGAGCCCATCCGCGACATCGTGGTGGAGGAGGGCGGCATGCCCGTGCGGGTCGAGTATGAGAGTGCCGCCCTCGACGGCCGGCCGCTGGGCTGGATTGTGGAAACGCGGGTGATCCGCAGGGCGCTCGTACGGCGGCTGGCGGCGCTTTCGGCGGTGGACGTGTTCGCCCCGGCAAGAGCGCGGGCGATCGTGCGTGAGGCCGGGCTGGTGCGGGTGGAGCTGGAGGACGGCACCCGGCTCGAGGGGGCGCTGCTGGCCGTGGGGGATGGCCGCATGTCGAAGACGCGCGAGCGTCTCGGCATCGGCGTGCGGGTGTGGGACTACAGCCAGACCGGTATCGTCTGCACCCTGCGGCATGAGCGGCCGCACCATGGCCTTGCCATCGAGCGTTTCTTCCCGGACGGGCCGTTTGCGGTGCTGCCCATGCGCGGCAACCGCTCTTCCATCGTCTGGGCGCTCGAGCGGGAACAGGCCGAGGCGGTCGCCGCCCTGCCGGAGGATGAGTTTCTTGCCGAAGTGGCCGACCGCTTTGGCGATCATCTCGGGGCGATCGCGCTCGAGGGGCCGCGCTGGTGCTATCCGCTGGTGCTGGTCTGGGCCGAGCGCTATGCCGATCATCGGCTGGTGCTGGTGGGGGATACCGCCCACGGCATCCATCCCATCGCCGGCCAGGGCTGGAATCTGGCGCTGCGGGATGTGGCGGCGCTGGCAGAGATCGTGGTGGAGGCCCTCACCCTCGGGCTCGATCCCGGCGATGAGGCCGTGCTGGCACGCTATGAGGCCTGGCGCCGCTTCGATGCGCTGGCGCTGGTGGTCATCACCGATGGCATCAACCGGCTGTTCGCCAACGATCTGGGGCCGCTGAAGCTGGCCCGCAACGCCGGCCTGTGGGCGGTGCAGCAGCTGCCACCCCTCAAGCGCTTCTTCATGCGCCATGCCATGGGGCTGGTGGGCGAGCTGCCGCGGCTGATGCGGGGCGAGCGGCTGCGGGTGGGCGAGCTCACCGCATCGGCGTGATTGCGGCGGGAGGTCAGCGAGGGGGACGCCCTGCAGACTGCCGGATCGGTTGACATCAGGGC
>WFXL01000039.1 GCA_015490605.1 Rhodospirillales bacterium
CGCGCTGTGGCAGCAGGTCCACAAGCCCAAAGCGGCGCGGGTCGGTGAAGGCAAGCCGGGTGCCGTCGACAAAGTGCAGCTCCAGATGGGTGTGGGGCTGGGGTGGGCCGTCCAGCACCAGCCGCCCCGCCATCCCCAGATGCACCAGCAGCACCTCGCGGCTCTCCAGCACCAGCAGCAGATATTTGCCGCGCCGGCCGAAGGCCACCAACCGGCGGCCCGCAAGCCGCGCCGGCAGCTGCTCGGGGAGGGGCGTGCGCAGATCGCGCCGGTGCACCACCACCCGCGCCACCCGCGCCCCCCGCAGCCGCCGCGCCAGCGCCCGGCGCGTGGTCTCCACCTCGGGCAGTTCCGGCATGGGCCTGCTTGTCCGCCACCGACGGCGAACCTAGAACCGGACGGGTGGAGGCGAAAGGGCACCATGGTGACAGGGGCGGAGCGGCAGGCGGGCGGCGATCCGGTGGAAACCCTCGCCACTTCCTTCGGCGACCGGCCGGTAGATCCCGCGGACAAGCCGCGGCTTGTGGGCGAGGTGTTCGCGCGGGTGGCGCGGCGTTATGACCTCATGAACGACCTCATGAGCCTCGGCATCCACCGGCTGTGGAAGGATGCGCTGGTGGACTGGCTGGTGCCGCGGCCGGGGATGGCGGTGCTGGATGTGGCGGGTGGGACTGGTGATGTCGCCTTCCGCATCCTCGAGCGCACCGGTGGCCGCGCGCGGGTGGTGCTGGCCGACGTCAATCCGGCCATGCTGGAGGTGGGGCGCGATCGGGCATTGGATCGCGGCTGGCTCGGCGAGCTTGCCTTCGTCGCCGCCGACGCCCAGGCGCTGCCCTTTCCCGACCGGTGCTTCGATGCCCTCACCATCGCCTTCGGCATCCGCAATGTCGCCCGCATCGACCGGGCGCTGGCCGAGTTCCACCGGGTGCTGCGACCGGGCGGGCGCTTTCTCTGCCTCGAATTCTCGCGCGTGACCCTGCCCGGCCTCGACCGGCTCTATGATGCCTATTCCTTCACCGTGGTCCCGCGGCTCGGTCGCTGGGTGGCGGGCGATGAGGGCAGCTATCGCTATCTGGTGGAGAGCATTCGCCGCTTTCCCGACCGCGAGACCTTCGCCCGGCTGATCGCCGCTGCCGGCTTTGCCCGGGTGCGCGCGCGGCCGCTCTCGGGCGGCATCGCCGTAATCCACTCGGCCTGGCGGCTTTGAGGTCGATGCTGCGGGCGCTGCATCACGGCCGCCGGCTGATCACCACGGCGCGCACCTTCGCCCGCCACGATGCCCTCTTCCCGCTCGACCTGCTGCCCCAGACGCGCCCGCTCCACACCCTCGCTCGGCGGCTGCGGCTGGTGCGTCGTGCCGCCCACGGCCGCCCCGGCGAGCGCCTCGCCCAGGCGCTGCAGGAGGCCGGCCCCAGCTTTGTCAAGCTGGGCCAGAGCCTCTCCACCCGGGTGGATCTTTTGGGCGAGGAGGTGGCGGCCGATCTCGCCCTGCTGCAGGACCGGCTGCCGCCCTTCCCGGGCGAGGAGGCGGTGGCCACCATTGAGGCCGAGCTCGAGCGGCCGCTCGGCGAGCTCTTCGCCGACTTTGACCAGCAGCCGGTGGCGGCGGCCTCTATCGCCCAGGTGCACCGGGCGCGCACCCGCGAGGGCCAAACCGTAGCGGTCAAGGTGCTGCGCCCCGGAATCGAGCGGGCGATGGAGCGTGACATCGACTTCTTCCTGTGGCTGGCGGAAACCGCCGAGCGGCTGCATCCGCCGCTGCGGCGGCTGCGGCCGCGGGAGGCGGTGGAGATCTTCGCCGCCACCACCCGCCGGGAGCTGGACCTGCGGCTGGAGGCGGCGGCCGCCGCCGAATTCGCCCGCAACAATGCCGATCAGGAGGGCTTCCGGGTGCCGGCGGTGGACTGGGAGCGCACCGCCCGGCGGGTGCTCACCCTGGAGTGGATCGACGGTATCCCCCTGACCGACCGCGCCGCCCTGGAGGCCGCCGGCTTCAGCCCGCGCACCCTGATGGAGCGGGCCGCGCGGGTGTTGTTCACTCAGGTCTTCCGCGACGGCTTCTTCCACGGCGACATGCACCCCGGCAACATGCTGGTGGACGGCGCCGGCAATATCGTCGCCCTCGACTTCGGCATCATGGGGCGGCTCGACTTCGAGACCCGGGTGCAGCTCGCGCGCATGCTCACGGGCTTTCTGCAGGGGGACTATGCCGCCGTGGCGGATGCCTTCTACGCCACCGGCTTTCTCGCCGCCGAGCGCCACCGCGAAGCTTTCACCCAGGCGTGCCGCGCCATCGGCGAGCCCATCCGCGGCCGGCCGCTGGTGGAGATCTCCTTCGGCCGGCTGCTGGGCCAGGTGCTGTCCATGGCGCGCGAATTCGAAATGGAGACCCAGCCCCATCTGCTGCTGCTCCAAAAGACCATGGTGACGGCCGAAGGGGTGGGCCGCAGCCTCGACCCCGGGGTCAATCTCTGGGCCCTGACCGAGCCACTGGTGACCGCCTGGATGCGCGAGAATCTCGGGCCCGAGGCAGAGCTGCGCCGCGCCCTGGCGGAGGGAGCCGCCGCCGCCCGGCGGCTGCCGGCGCTGCTGACCCGTGGCGAGCGCATCCTCGCGCGCCTCGAGCGCGAGGCGCCGGCGAATGCAGCCCCTCCCTGGCTCGGCTCGCCCTGGCCGTGGGTGCTGCTGGGGCTGGCTGTCGGACTTGCGCTCGGCTGAGAAAACCCCATACTCGCCCCGTGAAAAACGGGCCGCCGTCGTGCAGGGCAAGCGCATCCTCCTGGTGGTGGGCGGCGGGATCGCCGCCTACAAATGTCTCGAACTGATCCGCCGGGGCCGCGAGCGCGGCCTGCGTTTTCGCTGTGTCACCACCCGCGCGGCGGAACAGTTCGTCACCCCGCTGTCGCTGGCGGCGCTCGCCGGCGAGAAGGTCTATCGCGACCTCTTCTCCCTCACCGACGAGGCCGAGATGGGTCACATCCGGCTCTCGCGCGAGGCCGATCTCGTGGTGGTGGCGCCTGCGACCGCCGATCTCCTGGCGAAGATGGCGGGTGGTCATGCTGATGATCTCGCCTCCACCCTGCTGCTGGCCACCGACAAGCCGGTGCTGGTGGCCCCGGCCATGAATCCGCGCATGTGGGCACACCCCGCCACCCAGCGCAATCTCCGCCAGCTGCGGGCCGATGGGATCCATGTGGTGGGGCCCGAGACGGGTGAGCTCGCCTGCGGTGAGGAGGGACCCGGGCGCATGGCTGAGGTGGAGACCATCCTCGCCGCCATCGAGGCGCTGCTGGTGGGCGATGGGCCCCGGCTGGAGGGGGTGCGGGTGCTGGTCACAAGCGGCCCCACCCGCGAGCCGCTGGATCCGGTGCGCTATCTCACCAACCGCAGCTCCGGCCGCCAGGGCCACGCCATCGCCGCCGCCTTCGCCGCTGCCGGGGCGGAGGTGGTGCTGGTGAGCGGGCCGGTGGCGCTGGCCGACCCGCCGGGAGTGCACACCGTCCATGTGGAGACCGCCGAGGAGATGCTGGCGGCCTGTCTGGCCGCCCTGCCGGTGGAGGTGGCGGTGTGTGCCGCGGCGGTGGCCGACTGGCGCCCGGCCCGGCGCCTGCCGGCCAAGCTCAAGAAGACCGCGGAAGGCCCGCCGCCGACACTCGAGCTCGAGGACAACCCCGACATCCTCGCGACCCTCGCCCGCCACCCCGAGGCCCGGCCCCACCTGGTGGTGGGCTTTGCCGCCGAGACCGAGGAGGTGGTGGCGCACGCGCGCGCCAAGCTCGCCCGCAAGGGATGCGACCTGATCCTGGCCAATGATGTGGGGCCCCGAAGCGGCGTGCTCGGGGGACCCCGCAACCGGGTGCATGTGATCGACCGGGATGGCACGCTTGAGAGCTGGCCCGAGTTGGACAAGCGCGAAGTGGCCCGGCGGCTGGTGCGGCTTGTGGCCGAGCGGCTGGGGAGGGCGGTGTGCGCCTGAAGCTTCCGGTGGAACGGCTCGCCCATGCGCGCGATCTGCCGCTTCCGGCCTATGCCACCGCCGGGGCCGCCGGCCTCGATCTGATGGCGGCGGTTCCGGCCGATGCGCCACTGGAGCTGGCACCGGGGCGCTTTGCGGCGGTGCCCACGGGGCTTCGGCTTGCCATCCCCGAGGGCTATGAGGGTCAGGTGCGGCCGCGCTCGGGCCTGGCACTGCGCCATGGCATTACCGTGCTGAATGCTCCCGGCACCATCGATTGCGACTATCGTGGTGAGGTGCGGGTGCTGCTGGTGAACTTCGGCCCGCGCCCGTTTCGCATCACCCGCGGCCTTCGCATCGCCCAGCTGGTGATCGCCCCCATCGCCCGGGTGGAGCCGGTGGAGGTGGCGCTGGATCCCGCCGCCACCGCCCGCGCCGAGGGCGGCTTCGGCTCCACCGGCCTCGGGATGCCCGGGCCCCATCGCGTCCGTTCCACCCCGACCGAGCCATCGCAGTGAGGGAGGAGATGCTGCGTCCATCACGCAAGATCGCCCTGGCCGTCGAGGCGGTGCTGCATATCGCCTATCACGGCAGCGCCAATCCGGTGCAGAGCCGCGATATCGCCGAGCGCATGGGACTGCCGCGGCGCTATCTCGAACAGGTGATGCAGCAGCTGGTGCGCGGGGGCATCCTGCGGGGCGTGCGCGGGCCCCGGGGTGGCTATCGGCTCGCGCGCGAGCGCCGGCGCATCACGGTGGGCGAGATCGTACGCACCCTCGTGGGCCTCGACCGTGAGGACCCGGAGGAGCTGGCGTCGGCCTCGGAGCTGGGCCGGCGGGTGATGCTGCCCTTCTGGTCGGAGGTGGAGCGGGACCTCCTGGCGCGGCTCGATGCCGTGACCGTGGAGGACCTTTGCCGCAAGGCCGAACAGGCCGGCATCGAGAGCGAGGGGCGGCTGTCCTACGACTTCGTCATCTGAGCATCGGCCAGTTGGAGCGCACGGGCGACGATCGCCTCCAGCGCTGGGGCCACCGTGGGGGCGGCGGTGAACACCGGCCGCGGCTGCCAATGGCGGGCGAAGGCGGAGGGCGGCGTGCCCGCCCCGCCGGCCTCGTGCACCAAAAGCAGCCCGGCGAGCACGTCCCACACATGGGCCCGCAGGAACACCGTCCCATCCAGCCGGCCGTCGGCCACATGGGCGAGGCTCAGGGCGGCCGAGCCCATGCGGCGGTGGTCGAAGCCTGCTGCCAGCAGCCCCTCCATCAGCGCCAGATAGGCCCGGTGCGGCACCCGGAAGGTATGGGAGAGGCCGATCATGGCCTCGGCCGGCGCTGCCGGCCGGGCCGTCTGGATGCGCTCGCCGTTGCGGAAGGCGCCTTCGCCCGCGCGCGCCTCGAACAGCTCGCCATGGACCGGATCCAGCACCCAGCCGGCGCGCGGCAGGCCGTCCTCCACCAGCGCCAGGGTGATGGACCAGTAGGGCAGCCCCCGCAGAAAGCCGGCGGTGCCGTCGATGGGATCGAGCACCCAGCCGCAGCCGCGCATCTCACCGCCGCCCTCCTCGCCGAGGAAGGCATCCTCGGGGAACTGGCGCGCGACCTCGCGGCGAAACAGCGCCTCCACCTCGCGGTCCACCGCCGTCACGAAATCCTGCAGCCCCTTGCGCTCGATCATGAGCGCAGAGCGCCGGCCGGCCTGCGCCCGCGCCCGCCGTCCCGCCTCCCACAGGAGTTCGCGGGCAAGCCCCAGCCGCCGTTCCCACGGGTTCATCCAGGCTCTCCCAGCTCCTCACCCCGAAGCCGCGGCTCCAGCAGCGACCGACGCCGTCCCGCCGTCCGCCGCACCGCCCGTGCCAAGGCACCGGGCTCGGTCAGCAGCACCAGCAGCCGCTCGGCGCGGGTGAGGGCGGTATAAAGCAGCCGCCGCTCCAGCATCCGCCCGTGGCAGCCCGCCAGCACCAGCACCACCGCGGGATATTCGCTCCCCTGAGCCTTGTGCACGGTGATGGCCCAGGCCGGCACCAGCCGATCCAGCGCCTCACCGCTGTACGTCAGGCGACGGCCGTCCATGTCCACCACCAGCGTGTGCTGCCGGCGATCCACCGCCACCACCCGGCCGATGTCGCCATTGTAGACTTCGCGCTCGTGGTCGTTCTCCGTCTGCATCACCCGATCGCCCACGCCGAAGCGATAGCCGCGGTGCTCCAGCGCGGCCACCGGATTGGGGTTGAGCACCTGCTGCAGCAGCCGGTTGAGCCGGCGGGTGCCGAGCGGGTCGCGGTGGACCGGCACCAGCACCTGGATGTGGTGGCGCGGGTCGAGGCCAAAGCGCTCGGGGATCCGCCGGGTGATGAGCTCCACCAGCTTCTCGCAGGCATCCTCGGGCGAGCGGATGCGGATGCCGAAGATCTCGCCCGCTTCCCCGGGCTCGGAAAAGCGCGGCGCCTGCCCCCGGGCCACCGCATGGGCGGCGCGCACCAGATCGCCCCCGGCGTCCTGGCGGAAGATCTCCTCAAGCCGGGCCACCGGCAGCCGGCCGCAGGCCACCAGCTGGGCAAAGGGCTCGCCCGGACCCACCGGCGGCAGCTGGTCCACATCCCCCACCAGCACCAGCGCCGCCTCATCCGGCAGCGCCTCCAGCAGCGCGCGCATGAGCGGCAGGTCCACCATGGAGGCCTCGTCCACCACCAGCAGATCCAGCCCCAGCCGGTGGTGGGCGTGGCGGCGGAAGCCGCGGCCGGGCTCCGCCTCCAGCAGCCGGTGGAGGGTGGTGGCCTCGCGCCCGGTGCTGTCGGCCAGCCGCCGCGCCGCCCGGCCGGTGGGCGCCGCCAGCGCGATGCGCAGCCCCAGGGGCTCGAGGCGTGCCAGCAGTGCCCGCACGAGCGTGGTCTTGCCGGTGCCGGGGCCGCCTGTGAGGATCGTCAGCCGATGGGCCAGCAGCCGCTCGAGCGCCGTCTGCTGGCTCGGCGAGAGGCAAAGCGCCGGCGGATCGCCGCCCAGCCGATGGCCTGCCCAGGGCGGCGGCCCCGGCGCCAGGCGGTCGATCTCGGCGGCCACGGCCGCCTCGGCCTGGTCCAGCTCCGGCAGCAGCAGCCAGTCGCGCCGGCCATGGGCGCGCTGCACCGCCCGCCCCTGGGCGCAGGCGAGCGCCAAGGCGCGCTCGGCCACCGCCCGCTCCACCGTGAGCAGCGCCGCCACCCTGGCGGCCACCAGCGGAGCCGGTGTCGCCACATGGCCCTCCTCGGCCTCGCGCCGCAGCACTTCTTCCACCCCCGCCACCAGCCGCACCTCGGCATCGGCGGCAAGGCCGAGCTCGCGGGCGAGGGCATCGGCGCTGCGGAAGCCGACCCCCGGCACCTCCCGGGCGATGCGCCAGGGATCCTGGGCGATCTGGGCAAGCGCATCCTCGCCGTAGCGCTCGAGGATGCGCGCCGCCCGCACCCGGCCGATGCCGTGGGCCTGCAGCAGCGCCAGCAGCTCCTCCTGACGGCCGTGGGCCCGCCAAGCCTGGGCAATGCGGGCCGCAAGGCGCGGGCCCACACCCCGCACCTCCCGAAGCCGCTCGGGGTCTTCGGCCAGCACCTGCGGCAGCGCGGCGCCGAGATGGGCCCGGATGCGGGCTGCGAGCTTGGGCCCGAGGCCGCGGACAAGGCCGGCATCGAGAAAGGCGCGAGCCCGCTCCAGCGGATCGGGCCCGAGCGGCTCCGCCCGGGCCACCTCGAGCATCAACCCCCAGGCGGGATCATGCCGGACTTCGCCCCACAGCCGCACCGTCGCGCCCGGCTCTAGCCCGGCGACAGCCCCGCGGGCCACCAGCCGGCGGCCATCCACCAGACGCACGCTCCAGCGCGCCGGCGCGCCGTCCTCGCCGCCAAGGCGGCGCTCGACGGTGGCGATGACGGCCGCGCCATGGCCGTGGGCGGCGGCCGTGGCGGTAGTCTCCGTGGTGGGAGCGCAGGCAGCCACCGGCAGCAGAACTCCGGCGTTCCGCGCCGGCATATAGCACCGCTGTGCCCTGCCCCAATGCGGGCTCCACGCGGCTAGGGCTGACCGTGACGACGGACTGATGTGCGTCAACACATGTTGGCAGAGTCAGCCCGAGTGTGTCCTCAGCGGTTTTTGAAGGATAACCCCACGGAAGTTTTCAAAACTTTTCTACCGCACCCCGTGGTTCGAGACCAACGGTGTTGTCACTGACAAGGGTGTACAACACCTTAATCCCTTTTTATCAGGGCGAATGACTAGAGGTCGCTGAGTGGCTTGACTCGCTCGCGGAGCGTATCCGGTCTTAATCCCTTTTTCATCAGGGCGAGTGGCTAGAGCCCTGGAAGCGCTGGCAGCAGAGACCGGCACGCCGGGTCTTAATCCCTTTTTCATCAGGGCGAGTGGCTAGAGGCAGCGCTCGTCGCCAGATCCAATTCGCCCGGGAGGTCTTAATCCCTTTTTCATCAGGGCGAGTGGCTAGAGGTGGAATGGCGGCCGCTCGACTAAAGCCGAGCTGGAAGTCTTAATCCCTTTTTCATCAGGGCGAGTGGCTAGAGAGGCGCCTCGACACGAAGGCGCTCCGTAAGGCGCAGTCTTAATCCCTTTTTCATCAGGGCGAGTGGCTAGAGATATGGAAGAATTACTGTTGTAGGTGACATACACGGGTCTTAATCCCTTTTTCATCAGGGCGAGTGGCTAGAGGGGGAACCGGAGTTCAGTGGGGTTGATCCCGCTGAGTCTTAATCCCTTTTTCATCAGGGCGAGTGGCTAGAGAACAACTGAAGGAGGAGAACATGGCAGCCGTCCACAATCTCGTCTTAATCCCTTTTTCATCAGGGCGAG
>WFXL01000040.1 GCA_015490605.1 Rhodospirillales bacterium
GTGCGGGGAGGTGTAGGCGGCGCCGGTGGGGCGGCCGAGCCATCCGCTGGTGGTCCTGATCAAGGCCATGCTGGTCCAGGCGTGGTGGAACCTTTCGGATCCGAAGGCGGAGCAGCTGCTGCGGAACGATCGGCGCTTTCGGCGCTTTCTCGGGGTCGGGCTCGTGGGGAAGACTGCGGATCGAAACACGCTGTGGCGCTTTGACGCCTGGGCGTTGCCTGTGGCTCGGGGGTGCACTTTCGAAGTGTGGCCTCACGGCGAGGCTGCTGGCCGCGCTCGACTGGCGGCTGCATGAAAAGCAGTTCGCGGTGTGGCGCGGGAGTCTTATCGATGCGCCGCGAGCGCGCAATGTCACATCGTTGAAGAAGCGCCGGAAGGACGGGGCGGTCGTGGTCCGGATGCCGACGGGGCAACGCGGGGGAAAGGCGAGCCAACGCTCGGCGACAAGCTTCATGCGGCGGTGGACGAGGACACGGGAATCGTCCGCCGGATCGCCCTCACGCCGGCATCCTGCCACGACTGCCGCATGACCGAGGCGGTGGTGCCGGGAGATGTGGGGGGCTTGTGGGCCCATGCGGCGTATGATGCCCGGGATCTGCGCTCGGCGCCTGAGGCGCGGGGCATCGCCCCGGTGATCGCCCACAACCCGCGAAGGCACGCCCTCCCCCTGGCAAAGGGGGGTGAACTTCGTGGTGCGCACGGTGCGACCAAAGATCGAACAGGTGTTCGGCACCCTCAAATGCTCTGCCGCCGCCGGTCCCACCGGGACCGACAGATCGAACGCCCAGCGTCTCTCGCCCAAGGCGGCGACGAAACGCTCGAGGGCGTGGATGTTGGCGCGGCCCAGGTAGCTGCTGTTGACGGCAAAGGTGAGGCGCAGCTCCGGTACCGCACGCTGCCCCGGCGCCGGGGCGGACGCAGCGCCGGCTGCAACCTTCGCCGCTTCAGACGATCCACGGTTCTCCGCAACCGCCGCGGACGGCTCGTAGCCACCGGCGGCTCCATCCGCGGCCGCCAACCCGGCCCCATCCGTCTCGGGCTTTTCCCTGAGAGCTTGGGCGGCCGCCGCGGCAGGCCCATCACCCGCAGGCAGTCCGTCGCTCACGGCGGAGTCTTCCCCCGCCGGGGGCGCAGCCGCCACGGTGGCCGTGGAAGCGCGATCGGATGCGAGCTCGGCCGCCGCCGGCGCCCCCGGGCGCACCTGCCCGGGCGAAGGCGCCGCCGCCTCCGCGGACGCCGCGGTGTCGGTGCGCCCGGCAACGCTGGCGATGGCATGCCCCGACCCCGGTCCGGCAGCCCCGGACATGGACGCGGTTCCCTCGGGGTCCGTGGCAGCGACCGACGGGCTGCCCTCGGCCCCGGTCGGCGAGTGCTTGCGCACGCTTGCGGCGGCACCCCGCGCCGGGTTCGTGGGGCCGACTCCGTCTTCGTGCGCTGTCGGCAGGCCCTCGGCGGAAGCCCCGGCGGTCGCCGATGCGGCCGCCACTTTCCGGTCAGGCGTTTCTCTTTGGGCAGCCGGGCCGTCGGCGGCCGCAGTGGTGGCAGCCGGTGATGCCGCCGCGCTCTTGCCGGGCGTCGGGGAGGCCGGGGGGCCACCGGCCGCCCCCGCCGTCGCCGCAGTCTCTCCTGCCGCCGCAAGGGGCGCGCCCTCCGGCCCGTCCTCGCAGTCCTCGGGATCGAGGGCGAACAGCCACACCAGCACCTCGGCGGCCTCGCCGCGAAGCTGCCAGTCCCACACAGCAGCAATGCGACCGGCCGGAACGCCGGCCGCCACCAGCCGCCGCTGCAGCGCTTCGGCACGCTCGCGCGCCAGCCGATGGAGCCCGAGGGTGCCCGTCTCCCCCTCCCGCGCAGGATCCACCCGCCCCACCAGCTGAACCGACAGCAGACAGACGGGCGAAACCGCCCAGCCAAAACCGGAAAACGGCCTGAAAAGACAGGCAAAACCCGGCCGAACGTTCTCCGCCACCATCCTCACCACCGCTCACGACCGTGCTCCCGCACCCACCGCCCCCGCCAAGGCATGGCGGAGAGGTTTCAAGTTTTTCGACCTCAAAAGTCACCGCAACAATGGAGGGAAGCTGAGGGTTGCGAGGGCATGGTCCCGCTGCCGGGAGGGCGGAGGGCGCGTCGGCTGCGGCGAGCCGGCCCGGTGCTTGTGATGCGCGCGGATAGCGCTGGAGATCATGCGGATCCGCCTCCCACCGGGACCAAGGGTTGGCGGTCCGGGCGGCGGACATGGGCCCGCCCCCGCACCGTACCGGCGGCCGCAACCTCCGCGATGAGCCCGGACAGGCCCAACAGGCCGGGATCCCCATGGCGCAGGCACCGCTCCAGACCGCCGCACCCTGGCACATGCGCAACCGCCACGCAGCATGTGGCATGTCATCCGGCCATCATGCCCTGGCGCCCCTGCACCTCCCCTTTTGCCCGTCTCACCGTGCTGGCGCCGGCGTGCCCGTTATCCCTGTCAGCCCGCACACTGGCCCCCGGGGCGATCCCCGCCACCGCATCATCGGTGCGCGCGGATGAACGCGTTCCAACGGCCGCGCCAGACTCACGTCTTCCCCGCCGGCGACCCGTGGCGGCTGCTCGACGGGCGGCGCTCAAGGGGCCAACGGCGCGGCTTGCGTCAACCCCTGCCACCTGCCCATAACGCCGGCTCACGGGCGGCACGCGGGAACGACGGCCGTGCCGGCGGGGCGAGGTCTCAGGCGCGGCGACGCTCGCGCGGGGCGCTTTCCAATACCGCCACGTCCTGTTCCAAGGCCAGCTGCTCCTGACCCCGGCTCTCGCTGGCCAGGGTGCGGGCCAGCTGGACCAGCGCCTCCTGATAGCGGCGCTTGTCCAGGGCGACGAAGTGGCGGGCGAGTTCCAGCAGCAGCCGCTGCTGCGGCGTCGGCTCGAACGACCGCTCCCCCTCGAGCCCCTCGAAGAAATAGCCGACGTCCACGCCCAGCGCCTGGGCGATCTGGTAGAGCCGGCCCGCCGCCACGCGGTTGATGCCGCGCTCATATTTGTGGGCCTGTTGGTAGGTGACGCCGATGAGATCGGCCATCTGCTGCTGGGTAAGCCCAAGCATGATCCGCCGCTGGCGGATGCGCATCCCCACATGGCGGTCAATGTCCTGCGGCCGCAGCCTCCCCGCAGCAGCCGACCGGCGTTTCACTGCACCCATGGTGGTTCTCCATGCCCTCGGCTGCGACGTGGCATCCTTTCCATCGTCGGAACCGCATGCGGTCCTGTACAACCATGCGTTGAATGCCTCAAGCCAAAACCCCGCGCAGAAGCTGTAGGATGGTATGTTTTGCGCGCCCACGGGCGATGACCGACGCCGTGCCGGCCTCCGCCCCTCAGGCCTTGGCGCCTGCCCCTGGCAGGGGCTCGGCGGCCGGATCCAGCGGCCAGCGCGCCCGCACCCGCGGGACGGCGGCCGTCGCCAGCCCCGCCTGCAGCCGCTCGATGGCGCACCAGGCCACCATGGCTGCATTGTCGCCGCAGAGATCAAAGGGCGGCAGCACCAGCTGCACTCCCTCTTCGCCCGCCAGGACCTCGAGCGCAGCCCGCAGCGTCCGGTTGGCGGCAACCCCGCCCGCCACCACCAAGGAACCTAGTGCCCGACCCTCGCCCCGCACTCGCTGGAGCGCCCGGCGGGTGCGATCCACCAGCACATCCGCCACCGCCTGCTGGAAGCTGGCACAGAGATTCGCCTGGATGCCGGGATCCGCCGCCCGCGGGCCAAGCCGGAGGATCGCCTGGCGAACCGCTGTCTTGAGCCCGGAGAAGGAGAACTGGCAGTGCTCCTGCCCTACAAGCGGCCGCGGCAAGGCGAAGGCCGTGGGATCGCCGTCTTCGGCCATGCGCTCCACCGCAGGCCCGCCCGGATAGCCGAGCCCCAACATCTTCGCCACTTTGTCAAAGGCCTCGCCAACCGCGTCGTCGATGGTGGCGCCGAGACGGTGATAGCACCCCACCCCTTCCACCCACAGCAGCTGGGTGTGACCGCCGGAGACCAGCAGCAGCAGATAGGGAAACTCGATCCCGTGGGTGAGGCGGGCGGTAAGCGCGTGGGCCTCAAGATGGTTCACCGCCACCAGCGGCAGCCGGTGGACGGTGGCCACTGCGGTCGCCGTCACCACCCCCACCAGCAGCCCGCCCACGAGCCCGGGTCCGGCGGTGACCGCCACCGCATCCAGCTCGGCTGGCGTCACCCCGGCCTCCGTCAGCACCCGCGCGATCAGCCGATCGAGCCGTTCCGCGTGGGCGCGGGCGGCGATCTCCGGCACCACGCCGCCATAGGGTGCGTGCTCGCCCAGCTGGCTGTAGACCGCCTGGGCGAGGATGCGGCGGTCGGCCGCCACCACCGCCGCGGCGGTCTCATCGCAGCTGGTCTCGATGCCCAGCACCCACGGGCGGCTTTCCCTCGGGGCCATGACCACTACCTGCAGCTTCGATGGCTACAGCCGGCATATGGCGCGCCGAACCGGTGGTGGAAATGGCCTCGACCCCTCTCGTCATCGGCACCCGCGGATCGCCGCTGGCGCTCCGCCAAACGGACATGGTGGTGGCAGCGCTGCGGGCGGCGGTGCCCGAACTTCGGGATGAGGGCGCCATCCGCGTGCGCACCATTCGCACCTCCGGTGATCGCTTCCTCGACCGTCCGCTCGCCGAGATCGGCGGCAAGGGGCTGTTCACCAAGGAGATCGAGGAGGCGCTTTTGACCGGCGCCATCCATCTCGCGGTCCACTCCCTCAAGGACATGCCCACGGTGCTGCCGGCCGGGCTCACCCTCGGCGCGGTGTTGCCGCGCGCGGATGTGCGGGACGTGCTTTTGACCCGTGATGGGGCTGATCTCGCAGCGCTGCCGCCGGGCGCGGTGGTGGGCACCTCCTCGCTGCGGCGGGCGGCGCAGCTGCGGGAACGGCGCCCGGACCTCAGGATCGTGCCGCTTCGGGGCAATGTGGGCACGCGCCTTGCGCGGCTGCAGGAGGGACGGGTGGATGCCACCCTGCTGGCCCGGGCGGGGCTCCAGCGCCTGGGCCTCGATCCCGGACCGCATGTGGTGCTGGCGCCGGAGGTGATGCTGCCGGCGGTGGCCCAGGGTGCCATCGGTCTCGAATGCCGTGCGGATGATGTGAAAACGCTGGAATTCCTGCAACAGATCGACCATCTGCCCAGCCGGATGTGTGTCGAGAGCGAACGGGCCTGCCTGGCCGAGCTCGACGGCTCCTGTCGCACGCCCATCGCCGGTCTCTGCATCCGGACCGAGGGGGGCTACCAGCTGCGGGCGCTGGTGGCGGCTCCCGACGGCAGCCAGGTGTGGCGGGCGAGCGCCCGCACCGGCGGCGATCCGCGTGAGATGGGCCGCGAGATCGGGCGGCGGCTGCGGCGGGCGGTACCGGCCACGCTCTTCGATCCGCGCTGATAGAGGGGATGGAACGGCATGACTCGGGAGAGGCCTCGCAAGTCGTGGGTGCTGGTGACCCGCCCGCGGGAGCAGGCGGAGGAGACCGCCCGGGCGCTCCACCGGCGCGGTTTCGCGACCCTGGTGGACCCGCTGTTCGAGATGCACCGGGTGCCGTTCGATCTGCCGCCGGCAGACCAGATCGATGCGGTCATCCTCACCAGCGCCAATGCCGCCCACGCCCTCGGGCGCCAGCTGGTGGAAAAGCCGGTCTATGTGGTGGGTTCCGCCACCGCCCGTGCCGCCGCCGCCCGCGGCGCCTTCGACATCCGCCCCGGCGAGGGCGAGTGGCGCTCGCTGGCCGAGCGCATCCTGCGCGAACGCGAGCCCGGTGCCGGCATCCTGCTGCATCCCAGCGGCCGCGAGGTGGCGAGCGAGTTCGAGGAGGTGCTGGCACCGGCGGGCTTCGACTATCGCCGGGTGGTGGTCTATGAGATGGTGCCGCGGGAGGAGCTGGGCTCGCGCACCCGCCACGCCCTCCAGCGCCGGGCCATTGGCGCGGTGCTGCTGTATTCGCCCCGCACCGCCGCCACCTTTGCCCGGCTGGTCCATCGCGCCGGCCTCGAGGGCATGCTCGAGGGGGTGGTGTGCGTCTGTTTGAGCGAGGCGGTGGCGGAGGAGATTGTGGAACTCCCCGGGCTCGAGGTGGTGGTGGCCCAGGAGCGCGACGAAAAGGCCCTGCTGGACGCCCTTGAAGCCCGTCTGGGGGGTTGATACCCCCGGGCACGGACCGACCCGTCGCCGACCGTCCGGCGACCTGTACCGAAGGAACCCTCCATGGCCCGTGGTCGCAAGCGCCCCGGACGCCGCCCCGGCGAGACGCCGTCGGAGACCCCTCCCGCCGCAGGCCGCGCCACAGCCGCCCCTGCCGGCCCTGCCGGCAGTCCCGACGAGACAGCCACGGAGAGAGGTGCGACCTCATCCGGCCACGAGACCCCGGCCCGCACCGACCAGCCCGAAGCCGCAGCCGTGAGACCGGTGGCGGGCGAGACACCGACGCAGGGACCCGAGACGGGCGAGGAGACCAGCGCGAGCAAAGGTGGACGCCCCGCGGCCACAACCAGCGAGGCTCCCCAGACAGCACCGGCCACGGGCGGCGATCAGGGCGCGCAGGAGGGTGGCGGACGCGCAGGCCCGCCCCCTCCTCCGACCGCGCCCCAGGATCGCTCCCGCACCGGCTTCGCCCCAGCGCTCCTGGGTGCGCTCGTGGGCGGGATCGCGGTGGGCGCCCTCGCCTGGTGGTGGGGCACGGCGCAGCTGGAGCCGCAGGCCCGCGCCCTTGCCCGCCTGGAACAACAGCTTGCGGCCACCGGCCAGGATGTTGCGCAGTTGCGGCAGGCGCTCGACCAGCGGGCGGCAGCTGCGGATGTGGCGGCGCTGGGCCAGCGCCTCGAGGCGCTCGCGGGACGGCTGGATGCGGCCGACCAGCGGCTGCAGCAGCTGGCGGCGGATGGGCGCCTGGATGAGCTGGACTCGCAGATGACGGTGCTGGCCGACCAGCTGGCCAGACTGAAACAGGAGCTCACCGACCTTGCCCGCAGACCGGCGGTGGCCGGGGTGGCGGCTTTCGAGCAACGCCTTCAGGCGCTCGAAGAACGCGGCGGTGAGCTCGCCGACGCACTGGCCCAGGTCGGTGGCCGCCTCGACGGGCTCGCGCGCGAGCTCGCGGGGCTGCAGGCCGGGCTGGGCGCGCAGGATTCCCGCCTGGGTGCCCTCGACCGGAAGCTTCGCACCCTCGCGCAGGAGGTGACGGCACTGGCAGCGCTCCCGAAGCGGGTGGCGCAGCTGGAACAGGGGCTTGCCGCCCTGCGGGAGGAACTGCCGTCGCGCCTTGCGGGCCTCGAGCAGCGCTTGGCCGCACTTGAGGATCTTCGCCGGGAACTCAAGGCCCTTGCCGGCCGCGGGCAGGAACTGGCCGCCGCCCTGGCGCGCCTGGAGAAGGCCGTGGGGGAGGTGGCTGGCCGGCTGACCCGGGCCGAAGCTGCCCGGGCCCAGCTGGGCGAACGCCTGGCCGTGCTGGAGCGCGACCTCGCCCGCACCGGTGAGGAACTGCGCGGCCTTGCCGGCCGGCTGGATGGGCTGGCCGAACGCGTCGAGCGTGAGCTCGGCACCCGCGCCGAGGCGGTGCTGCTGGCGCTGGTGGCAAGCGAGCTGTCGCTGGCGGCGGCCGAAGGCGGACCGGTGGAGCGGCCACTTGCGCTGCTTGCGCGGCTGGCGGCCCGCGATCCCGCCCTCGAAGCCGTGCGGGTGCGGCTGGAGCCGGCCCGGGCAGCTTCGGCCCGGGTCAGCCGGCCAGCC
>WFXL01000041.1 GCA_015490605.1 Rhodospirillales bacterium
ATGGCCTTGATCAGAACCACCAGCGGACAGCTCGGCCGCCCCACCGGCGCCGCCTGCACCTCCCCGCACACCCTCTCCAGTACCGCCCAGTCCACCAGCCCGTCCACCCGCGCCAGGACTTCGTCGCGTCCTAACTCCTCCGGCAGCAACGCCTCCGCGAAATCCCGCTGCCGCTCCACATCCCGCCGCATCCCACACCCCTCCGTCTCACCGCCACCCTCGAATCACACCTCAACACCACAGACAAGGCATTACGGGGAAGTCTCATTCATTTGAACGAAAGCCCAACGTCATGCTGAAATCTCATTCAGACTAAGACGCGGGGGATCACAAGACAAAAGGCCTGGAACGCCAGTCGGACAGCTCTCCGGCTCGGTCCAACTTCGTGCATAATGATAGCAGAACCACTCCCTGCCTTCCCACTCAGGAGTAGCGCTGGTCGAGCTCGAAGGTGACGTCCCACACCCGTACAAGGGCGCGTTTTTCCTTGTCCACGAACACATATTGGATGCAGCGGTCCCGGAAGGGCTGGGTGGCCGCGAGCCCGGCGAGGGAACACAGCTTGGTGCCGCCGGTGACGTCGATCACCACCTCGTCCATGGGCTCGCCGAGCCGTTCTAACCGGGCGCAGACACCGTCCACCAGCTCCAGGATGCCTGGGAGATCCTTCTGGACGTCCAACTCGACCTCTGCCCTGCCGACGAACGCCGCCGCATCGACCACCTCCACCTCGCGACCCACCAGCGCACGGACGCATTTTTCAAACTGCGGGATCCACTCGCGGGTCTCCTTCGACGCAACGACCACCACGCGGCGAAGTGTGTCTGCATGCACGCGGATCGCCTCGAGGGGCATGCGCCAGGGCGTCCGGGTTTCCCGCAGCACACCCGCCACGTCCGACCCGTCGCCCAGCTTCCGTTCCAGTTCCGCGCACGTCGAACGGCAGCTCTCCTTCCACTTCTCGTCTTCGCCGTCTTTGCGGTTCTTGGGGTCGAGCGGCGGACTGAGGAAGAGGACGATGGTATGGGCGCCGAAGCCGTTGCGGGGAACCATGCGCGGACGCGGGCGATAGACGCGATTGACATAGATCGTTGCGCCTATGATGGCGACGGGAAAGAGAGCTGCACCAAGGGCATATACGCGTGATTCAGAGCCGAACCAAGTGGTGAACAGCCAGACCCATCCGTCTTGGAAAATCTGCAGTAAAACAAGAAAGACCATCATCCCCAATACAACGCTCAGCGACGTGCCACCGATCTGATCAAGGGCCCGCACCAGCAGAAGCAACCCAGGGGATTTCCGACGCATGGCCTCACTCCTTCACACTTGCAGCAACCATTATACCAGATGACCTTTGTCCGGACCGTTGGTCGAATCAGCCCAGCAATCTTCGACCGGCCTCGTCCTCCTTGCTACACCACCGCCTTCGTGCCGGTCCCGCACTGGTATAGCCGGGCGGTACGGCCGTGGCACCACCGGCGAAGGGAGAGCGCGGTTGATCCGCATCGCGCATCATGTCCAACCGTCGAAACACACACGAGAGCAAGGCGTCACGCACCTGACAACGTCACCGCCTGCGTGCGAACGGACGCTTGACACTCGCCATCATCCGTGGCAGTGGCCGTGCTGAATCTGATCTCTGCCCATTCATAGGCAGGACGAAGGGAGGTTTCGGATCGGGTTTTGGAAGGGCAACGAATCGCTCGCACGGCCACTGAACGGCCGCACCGTGGAAAGCCGCATTGGATACCAAGAGGTATTTGCTTTTATTTGACATAGGACCAATTCCTGATGGACTGTTTACGCGCCACTTTCTCCATCACCACACCCCTCTTCCTCGGTGACGCGCAGCGCGGGGCGACGCGGTTTTCGCCCCAGAGCTTCAAGGGCACGCTGCGCTTCTGGTGGCGGGCACGCGCCTGGGAGCGCCACCTGCAAGAGGCCGGCGGTGACGTCGCCAAAGCACTGGAAACGCTGCACCGGGACGAGGCGCGCATCTTCGGAAAAGCCGGGGAGGCCGACGGCAAGAAACTGGGCCAGTCCCGCGTGCTGCTGCGACTGGACGCCGCGGCCCTCGGCCGGCCGGTGCCACGGAACGGTTTCATTGACCAACGCTTCGCGAACGCCAGGGGCTTCTGGGGTGCGCGCTATCTTGGCTACGGCCTCATGGGCACCTTTGGCGCCGGCACCGGTCGACTGGACCGTTCCTGTTTCCCGGCCGGCGGCCGTTTCACGGTACGGCTGACCTTCCGAAAGTGCGATGAGGCTCTCACGGAACCTGAACGGACGGAAGTGTGGGACGCGCTGAAACTGCTGGGGCTCCTCGGCGGGCTCGGCTCACGCAGCCGCCGCGGCTGGGGCTCGCTCGCCCTCGAGTCCCTTGAGGACGCGAACGGCCAGGCCCTGTGGTCGAAACCCAAGAGCCTCGAGGAATACCAACAGGCGCTCAAGCAGCTCATCGGCGAGCTGGCGGCTCCGCGCCCGCCCTTTTCGGCCTTCTCGGCGGAGAGCCGCATCCACCTGCTGGTGACGGGCCACGATCCGCTCGAGGTGCTGGACGCCATGGGCCGGGCCATGGTGCGCTACCGGGCCTGGGGCCACAATGGAAAGCTTCCCGACGGCAACAATGCCCTCCGCCTGTTCCGCGACGACCACGACTGGTTCAAGGCCATTCTGTCGGGGAGCCGTACGGACGGCGTCCCTCGACGGGTAGCGTTCGGGCTGCCCCACAATTACTATGACCCGTCTACGCGACGAGGCGTCGGTGTTAGTACATCCCACCAAGCGCAAAAATCCGGGCTTGGAGATCGCCGCGCGAGCCCCCTGCTGCTGCACGTGCAGGATCTCGGCCAAGGCGGCTTCGCCGGCGTGGCCACCTTCCTGCCCGCCACCTTCACGCCCGACGACAACGTCGGTGTGAAGTGGAACGGCGGCGGCTACGACGCACCGGTGCCGGCGGACTGGGCGAAGACCATCACCGACTGGCTGGAGGGCGAGATGCCAGATGGGGACCCTTTCTTCCCCAACCGCCGGAGGCTGGTGCCGTGAGCCGCACGATCCTCCACTGGCAGATCGCCTCGCCTTTCGGCGTGCAGGGCTGGATCGGCGGCGCCCGGCGGCTGCGCGACTATTGGGCCGGCTCCTTCCTCACCTCCTGGCTCTCGGCCTGCGCCATGAGGGCACTTGAGGACAAGGGAATCGGTGAGGTTCTGTTCCCGACGCTTAAGAAGGATCCGCTCTGGCAGGCAATGGGCGATCCCGACAGCACCTGGTTCGTCGGCACCCTGCCCAATCGGTTCAAGGCGCGGATCGACCAGCCCGAATTCTTCTGCCCGGGCGACGACCCGTGCACCCAAGCGGCTTATGGAGCCTGGCGGCAGCTGGCGGCGGCGGTGTGGGAATACTTCATCGAACCAGTGGCGGGGAAAGGCAAGGGAACCCGCGAGATCTGGGAGCGGCAGATTGCCCATTTCTGGGAGACCAACTGGGTGCTGGGGGACGATCCCGGCGACGGATCCGACGGCGCCTGGCTCGACCGGCGCAAGAACTGGCGCACCCATGTGGCAACGCAATGCGAGCCGGGTGATCACTGCCGCATCTTCGGGGACCTGCAGGAGCTCTCCGGCTGGGTGCGGGCGCGTGGTGAGAGCAAACAGCAGGATGCGTTCTGGGAAAAGCTGCGCGAACAGGTCGGGAAGATCGTCGGCAGCGAGAAGCACGCAGGTGTCTTCGAGCTGCTCGAGCTGCGGCCCACCGAGCGGCTGAGCGCGCCGGCGCTGGTCAAGCGGTTGTTCCCCTGCCTGCCGGCGGAGACCCTGAAGGACGTGTTCGGCTGGATCCCGCAGGGACAGCAGCAGAGGAGCAAGGGTCCGGCGCGACCCGCCGCCATCCGCTTCTGGCCATCCACCGCCTATGTGGCGGCTGTGCCGTGGATGCGCTCGGCCTGGGAGGAGGTCCGGGACAGGTGCTGCAAATTCGCCACAACCGCAAGAGAGCGCTCCCACGTGCAGGCGGTGGCCGAGCATCACAGTTTCGTTCCTTCTCTGGAGCAGGCCGATGCTTTCGGCGTGATCGACGGCCAGCTGCTGTTCGAGGACGCGCTCGAGACGGAAATCCGCAATGCGCAGTCTGACGACCGGAAGGCGAATCTCAAAGAGATCCGAAAGGCCCTGCAGGACCTGCTCGGCGCATACCGGCGCAAGGTCGAACCGCAGCGCCAGGGCCGCCAGGTCAAGAGTTTTACCCCCTCGCCCTTCTACGCCCTGTTGCTGATGGACGGTGATTCCATTGGCAGCCTGCTGGGCAAGGCGATCAAGGCGGGCGCCGAAGCGGACGTCAGCGAGGCCCTCGCCCGCTTCGGTCGCGAGGTTCCGGGCATCGTCCGACACCACGACGGAACGCTGATCTACGCCGGGGGCGATGATGTGCAGGCCTTCCTGCCGCTCACCGAGGCGATTCCCTGCGCCGTCCGTCTGCACGACCGCTACGTCGAGGCGATGGCCCCGGTACGCGAGAAGCTGCAGGAGGCCGCGCGGAAAATTGGCGAGAACGGGAGGCGCGCGTGTGCGCCAGAACTGTCGGACGAGAAGCTGCGCGATACCACCACCATCTCCGCCGCCCTCATCTTCGCCCATTTCCACGTGCCGCTCGCGGTCGTGATCCGCGAGGCACACCAGCTGCTGGACGATGTGGCCAAGGACGGCAATGGCCGCGATTCCATCGCCATCGCGGTGCGCAAGCCCTCGGGCACGGCCGCGCGCTTCGTCACCCGCTTCGATGATCACGTGGCCAAGCTGCAGAAACTCGCCCACAAATACGCCACGGACCCGGAGCGCTCCACGAGCTTCCTCTATGATCTCAAGGATCGCTACGGGCATGTCCTCGAGATGTTCGCCGAGAAGGACGACGACCTGCGCCGCCTGCTGCTGGCCGAGTGGTGTCTGGGCCGCCGCCCGCCGACGGACAGGGACCGGGAGGCGGTGGATGATCTGCTGAAGATCTGCCGCAGGGTGCCAGGCCCGAAGAAGGAGAAAGGGAAGGAGAAGGAGACGGAGTCGAAAAAGGAACGCTTCGACATCTCGGCCGCACTGATCGCGCGCTTCCTGGCGGATCAGGGCGTGGGCACGCTGGAGCTGCGGAGGGATCCATGCCAAACGCCCGCCACTACCTGATCCGGCCGCTGGACAGCTGGTTCCTGCGCGACGGGCGGCCCTTCGAGCAGGAAGACGAAGGCATGGCCGAGGTCCGCTCGGTCTTTCCGCCCTTCCCGCCGACGGTGGCGGGAGCGTTGCGCGCCGCCATGGCCCGGGCCATGGGGTGGGACGGACGCAGCCGGTGGGACGACCGGATCACCGCCGTTCTCGGCGACGGGCCGGAATGCATCGGGCGCGTAAGTTTCGGGCCGCCGTTGGTGGTCCGGGAGCGGCAGAAGGAGGACCGTCGGTGGGAGGCGCTGTTCCCCACGCCGCGTTATGTGCTGAGACGCACGGGTGAACAAGCGGCATCGGATGTGGCCAAGGAGACGGGCCGCTTTCGTCTCCTGCGTCCAGTCGCCGAGCGGATGGCCACGGATGCCGGCCCCCTGCCCCTGCCCGAAACGGAACCCGGTCTCAAGGACTGCGAGGGACGTTGGCTGAGCGCCGCCGACCTTTCCAAGGTGCTCGCCGGTAAGCCGCCGGAAGATCTCCTGGACGGCGACGAGCTGTGGGGGCTGGAATATCGGGTTGGTCTGGAGAGAGATTTGGGCAAACGTACAGCTAAGCCAGGCATGCTCTATGCCGTGCACCATGTGCGTCTGCCGGACGGTTTTCAGATATCCGCCGAGCAAAACTCGAAGACAAGCGTAAGCCTCGCCGTCGAGCTCGAAGTGAAGGATCCGGCTCTACCCGATCCCGAGCCGCTCGGACCCTTCGGCGGTTTTCGTCGCCTCGCCGTCTTCGAGCGGCTGGACGAGGCCCCCGCGATGCCGTGTGAGCCGGAGCCGCCTGACGACGGCCGCTATGTGGTCATCCTCCTCTCCCCCGCCCGTTTCGACGACCTCTCATGGAACCGCCCCGAAGGCGAGGTGCCGAGTCTTCCAGGCAAGCTGGTCTTCGCCTGCACCGGTCGGCCGGTGATGATCGGCGGATGGAATTCGATGGCAACGGACAAGACGCCGAAGGGCCCGCTGCCGCTGCGCGCCCATCTGCCGGCAGGAAGCGTCTTCTTCCTCGAAGGTGAACCAGCCAAGGTCCGCGAGCTCTTCGCGGATCGCACGCGCCGCCATTTGGGTGAAGCGGCACGGCTCGGATTCGGACGGTTCGTCGTCGGCCGCTGGCCGCAGGGAGATCTCGCATCATGACGGGCATGCAGGCACGTATCCTTGGATTGCTGGCGGAGACCTATGTCCATCCCGGCGCCGGGCAGAGCGATCAAGCCATCGACCTGCCGGTCGCGCGCGAGCGCACCACCGGCTTTCCCTTCGTGCCAGGCTCGGGGGTGAAGGGCGCGATGCGCGATCGGGCTATGCAGGTGCTCGGTGGGGAAAACCGCGAGATCGACCGCGTGTACGGCAAGGCGGAAGGTGCCGGCGATCTCATCGTCTCGGACGCCCGCCTGCTGCTGTTGCCGGTACGCAGCCTTTCCCGGGCCTATGTCTGGCTCACCTGCCCCTATCTGATCGAACGGCTGGGGCGGGATCGCGAAAGGTCCTTGGGCGACGGCGGGCCGAAGCCCGACTCCGAGGCCCTGAGGAAGGCCCTGAAGGACACCAAAGAAACGGACAGCCGTCCGCCGATTCTCTGCACCGGCGGCGACGGTGAGCTGGTCTTCCTGGAAGAGCGGCTGTTCCAGAGGGTTGGCGACGTGCCGCGGGACGTGGTGGCGCTCATTGAACCGCTGATCGCCGTCGAGGAGGCGCGCAGCCGCCTTCCCGGCCAGCTCGCCGTGGTGCCGGATGGTGAGTTCGCCTGGTTCGCCCGCCACGCCCTGCCCGTGCACGCCCACAACGTCCTCGATGATGAGACCAAGGCCTCCACCAATCTCTGGTATGAGGAAAGCCTGCCACCGGACACGCTGCTCTATGTGGTGGCACTCTACCGACAGCAGGCCACCGCCGACCATCTCGGGCGGCTGTTCGAACGGCCGTGGCTGCAGCTGGGCGGCAATGAGACCACCGGCCAGGGCTGGCTGCGGGTGGCCATGGTAGCGGGAGGTGCGGCGTGAACCGGAAGGAACTGGAACAAGCGCGCGCGAAGAACGCGCTTGATGCTGTGCGGGCGCTCGAAGGGCGCGATCGCGCCACCCGCAAGGCGTACACCTCCTACGCCAAGAGTCTGCCGGCCAACATTCTGATGAACGGTCTCGGCCAGGCGGTGGCCATGGCCATGAGCAAGGCGGCCGGTGGCGAGAATGGCGCCAGCGCCGGCGATGCCGCCGCCTGGCGCGCCTTGGTCGAGCACCTCGAGGCCTGGCTGCTGAGCCGTGAGAATGTCGCCAGTCCCTACGCCGGCACGACCCGGCAGGATTCCCAGCCCCCCGGGCTTACCCTCATGCAGTGCATCACGCAGGGCGATCAGACCGCCTATCTCGCCGCCCAGGCCGAGGCGCTGGCCTATCTCGAATGGCTCAAGAAGTTCGCCAACGCTCTGCTGGGCGAGGCGATGGCGTCCCCGACCGGGGAGGATCGCCCGTGAGCCGCGGCGGTGACGGTCGCAGAAAGCGGCGCGGCGGCGGTCAGTCCGGCCGCAGACAGGCACCTGAGCGGCAACTGACGCCTGCCCACCTTCCCCTCTACCGCGAGGCGCGCGAGGCCGCCCCGGCGCCGGCGCTCGCGAGCGATCGCATGGTCGGCCATGCCGGCCTCTGGTGGGACAAGTTCTGTGACGTGTGGAACAGGGACTGGAGCAACCCGGACACGCAGGTGATCTGCGAGGAGAAAAGCGGTCAGGCCAAGAGCGAGCGACCGGACAAGCTCCAGTGGATCCTGAGCCTGCTGCACCCGCGCGGGCGGGATCGCCGGGTGGACCGGAAGGTGGCGAGCGAGGCACGTCTGCGCATTGGCGATCCGGCTCTCCTAGAGGAAGCCCACTGCCGCCTCGGGAAGATGTGGCGGGCGCTGGAAGCCCACCGCCGCGAGCTCGAGCTCACGGCCCCCTTCGTGACGGGAACGGGCCTGGAGCACCCGACGGAAAACGGCTTCGTCTTCCACCACACCCTCGGCGTACCCTATCTGCCGGCTTCCTCCCTCAAGGGACTCCTGCGCGCCTATGCCGGGCAGTGGGCTGAGGAGGACGAGCGGGAGATCACGCGCATCTTCGGGCCCGAGGCCAAGGGGGCGGCGTTGCATGTGGGTTCGGTGATCGTCTTCGATGCCCTGCCGATGGAGCCGGTGAAGCTGGCGGTGGAGATCACCACGCCCCACTACCAGCCCTGGTACCAGGCCGACCGGCCGTCCGAGCGGCCGCCGGCGGACTGGTATGACCCGATCCCCATCCCCTTCCTGGTGCTGCGGCCCGGCGCACGTTTCGTGTTCGCGGTGGCACCGCGCCGTCCCGATCGGAAGCAGGATTGTGAGGATGCAAAAAAGGTCGCCGGCTGGCTTCCCGAGGCGCTCGCCTGGCTCGGCGCCGGCGCCAAGACGGCGCTCGGCTTCGGCCGCTTCGAGGAGCCGGGCACGCGTGATGAGCGGGATCAGGCCCTTGCGGAAATGACGGCGAAGGCCGCGGCCGCGCGACGGCCATCCTCGCCGACGCCTGGTCCTCAACCGGGATCGGAGCGTGTCACGCGCCCGCGTGCCTCCGCCGGTCCGCTGCGGGATTTCCCCATCGGCACGCGCGTGGTCCATGTGGCGCTCGGGGAGGAAGCGGTTGTGGTGGACCACGAGAACGATCAGCTGCTCCTCGAATTCGCCGACGGCGACCAGGAGCTTGTCTCCCCCAGCGATGTGCGTCGGGTTGCCTGAGCCTGCCCCCGGTTCACCGGCTCTGCCGTTCGCGCCGGACGATCACGCCCGACATCCCGATTCCAGCGCCCCCACCCAACTTGGCAAAGACGTTCTGTCAGCACGCGCCACGCTGTACGCGCCTGAGGGGTGTGTGATCGCCATCCTCCTGGTTCCCTCAATCCTACTCTAGGCAGGCCCAGAACCGACCGCACGGCACGGCCGATCTCACCACACGACCTCAAGCTGCTGTCCCCATGTCCAAGTCACGGTCGGGGTGGTGACGGTCGCAGGAGGTTACGAATGTCGCGGGATGTCTGGTGCCGCGGGAGGGACTCGAACCCCCGACCCGCGCATTACGAATGCGCTGCTCTACCGACTGAGCTACCGCGGCTTCGCCCCAGCTATATGGCAGCAGGGCCCCGGCTGGCAAGGGCTTGGCCCTGCGGCTGGCCACCGCTCGGGGCTCATGGGCCGAGACATCTATGCTCCCCCATGGAGGCCCGGGTGGCCGGGATGCGCGTGGAAGACCGACCTCGGCTCAGCCGCCGCGGGCCAGCGCCACCAAGGATTCCAGCAGCTGTGCGAGGCGCGCCCGTGCCTCCTCGTCCACCAGCCGGCCGGCCTCATCGAAGCGGCGGCGGGCATCGCCCAGGGCAAACTCCGGGCGGAACAGCACCTGCGCGCCAAGGCTTGCGAGGATCGGCTTGAGCGCCCACTGGGCGCGCACGCCGCCGGTAATTCCAGGACTCGTGCTCAGCACTGCCGCTGGCTTGCCCACAAGCGGCGGGTCCGGCGGGCGCGAGAGCCAGTCGACGGCATTCTTGATGACGCCGGAAAAGCTGTAGTTGTATTCGGGCGTGGCGAACAGCAGCGCATCGGCCGCCGCCACCGCCTCCCGCAGGGCCGCCACCGGGCGGCGGAAAGCCTTGGTGGGTGCGCACATCCTCGTCATAGAGGGGGATCTCGCCCAAGCGGCGCACCTCCACCGCCACCCCCTGCGGGGCCAGTTCGGCGGCAGCCCGCAGCAGGGCGGTGTTGTAGGAGCCGCGGCGCAGGCTTCCCGAAAGGGCGAGGATGTGGAGGGTGCTCATGTCACCACCTCAGGGATCGAGGCTGCGGACGATCTCCTCGGTGACCTTCTTGGCATCGCCGAACACCATCATGGTATTGTCGCGGTAGAACAGCGGATTGTCGATGCCGGCATAGCCCGGCGCCAGCGAGCGCTTGACGAAGATCACCGCCTTGGCCTTCTCCACATCCAGCACCGGCATGCCATAGATGGGCGAGCCCGGATCCTCCTTGGCGGCGGGATTGGTGATGTCGTTGGCGCCGATGACGTAGGCCACATCCGCCGTCTGAAACTCGTTGTTGATGTCCTCGAGCTCGAACACCACGTCGTAGGGGATGTTGGCCTCCGCCAGCAGCACATTCATGTGCCCGGGCATGCGGCCGGCCACCGGATGAATGGCGAACTTCACCTCGACTCCCTTCTTGGTGAGGGTGTCGAACAGTTCGCGCACCGCGTGCTGCGCCTGGGCCACCGCCATGCCGTAGCCCGGCACCACGATCACCTTCTGGGCGTTCTCCATGAGGAAGGCGGCATCCTCGGGCGAGCCCTGCTTGACGCTCTTCTCCCCCTCCTCGGCGGCGGCCGCGGCACTCTCGCCGAAACCGCCCAGGATCACCGAGATGAAGGAGCGGTTCATGGCGCGGCACATGATGTAGGAGAGGATGGCGCCCGAAGAGCCCACCAGCGCGCCGGTGATGATCAGCATGGGATTGTTGAGGGTGAAGCCGATGCCGGCGGCCGCCCAGCCCGAATAGCTGTTGAGCATGGAGATCACCACCGGCATGTCGGCGCCGCCGATGGGGATGATGAGCAGCACGCCGAGGGCGAAGGCCAGAAGCGTCATCAGGGTGAACACCCAGCCGCTCTCGCTCGCCATGAACACCGCCAGCAGCACCAGGATGGCGGCGGCAAGGGCGGCGTTGATCAGGTGGCGGCCGGGCAGGAGGATCGGCGCCGAGCGCATGAACAGGCGGAAGACCGCCAGCACCGGCTCGGGGATGCGCTCCTCGATGTGGCGCGGAAAGCGCGCCTGCAGCTTGCCCCAGGCGATCACCGAGCCGGTGAAGGTGATGGCGCCGACGATGGTCCCAAGCCCCATTTCCAGCAGTGAGGCGGTCTTGATGGCGCCATCGGGGCGCAGGATGTGGAAGTCGGCCGGGCTCAGCAGAGCGGCGGCGGCCACGAAGACGGCAGCCAGGCCCACCAGCGAGTGGAACGCCGCCACCAGCTGGGGCATGGCCGTCATCTGGATGCGCTCGGCCACCAGATAGCCGATGGTGCCGCCGAGGGCGATGCCGATGATGATCAGCCCATAGGCGAGCACGCTCGGCTGCGGCAGGGTAGCGAGCGTCACCAGGATCGCCAGCGCCATGCCGGCCATGCCGATGACATTGCCGGGGCGGGCGGTGCGGGGATGGGAGAGGCCGCGCAGCGCCAGGATGAAACATACGGCGGCGACCAGATAGCCCAGCGCGGCGAGGTTGGCGCTCATGCTCCGCCCTCCCTCAGCTGCGCTTCTTGAACATGGCAAGCATGCGGGCGGTCACCCGAAAGCCGCCGAAGATGTTGACGCTCGCCAGGATCACCGCCAGCAGGCCGAACAGATTGGCGAGGCCGAAGCCGCCGCCGGCGCCGGTGGCAATGAGGCCACCCACGATGATCACGCTGGAGATGGCGTTGGTGACCGACATGAGCGGCGTGTGCAGCGCCGGGGTCACCGACCAGACCACATAATAGCCCACGAAGATCGCGAGCACGAAGATGATGAGATTGATGATGCCGGGATCGACCGCTTCCATGATTCCTGCTCCGCGGCTCAGCCCCTGAACTTCTCGTGGACGATCTCGCCGTCGCGCGTCAGAAGGGTCGCGGCCACGAGCTCGTCGTCAGTGTCGATCGCCACCGCCTCGGCGTCCTTCTTCAGCAGCAGCTGGAGGAAATTGTAGAGGTTGCGGGCATACAGCTGGCTCGAGGTGGGGGCGATGCGCGAGGGCAAATTACGCGGGCCGAGAATGGCCACCCCGTCCAGCTCCACCGTCTCACCGGGGCGGCTGCCCTCCACATTGCCGCCGGTTTCCACCGCCATATCCAGGATCACCGCCCCCGCCTTCATGCTGCGCACCATCTCGGCGGTGACGATGCGCGGCGCCTGGCGGCCGGGTACCTGGGCGGTGGTGACCACGATGTCCTGGCTGGCAATGTGCTCGGCCAGCACCTCACGCTGCTTCTGCTGTTCCTCGGGCGTGAGCGGGCGGGCGTAGCCGCCGGCGGTGGCGGCATCCTCGGGGATGAAGCCGACGAACTTGGCCCCGAGGGACTCGATCTCCTGCTTGGCGGCCGGGCGCACATCGGTGGCGGTGACCACCGCCCCCATCCGCCGTGCAGTCGCGATGGCCTGGAGCCCGGCCACGCCGGCGCCGATGACGAACACCTTGGCGGCGGCGATGGTGCCGGCGGCGGTCATCATCATCGGCACCACCCGGCGATAGGCGGCCATCGCCTCGAGCATGGCGCGATAGCCGGCCACATTGGCCTGGCTCGAGAGCACGTCCATGGCCTGGGCGCGGGTGGTGCGGGGGAGGAGTTCCAGGGCGAAGGCGGTCACCCGCCGTTCCGCATAGGTCGCGAGCTGCTCGCGGTGCATGTAGGGATCCAGCATCCCCACCAGCACCTGTCCCGCCCGCAGCCAGGCCATCTCCTCATCGAGCGGCCGCTGGACCTTGAGCACCACCTGGGCCTGCGCATACAGCGGCTCGGCCCCCTCCACGAGCTCGGCGCCGGCGGCCTCGAAGTCGCCATCGGCGATGGCGGCACCGGCACCGGCGCCCCGCTCCACCAGCACCCGATGGCCATCCTTCACATAGCGTCGGACGGTATCGGGCGTGGCCGCGACGCGCGCTTCGGCCTCGCGGCGCTCCTTCGGCACACCGATGATCATGGCTCCGCCTGACTCCTCCCATGGGGGACGACATTGCCATCGTCCCCACGCGGCCGGGTTCTGTTAGGAGATTTTCAAGGGCTCCGCAATGCGGCGGGCGGCGGCGCTCAGTCGCGGGCCTCCGCTGCTCCCTCGCGCGATCCCCGGCGACGGGCGCGGGCGTGTTCGGGGAACAGGAATTCGCGTCCCACCTTCACCCGCGGCACCCCGTCGTAGGCCACCACATCGGCGGTGGCGTAGGTCTCGCTCCAGCGCTCCGGCAGGTAGCTGCCGGTGCCGACGATGTCGATGGGCGCGCCGACACTGGCCATGAGCTTGCACTTCTGCGGCGAGAAACCGGAGCTGGCGATGATCTTCACCTGTGGAAAGCCGGCGCGATCGAGGTTCTCCCGCATCCAGAAGAGGGCCGCGGCGGTGACGCCGGTGCCGGTGAGCCAGCGCAGCTCCTCCTCGGTGCGATAGGTGCGGATCGCCTCGGGCGCGTGGCGCTCCAGCACCTCATAGGAGCGCGCCACATCCAGCCCCTCGACGAAGCGGCCGCCATGGGTATCCAGCCGCACCCCGAGCCGGCCCGCGCGGGCGAGGTCGGCAAAGCGCTCGCACACCGCCAGCGCATCGGTGATCTCGCGGCCGAAATAGTCCACCAGCACATAGAGGGGCTCATCGGGAAAGGTCTCGTGGAACATCTCCGCCGCCCGCACGGTGCTGCCGGCATAGCCCACCAGCGCGTGCGGCATGGTGCCGAGCCCGCGCTCGCGGCCGAAATAGTGAGCGGTAGCATCATTGGCGCTGCCGATGAAGCCCACCGCACCGCTCTCGCGCCGCGCCCGCGCGGACCCCACGCTGGCGGCATAGGCCATGAGTTCGGCCATCTCCGCGCCGGCGCAGTGGCGCGCATCCATGGCCAGGAAGGCGGTCCTGGGGAGGTCGGTACACATGGTGTAGGCGTTGAAGGCGGCGACACAGGCCGGCCCCAGCTTCTGCAGGAGCAGGGTCTCGAGGTCGGCGAGGCCGGCGAAGGGGCCGCTCATGTAGAAGATCGGCTCGCCTGCCCCGACCCATTCGCCCTCGGGATAGAGCAGCTCCACCTCGACTGCGAAGCGGCGGGCGGCGCACACCCGCTCGAGCCAGTCGAGGGCCAGACGCGGGGCCGAGATCACCGGCCGGCGCATGAACACCGCGTAGGTGACGCGGCAGTCGCCGAAGCGTTCGACGATCCTGCGGGTGCGCCAGAAGTACTTGTCCGTATAGCGCGGGACCAGCTCTTCCGGCGGGAAGAGGTGGGGCCTGGGATCCTGCATGGTTGCGCGTTCAGGAGGCCCGGCGCAGCGCTGCCCGCTCGGCCTTGAGCGCCTCCGCCATCAGGAAGGCGAGCTCGAGGCTCTGCTGGGCATTGAGGCGCGGGTCACAGTGGGTGTGATAGCGGTCGGTGAGCTCCGCCTCGGAGATGGCCTGGGCGCCGCCGAGGCATTCGGTCACGTCCTCGCCGGTCATCTCCAGATGGATGCCGCCGGCATGGGTGCCCTCGGCGCGATGGACCTCGAAGAAGGTGCGCACCTCCTGCAGCACCCGCTCAAAGGGCCGCGTCTTGATTCCGCCGGCGGTCTTGATGGTGTTGCCGTGCATGGGATCGCACGACCACACCACCTGCCGCCCTTCGCGCACCACCGCCCGGATCAGCGGCGGCAGCAGCTCGCCCACGCGCTCGGCGCCGAGCCGGGTGATGATGGTGATGCGGCCGGGGCGGTTGTCGGGATCGAGCGCGTCCAAAAGCCGCAGCAGCTCATCCGGCGTCATGCTGGGCCCCGCCTTGATCCCCAGCGGGTTCTCGATGCCGCGGCAGAACTCCACATGGGCGCCATCCAGCTGGCGCGTGCGGTCGCCGATCCACAGGAAATGGGCCGAGGTGTCGTACCAGAGGCCGGTGGTGGAATCGATCCGCACGAAGGCCTGCTCGAAGGGCAGCAGCAGACATTCGTGCGAGGTGTAGAAGGTGGTGCGGCGGATGGCGGGCGTGTTCAGATCGGTAATGCCGCAGGCGCGCATAAATTCGAGCGCCTCGCCGATGCGGTCGGCGAGATCGCGATAGCGCTCGCCCTGGGGCGAGTGGGCGACGAAGCCCAGGTTCCACTGGTGCACCCGGGTGAGCGAGGCATAGCCGCCCTCGGTGAAGGCCCGCAGCAGATTGAGGGTGGCGGCCGCCTGCATGTAGGCCTGCACCATGCGCTCGGGATCGGGCCGACGGGCCTCGGCGTCGAAGGCGATGTCATTGATGATGTCGCCCCGATAGGCGGGCAGCTCCACCCCCTCGCGCACCTCGGTGGGCTGGCTGCGGGGCTTGGCGAACTGGCCCGCCATGCGCCCCACCTTCACCACCGGCATGCCGGCGCCATAGGTGAGCACCACCGCCATCTGCAGCAGCACCCGCAGGGTGTCACGGATCTTGTTGGCGTCGAACTGGGCGAAGGCCTCGGCGCAGTCGCCCCCCTGCAGCAGGAAGGCGCGCCCGGCGGCCACCTCGGCCAGGCGGCGCTCCAGCTCGCGGCACTCGCCGGCGAACACCAGTGGCGGAAAGCTGGCGAGGCGACGCTCCACCGCCTTAAGGCGCTCGGGATCGTCATAGGTGGGCATCTGGCGGGCGGGCCGGGATCGCCAGCTGTCGGGCCGCCAGTCGCGGGTGCGGGTCGTGGCCATGGCCTTGTGCCTATCGCATCGGGTTGTAGAGGGTCACCAGCTCTTCGGCGGCGGTGGGATGGAGCCCCACCGTCTCGTCGAACTGCCGCTTGGTGGCGCCGGCGGTCATGGCGACGGCCACCCCCTGGATGATCTCGGCGGCATCGTCGCCGACGATGTGACAGCCCAGCACCCGGTCGCTGTCGCCGTCCACCACCAGCTTCATGGTCGTGTAGCGCTCCAGCTGCGGCAGCGTATAGAGCATGGGGCGGAACCGCGTGCGGTAAACCACCACCTCAAAGCCCAGCGCGCGCGCCCGTTCCTCGCTGAGGCCCACGCTCGCCGCCTCGGGCAGGCCGAAGACCGCCGTCGGAATGGTCTCATAGTTCACCACCTCGGGATTGTCGTGGAAGAAGCGCTCGGCCAGCGCCCGGCCCTCGGCGATGGCCACCGGCGTGAGATCGTGCTGGAAGGCATCGAGGCCGTGGCCGGCATGGTCGGAACAGTCGCCGATGGCGTGGATGCCGGGGACATTGCTCTCATAGGCCACATCCACCCGCACCACGCCGTCGAGGCTCAGCCGCACACCCGCCTCCACGAGTCCGAGGCCGCGGGTGTTGGGCACCGGCCGCCGGCCGGCGGCCATCAGCACCATCTCCGCCTCCAGCGTGCCGCGGTCGGTGACCACCAGACGCACGTCGTCCACCCGCTCGATGCGCTCAAGGCGGGCGTCCGGCACCAGCTCCACCCCGAGGGCGCTCAGTCCCTCGGCCACCGCCAGCCGCAGCTCCTCATCAAAGCCGCGAAGCGGCAGCTCGCGCCGCATCACCAGCCACACCCGGCTGCCCAGCGCCGCCATGATGCTGGCGAGCTCCACGCCGATATAGCCGGCGCCCACCACCACCAGCCGCGGCGGCAGATCATAGATCTCCTCCAGCAGCACATCCGAGGTGACGGCGTGTTCGATCCCCGGCACCTCGAGCATGACCGGGCGCGCACCCACCGCCACCACCACCCGATCGGCGGTGTGGCGCTGGTCGCCCACCACCACCCCGTGGGGTGGGCGGCCGTCGGAGTCGAGCCGGGCGCGCCCGCGGAACAGATGCACGCCGGCCTTCTCCAGCATGGTGAGATAGACGCCCTCGAGCCGCGCCACCTCACGGTTGCGGTTCTCCAGGAGCCGGCGGAAGTCGAGGGGTGGTGGGGTGAGGTCGAAGCCGTACGCCGGCAGCACCGCCATGCGATCGGCCATGCGGGCGGCATAGGCCATGAGCTTCTTGGGCACGCAGCCGCGGATCACACAGGTGCCGCCAAGGCGTCCGGCTTCCGCCAGCGCTACTTTGGCGCCATAGGCGGCGGCCCGGCGGGCACAGGCGATGCCGCCCGAGCCGCCGCCGATAACGAACAGGTCGAAATGGGCCACCTCAGTCGATCCCGTCGAGGGCCACGTATTTGATCTCGAGATATTCGTCGATGCCGTACTTGGAGCCCTCGCGGCCGAGCCCGCTCTGCTTGACCCCGCCGAAGGGCGCCACCTCGGTGGAGATAATGCCGGTATTCACGCCGACGATCCCCACCTCCAGCGCCTCGGCCACCCGGAACACCCGCCCGAGGTCGCGGGCGTAGAAATAGCCGGCGAGGCCATAGGGGCTGTCATTGGCCAGCGCCACCGCCTCCTCCTCGCTCTCGAAGCGGTAGAGCGGGGCCACCGGGCCGAAGGTCTCCTCGGTGGTGATCTTCATCTCGGCGGTACACGGCCCCACCACCGTGGGCTCATAGAACAGCCCGCCCAGCGCATGGCGCCGGCCGCCGGTGAGCACCTGCGCGCCCTTGGCCACCGCATCCGCCACATGGGCCTCCACCTTCAAAAGCGCCTTCTCGTCGATGAGCGGGCCGATCTGCACGCCGGGCTCGGTGCCGGGGCCCACCTTGAGGCCGGCCACCGCCTTCGCGAATTTCTCGGCAAAGGCGTCGAACACCCCCGCCTGGACGTAGATGCGGTTGGCACACACACAGGTCTGGCCGGCGTTGCGGAACTTGCACAAAAGTGCGCCCTGGACGGCCGCATCCAGATCGGCGTCGTCGAAGACGATGAAGGGCGCATGCCCGCCGAGCTCCATGGACACACGCTTGACGGTGTCGGCGCACTTTTTGAGCAGCAGCTTGCCCACCTCGGTGGAGCCGGTGAAGGACAGCTTGCGCACCCGCTCGTTCTCGCAGAGCTCATCACCGATGGGGCCGGCGGGGCCGGTGACCACATTGAACACCCCCGGCGGCAGGCCGGCGCGCTCGGCCAGCACCGCCAGCGCCAGTGCCGAGAAGGGGGTGGCGCTGGCGGGGCGGGCGACGATGGTGCAGCCGGCCGCAAGCCCCGGTGCGCACTTGCGGGTGATCATGGCGTTGGGGAAGTTCCACGGCGTGATGGAGGCGGCCACGCCCACGGGCTGCTTGAGCACCACGATGCGCCGCCCCTTCTGCGGTGTGGGGATGATGTCGCCGTAGGTGCGCTTGGCCTCCTCGGCAAACCACTCGATGAAGGCGGCGCCATAGGCGATCTCGCCCCGGGCCTCGGCCAGCGGCTTGCCCTGTTCGCGGGTCATGATGTAGGCGAGATCGTCGGCATGGGCCATCACCAGCTCGTACCAGCGCCGCAGCAGCGCTGCCCGTTCCTTGCCGGTGAGCGCGCGCCAGTCGCGAAAGGCACGATCGGCGGCCTCGATGGCGCGGCGCACATCCTCCCGCCCCATGGCCGGCACCCGGCCGATGGGCCTGCCGGTGGCGGGATCGTAGACCGTCATGTGCTCGCCGCTTGCGGCCTCGACCCAGGCCCCATCCACATAGGCCTGCTCGCGGAACAGGGTGGGATCGGCGAGATGGTTGCGGATGTCCTCGAGCGCGGTGGCCATGACTGCTCTCCCCCTTGCGGCGCCGCGGTCGCGCGGTGCGGCGGCTCGCGCCCGACGGCCCGTGGCTTGGTGCGGGCGGGAGGACTCGAACCTCCGACCGCGGCGGTGTAAGCGCCGTGCTCTCCCTCTGAGCTACGCCCGCAGACCGGCGCAACACTAGTCGCCCACCGCGCCCCCTTCAAGCGAAGGCGCACCCGCGCGAACGCCGCGGATTCACCGAATCCTAACCCGCAGGCGCCACGCTCTCCCGGACCGCAACCCGCCGGGGGTGCCATGTGGCTCCACTGTGCCCGCCTGCTCATCCTGCTCCAGCTGGTGCTGCTGCTGGCGGCCAAGACCGGCACGGGCCCCGACTGGTCCACCCTGGCCCGCCTGATCGCTGCACCCCTGCCCTGATACCACCGCCCTCTTGCCGGGCGGCGGCGGGCGCGGGAGAAGGGCGCCGGAAGCCCTGGGAACGATGGCGCCATGGCCCGCCGAACGCTGGTGCTGGACTGCGATCCCGGACAGGACGATGCGGTGGCCATCCTCCTCGCCCTGGCCTCAGCCGAAGAGCTGGAGCTTCGCGCCATCACCACCGTGGCCGGCAATGTGCCGCTGGTGCGCACCACCGACAACGCCCTGCGGCTGGTGGAGCTCGCCGGTGCGGCGGTGCCGGTCCATGCCGGGGCTGCGCGTCCACTGTTGCGACCGCTGGTGACGGCCGAGCACGTGCATGGTGAGAGCGGCATCGACGGCGCCGAGCTGCCGCCGGCGCGGCGCCGGCCGGAGCCGGAGCCGGCGGCGCTGGCCATCGCCCGCCATCTGCTGGACCCCACCGCCCGGCGGCCGACGCTGGTGGCCACCGGCCCCCTCACCAATGTGGCACTGGCGCTGGCACTCTATCCCGAGCTCGCACGCCGGCTCGAGGCCATCGTGCTGATGGGCGGCGCGGTGGGCCTCGGCAATGTGACGCCGGCGGCGGAGTTCAACATGCATGTGGATCCCCATGCCGCCCGCATGGTGCTGGCGGCGGGCGTGCCGGTGGTGATGTTCCCGCTGGACGTGACCCATCAGGTGCTGGTGACGGACGCGCGCCTTGAGCGGATCGGCGCCGTGGGCACCCGCGCCGCCCGGGCGGTGGCCGGCATGCTCGCCTTCTACCGCGCCCACGGGCGCACCGGCGGTGCCCGCGACGGCCCGCTGCACGATCCCTGCACCATCGCCTGGCTGCTGCGCCCGGAACTGTTCAAGGGCCGCTCCTGCCGAGTGGAGGTGGAGTGCGAGAGCCCGCTCGGGCTCGGCCGCACCTATGTGGACCTCCACGGCAGCGGCGGAGGGCCGGCCCATGTCCAGGTGATGCTGGAGGCCGATGCCGAGGGCTTCTTCCATCTGCTGACCGAGGCGCTGGCGCGGCTGCCCTAGGGGCCGTGTGGGCGCTTGCCGCGCCCTGGGCCGGGCACCATCCTCGCGCGCGGAGGGACCTGGGGTGGGGGCCATGGGCATGAGCCCCGAAATGAAGGAAGCCGAGGAGGAACCGCGCCGGACCGCCCGGCAGCTGCTGCGGGCCATGACCACCGCCGCCCTCGGCACCCTGGCGGAGGATGGCGGGCCCTATGTGGCGCTGGCGACACCGGCTGCGGATGTGGACGGGGCGCCGCTCCTGTTCCTCTCGCGGCTTGCCCGCCACACGCGCCATCTGCTGCGGGATCCGCGGGCGGCACTGCTGGTGGATGCCACCCGCGGGCTTGCGACACCGCTTGCCGGCACTCGCATGAGTCTGGTGGGCCGCATGCGGCCGTGGGACGAGCCACGGGCGCTGGCCCGCTATCTGCGGCTTCGGCCCGATGCCGAGCGCTACCGCCAGTTTGCCGATTTCGGCCTATGGCGCTTCGAGATCGAAGGGGCACACCTGGTGCTGGGCTTCGGGCGGGTGGTGGACCTGCCGGCCGAAGCGCTGGTGGATACGGGGCCCGAGGTGGCGGCGCTGGCGGCGGCCGAGCCGGCGCTGGTGGCGGAGATCGACCGCGACCACAATGATCTGGTGCAGCTCCTGGCCGAGCGGCTTCTGGGCGAGCGCGGCGGCGGCTGGCGCCTGGTGGCGCTGGATGCGGACGGTTTCACCCTGGCCCGGCGCCAGCGGTTGCGCCGGCTCGAGCTCACACGCCCCGCACCCACGCCCGAGGCCATCCGCAGCGCCTTTCTGGCGCTGGTCCACAAGGCCCGCCGGCGCCCGGCCGAGCCCTAGGAGGACTCGCCCCGGCGGGCTGCCACCGCGCGCGCCAGTACGCACAGGAGCTCGAACATGAGATTGGCGCCGGTCCAGGCGGTGAGGCCGCCCACATCATAGGGCGGGCTCACCTCCACCAGATCCGCCCCCACCAGCCGCAGCCCGTCGAGGGCGCGGATCATGCGCTGGGCGGTGTGGACGTCGATGCCGCCGATCTCGGGGGTGCCGGTGCCCGGCGCCTGGGACGGGTCGAGGGCATCGATGTCGAAGCTCACATAGACCGGCCCGGTGCCCACCAGCTCCCGCGCCTCCGCCATCACCGCCGCATGGCCCCGGTCCACCAGCTCCTCGATGGCGACGATCCGCACGCCCGCCGCCCGGGCGAAGGCCACATCCTCGCCGTCATAGAGGGTGCCGCGGATGCCGATCTGCACCACCCGCCGCGGCGCCAAGAGTCCCTCCTCCAGCGCGCGGCGGAAGGGGGTGCCGTGGGTGTAGCGCGAATGGCCGAAATAGCGATCATAGAAGTCGGTGTGGGCGTCGAAATGGACCATGCCCAACGGCCCATGGCGGCGCGCCAGCACCCGCAGGATCGGCAGTGAGATCAGATGATCGCCGCCGGCTGCAAGCGGCACCGCCCCTCTGGCCGTCACCAGCTCGAAGAAGCGCTCGATGCGCGCGAGGGAATCCATGAGATCGGCCGGATTGACCGGGGCATCGCCGAGGTCCGCTGCCCGCACCAGGGCGAAGGGATCGACCCCGGTGGCCTGGTTGAGCCGCCGCAACATGGAGGCGGCCTCGCGCAGCGCCCGCGGGCCGAAACGCGCCCCCGGCCGGTTGGTGGTGCCGAGATCGAAGGGCACGCCCACGAGGGCCACCTCCACCCCGTCCGCCGCTTCCGGTACCCGATGCGGCAGCCGCATGAAGGTGGCGATGCCGGCAAAGCGCGGCCGGTCCATGCCAGCCCCACCACCGTCCCGTACCATGACCCCATTTCCCCCAACGCCCGGCACCGAGGGTGCAGGCCCACCCGGCGGGTGGCAAGGGGCCTGCGGGCACCGCCTCACGGGCGTCATCCTCTTGCGGGCTCTGGGCCCGCTTGCCAGCGGGCGGCCACGCGGGCACAGCAGGCGGCGTCTGTCTCCAACAGCGATGGGTCTCACGATGCATGCTGAGGGTTCGACCATACTGGTGACGGGCGGTGCCGGCTACATCGGAACCCAGGTGGCGCTGGAGCTGGCCGAACACGGCTATCGGGTGGTGGTGGTGGACGACCTCTCCAACGGCCGGCTGCTGCCGGTGCACCAGCGCTTTCGCGTGGTGGTGGGGGATGTGCGCGAGCGCGAGCTGCTGATGGAGGTGATGGCGAGCGCGGGTGTGGTGGCGGTGGTGCACATGGCCGCCTCCATCTCGGTGCCGGAGAGCGTGGCGGACCCGCTCGGCTATTATGACAACAATGTCGGCGGCACGCTCGCGCTGCTGGAGGCCTGTGCCGCCACCGGGGTGAAGGCGGTGGTGTTCTCCTCCACCGCCGCTGTCTATGGTGATGTGCGCACGAGCCCGGTGGACGAGGAGGCGCCGGTGGCTCCGGCCAACCCCTACGGTGCCTCCAAGGCCATGGGTGAGCGCATGCTCATGGATGCGGCCGCCGCCGGCGGGCCACGCTATGGGATTCTGCGCTATTTCAATGTGGCCGGGGCCGATCCGGCGCTGCGCTGCGGCCCCACCGCCCCCGAGGCGCATCATCTGATCCGGGTCGCCTGCCGGGTGGCGCTCGGGCTCGAGGCCCGGCTTCGCATCTTCGGCACCGACTGGCCTACCCGCGATGGCACCGGTGTGCGCGACTACATCCATGTGGCCGATCTGGCCGAGGTCCACCGGCTGCTGCTGGAGCACCTCCTGGCCGGCGGCGACAGCATTCTGCTCAACTGCGGCTACGGGCGCGGCTTTTCGGTACGCGAGGTGGTGGCGGCGGTGGAGCGGGTGGTGGGCCGGCCGCTGCCGGTAGAAGAGGCGCCCAGGCGGCCGGGCGATGTGGCCGAGCTGGTGGCCGCCACCCGAAGGCTCACCGAGCGGTTCGCCTGGCGCCCGCGCCATGCTGACCTCGCCACCATCGTCCGCCACGCATTGCTGTGGGAGGCACAGCTCGCCCAGGTGCCGCCGCCCGCAGGCGTAAAGCCCGCGGCTTGCGGCTGAGGGCTCAGCACAGCTCGTCCAGGAGTGCCCGTACCGGCGCAAAGCTGCGGCGGTGGTGGGGCGTGGGGCCCAGACGCCGCAGCGCCTCCAGATGGGCGCGGGTGGGATAGCCCACATGCTCGGCGAAACCGTAGCCCGGCCAGCGCCGTGCGAGCCGGCGCATGAGCCCGTCCCGCACCGTCTTGGCGACGATGCTGGCGGCCTGAATCTCGGGGATGAAACCGTCGCCCCCCACCACCGCCTCCACCGGCAGATCCAGCTGCGGCACCTGGCGGCCGTCCACCAGCACCCGCGCCGGTCGCACCGGCAGCCGCCGCACCGCCCGCGCCATGGCCTGAAGTGAGGCCTGCAGCACATTGAGACGGTCCACCTCCCGGGCCGAGGCCGCCGCCAGCGCCACATGGCCGGATGCGAGGATCTCCGGCACCAGCGCCTGCCGCCGGGCCGCGCTCAGCGCCTTGGAGTCGGCGAGCCCTGCCGGCACCTCCCGCAGGATCACGGCACACACCACCACCGGCCCCGCGAGCGCGCCGCGGCCCACCTCATCCACCCCGGCCACCGGCCCGCGCCCACGGCTCACGGCCGAACCTCCGCCCCGGGCCAGCCGGCCGCCGCGCGCAGCTCACCCACCCGCCGCCCGGCGTGGTTGTGGAGCGG
>WFXL01000042.1 GCA_015490605.1 Rhodospirillales bacterium
CTCCTCCGGGCGTCCGCGGAATCTACCGTTGCGCGCAGCGGTCCTCAACCGGGAAAGGATTCGGTGAGAGCCCGCCGGCGGGCTCTCACCGAATCCTTTCCCGGTTGAGGACCGCTGCGCGCAACGGTAGATTCCGCGGACGCCCGGAGGAGCCCTGCCCACTTCTCCGGGAGGCCGTGACGGATCCATCGGGAACGGCGCGGCGTCACCTGCGATCCCTGACCTCGACCCGATCCCGGGACCCCGCGGGGACGGGGCCAGGTGTCGCGGGACACCGGACGTGGAGGAGAACGACGTGACGGGGGACGTGGGCCACGTTCCCGTGATGCCGCGGGAGGTGGTGGAGGCCCTCGCGGTGCGGGATGGTGGAGTCTATCTCGACGCCACCTTCGGCGGCGGCGGCCATAGCCGTGCCATTCTCGCAGCCGCCCGCTGCCGGGTGATCGGCCTCGACCGCGACCCCGAGGCGGTGGCCCGCGGTCAGGATCTGGCCCGCCACGAACCCCGTTTCACCATGATCCGGGGCCGCTTCGGCGAGCTCCAGCGGCATCTCGCCGCCATCGGCGTGACGGCGGTGGACGGGGTGCTGTTCGATCTCGGCGTCTCCTCCTTCCAGCTGGACGAGCCCGAGCGCGGCTTCGCCTTCATGGCCGATGGCCCCTTGGACATGCGCATGGAGGCGGCCGGGCCGACGGCGGCGGAGCTGCTCAACCGCCTCTCCCGCGAGGACCTGGTGCGGCTCCTCGCCGTAGTCGCGCAGGAGCCGGCGGCAGGGCGCATCGCCCGGGCCATCGTCGAGGCGCGTCAAAAGCGCCCCCTCACCCGCACCCGCGAGCTTGCCGAACTGGTGGCCCGGGCGGTGGGCGGCCGCCCACGCCACCACCATCCCGCCACCCGCACCTTCCAGGCGCTCAGGATCGCGGTGAACGATGAGCTGGGCGAGCTCGAGCGGGGTCTTCAGGCGGCGGTGCGGGTGCTGCGCCCGGGCGGGCGGCTCGTCACCCTCGCCTTCCACTCCCTCGAGGATCGGCTGATCAAGCGCTTCATCCAGCAGCACAGCGACCGCCCCGGCGGCGGCTCGCGCCACCGCCCGCTGCCGCCGCGGGCGGGGCCGCCGCAGCTGCGCTGGGTCATCCGCAAACCCCTCACGCCCACACCCGAAGAGGTGGCGCGCAATCCCCGGGCACGCTCGGCCCGGCTGCGGGCGGCCGAACGGCTGGCGGTGGCGGGCGAGGAGACGGAGGAGGCGGAGCCGGTGTGCGTGGAGGCTGTGCCGTGCTGAGACGCCCGCTCGTGCTCCTGGTGGTGCTGTTGCTGGCGGCCACCGCCGGTGTCTACCGGCAGGAGCTGCGGGTGGTGGAGCTGCGGCGCGAGCTCGCGGACCTTGCGCGCGAACGTACCCGGCTCGAGGGTGAGATCCGCACGCTTCGAGCGAGTCTCGCCTGGCTCACGCGCCCCGCGCGCCTGGCTGCCCTGGCGCCGGAGCTGGGGATGGTGCCGGCCCGGGCCGAGCGGATCGTCCCGGCGGAGGCCATCGACCGGCGCGAGGGGCTTGAGATCGCCCGCCGCCGCTTTCCGGTGCCGCTGCCCTCGGGCTATGTGGCCACGCTCCGGGCACGGCCGCCACTGTGGCTGGTGCGCGGCGGAGGCCGGCCATGACCTCGCCCGATCCCTTAGCACCCAGCCGCAGCCGCCTGCGTCTTCTGGCCCTCGGCTTTCTGCTGGCGTTCGCGCTGGTGGGCGCCCGGCTGGTGCAGCTGCTCTTGGCCGAGCCCGCCGCCGAACTCGCGCGCCGCGACGGGGCCCCGACCGCCGCCGACCGCCGGGCCGACATCCTCGATCGCAACGGGCGGGTGCTGGCTACCGACATCCCCTCCGTCACCCTCGCCCTCGACCCTCTCTATGTGCGCGATCCCGCCGCCACTGCCCGAAAGCTTGCGGCGGTGCTGGAGGGGGTGGACGAGGCCGCCCTGGCGCGCCGTCTCGCCCGCCGCGGCAGCCGCTATGCTCCGGTCAAACGCCACCTGCTGCCGCGGGAACAGCGGGCGGTGCTGGAGCTGGGCCTGCCGGGCACCATCCTCGAGACCCGCTGGCGGCGGGTCTATCCCGAGGGCGATCTGTTCGCCCCCCTGCTGGGGGCGGTGGGGGCCGATGGTCAGGGCCTGGCCGGGGTCGAATACGCCTTCGACCGGCGTCTGCGGAGCCGCCCCGGCGAGCCGCTGCGGCTGGTGGTGGACCTCCGGGTGCAGCATGTGCTGCGGGAGGAGCTTGAGGCCGCCTTCCGCCGCTTTCGCGCCATCGGTGCGTGCGGGCTGGTGCTGGATGTGCGCACCGGCGACCTGCTGGCGGAAGTGTCTCTGCCCACCTACGACCCCCATCGCTTCACCGAAGCCGCCGAAGAGGTGCGGCTCGATCGCTGCACGGGGGCGGTCTATGAGCTGGGCTCGGTGTTCAAGCTGGTGACCGCGGCCATGGCGCTCGAGTCGGGCCGGGTGGGGCTCGGCGATCGCTTCGATGCGCGCGGTCCCTTCCGCATCGGCCGCTTCCGTATCCGCGACGTCCACGACTATGGCCGCGCCCTCACCGTACCCGAGATCATCGCCTTCTCCTCCAATATCGGCACCGTGCAGATGGCGCTCGCTGCCGGGGGTGCTGCCACCATGCGCGCGTTCCTCACCCGTCTCGGCTTTCACCGGCCGCTCGACTGGCCGCTGCCGGAGCGCGCGCGCCCGCTGTTCCCCCGCCGCTGGCCCGAGATCACCGTGGCCACCGTCGCCTTCGGCCATGGTATTGCGGTTTCGCCGCTGCAATACGCCCAGGCGGTGGCGGCACTGGCCGGCGACGGCCGCCCCAGGCGGCTGCGGCTGCTGGCGGCAACACCGGTGGAGGTGGGGCCGGCGGTGGTGCGAGCGGAGACTGCCGAGGCCCTGCGCTGGCTCATGTGGCTGGTGGTGGAACGGGGCACCGGCAGCAAAGCGGCCTCTCAAGGCTATCTCATAGGCGGCAAGACCGGCACCGCCGACAAGCCCGCCCGCGGGCGGCGCGGCTACGACACCTCCCGCACCGTCTCCTCCTTCGTAGGCCTCTTCCCGCTGGAGGCGCCGCGCTATCTGGTGATGGTGGTGCTGGACGAACCCCAGGGCGATGAGGGCACCTTCGGCTTCCGCTACGGCGGCTGGACGGCAGCACCGGTGGTGGGGGCGGTGATCGATCGCATCGGCCCGCTTCTGGGGGTGCCACCCTCGGCGGAGGAGGCGCGCCAGCGCTTCGTCCAGCGACTCTGGGAGCGGCAGGAGGTGGATCCGGCAAGCGGGCGGCGGGAGAAGCGGCTTGCGTTTGTCGCAGCTGATCGACCCTGAGCTCCGGGTGCTGGGGCCCGATGTCGAGGTGGCCCAGCTCACCGCCGACAGCCGTGAGGTGCGGCCGGGGGCGCTGTTCGCCGCCCTGCGCGGCACCCGCGCCGATGGCCTCGATCACGCCGAGGATGCCCTCGCCCGCGGGGCGGTGGCGCTGCTGGGCGATGAACGCATCACCCGCTTTGTGCGCCGGGCTACGCTGGTGGTCGCCGAAAACCCGCGGCAGGCTTTCGCCCACCTGGCCGCCCGCTTCCATCCCGGCTGGCCGAAGCGGCTGGCAGCGGTCACCGGCACCGACGGCAAGAGCTCGACGGTGGCCTTTGCCCGCGACATCTGGCGCGCCCTGGGCCACAGCGCCGCTTCCCTCGGCACCCTCGGCCTCGATCCGCCGCTTGCAGCCGATGTGCCGCCGCTTACCACCCCCGATCCGGTGCGACTGCACGCGCTGCTGGCACAGGTGACGGCCGCCGGCATCACCCGCCTGGCGCTCGAGGCCTCAAGCCATGGCCTCCACCAGCACCGGCTCGACGGCCTCAGCTTCGAGGCCGCCGGCTTCACCCGACTCGGCCGCGACCATCTCGACTATCACGGCGACATGGCCCACTACTTTGCCGCCAAGGCGCGGCTGTTCACCGAGCTCCTGGCGCCGGCGGGGGTGGCGGTGCTGCCGGCGGACGATGCCCGCGGGCGTGAGCTCGCTGCGCGGGTCGAGGCTTCGGGCCGGCGCCATCTCACCTACGGCCCACCCCCTGCGGACATCGCCATTGAGGTGGTGCGGCCGACGGCCGCGGGGCTCGATCTCACCCTGGCGCTTGCGGGTGCGCGCCGGCGGCTGGCGCTTCCGCTCCTGGGGCCCTTTCAGGCGCGCAACCTCGCGCTTGCCCTCGGGCTGGTGTGGGCCTGCGAGCCGGAGCTGGGGCCGGAGGCGCTGCTGGCGGCGGCCTCGGCGGTGCGGCCAGTGCCCGGGCGGATGGAGCCGGTGGCCACCACGCGTGCCGGCGTGCGGGTGGTGGTGGACTATGCCCACACGCCCGATGCGCTGGCAGCGGCGCTGACGGCGCTTCGGGCCCACTTTCCCAAAGGGCGCCTTGCGGTGGTGTTCGGCTGTGGCGGCGAGCGCGATCCCGGCAAGCGCGCGCCCATGGGCCGCATCGCCCGCGAGCTTGCGGATCGGGTGGTGATCACCGACGACAATCCCCGCGGCGAGGACCCCGCCGCCATCCGCCGTCAGGTGCGTGCCGGTGCCGGCGATGAGGCGTGGGAGATCGGCGATCGCGCCGAGGCCATCGCCCATGCCCTCTTCCACCTCGGCCTTGGGGCAGGGGATGCGGTGCTGGTGGCGGGCAAGGGCCACGAGCGCGGCCAGCTGGTGGGCGGGCGCATGCTCCCCTTCGATGACCGCGAGGTGGTCCGCGCGCTGTGCGGAGGGGCGGCATGACGGCGCTGTGGCCGGCGCAAGCGGTGCTGGCGGCCACCGGCGGGCGCGGCCCCGGCGGCTGGCAGGCGCGGGGTGTCAGCATCGACAGCCGCACCCTGCAGCCGGGGGAGCTGTTCGTGGCCCTGCGGGGGCCGCGCCACGACGGCCACGCCTTCCTCGCCGAGGCTCATGCGCGCGGGGCGGCCGCTGCCCTGGTGGCGCGGCGGCCGGCGGACGCACCCCGGGGCCTGCCGCTGGTGCAGGTGGAGGATACCCTCGAGGCCCTGCGGGCGCTGGCAGAGGCTGCGCGCGCGCGCAGCCGGGCCCTGCGGCTTGCCGTCACCGGCAGCGTCGGCAAGACCACCACCAAGGAGATGCTGCGCTGGGCGCTGAGCGCCCTCGGCCCGACCCATGCGAGTGCGGCGTCCCACAACAACCACATCGGCGTGCCCCTGACCCTGGCGCGGCTTTCGGCGGAGGCGGCGTTTGCGGTATTCGAGCTTGGGATGAACCGTCCGGGCGAGATCCGCGCCCACAGCCGGCTGGTGCAGCCGCAGCTTGCCGCCATCACCCGCATCGCCCCGGCCCATCTCGGCGCCTTCCCCGATCTTGCCGCCATCGCCCGGGCCAAGGCGGAGATCTTCGAGGCCACGCCGCCCCCGCGCCTGGCCCTACTGCCGGCGGACGACGGCGAACTGCCGCGGCTGCGGGATCATGCCCGCACCGCCGGGGTCGCCCAGATCCTCACCTTCGGCTTTGCTCCGGGGGCGGATGTACGCGGCCTTGCGCTGGCGCGCGAGGCGGCAGGCGGCCAGCGGCTGGTGGCGGACGTACTGGGGCGGCGGCTGGATGTGCGCCTCGCCGCGCCGGGCCGCCATCTCGCCCACAATGCGCTGCTGGTGCTGGCAGCCCTGGCAGCGCTGGAGCTCGATGTGGCGGCCGGGGCTAGGGCGCTCTCGGGCTTTCGCGCGCTCTCAGGCCGCGGGCGGCGACTGCGTCTCCATCTGCCCCGCGGCGGCAGCTGCCTGCTGCTGGATGAGGCCTACAACGCCAATCCCGCCTCCATGCGGGCAGCGCTCGCGCTGCTGGCGGAGCTGCCGGCGCGGCGGCGGCTTGCGGTGCTGGGGGCCATGGCCGAACTCGGTGAGGCCAGCGAACGCCTCCATGCCGAACTCGCCGCGCCGGTGCTGGCGGCCGGGGTCGATCGGCTCTACACGCGCGGCGAGGCCATGCTGGCGCTGCGCCGCCAGCTGCCGGCCGAGCGCCTCGGCCCCCACCTGGCCACGGTGGCGGAGCTGGAGGCGCTGTTGGCGGACGAGTTGCAGGAGGGCGACGTATTGTTGGTCAAGGGATCGCTGGCCGCCGGCCTGATGCCGCTGGTGGCGCGGCTGGCCGAGCGCTTTGCCGCCGAGGAGGTCTAAGCCGTGCTCTACCACCTCCTCGTGCCGCTGGCCGACTGGTTCTTTCCCTTCAATGTCTTCCGCTACATCACCTTCCGCAGCGGCGGGGCGGTGCTCACCGGCCTGTTCGTGGCGCTGCTCCTGGGGCCGCCCATGATCCGCTGGCTGCGGCGGCTGCACAATGGCACGCCGGAGCCGCCGCGGCTCGAAGACCTGGACCGGCCCGACATGGATCCCCGCGTGCTGCTCAAACAGCGCACCCCCACCATGGGCGGACTCTTGATCCTGCTGTCGGTGGCGGTCTCTACCCTGCTGTGGGCCGATCTCACCAATCCCTTCGTCTGGATTGTGCTGGCCGTCACCCTATTGTTCGGCGCCATCGGCGCCCTCGACGACTGGCACAAGCTCCGGCGGCGCGAGGCCCAGGACTACGCCCACCGCTATCGCGGCCTTTCCGCCCGGACGAAATTCGCGGCCGAGACCCTGATTGCGCTGGTGGCCGCCTGGGCGATGGCGCGGCTGCAGCCCTCGCCCCTCGGCACCTCACTGGCGGTGCCCTTCTTCAAGGACCTGCTGATCCCGCTGGGAAGCCTGTTTCCCCTCTTCGGCGCGCTGGTGATGGTGGGCGCCGCCAATGCGGTCAATCTCACCGACGGGCTCGACGGCCTCGTCAGCGGACCGGCCGCGATCGCCGCCGGCTCCTTCGCCCTCATCGCCTATCTCGCCGGCAACGCCGTCTTCGCCCGCTATCTCGGCATTCCCCACGTGCCCGGCACCGGCGAGCTGGCCGTCTTCTGCGGTGCCATCATCGGCGCCCTCATGGGCTTTCTCTGGTACAATGCCCCGCCCGCCAGCGTCTTCATGGGCGATACCGGCGCGCTGGCCGTGGGTGGCGCACTTGGGGCGGTGGCGGTGGCCACCAAGCATGAGCTGGTGCTGGCCATCGTCGGCGGTCTGTTCGTGCTGGAGACCGTCTCGGTGATCGTCCAGGTGGCCTCCTTCAAGCTCACCGGCCGGCGGGTGTTCCGCATGGCGCCGCTGCACCACCACTTCCAGAAGCTGGGCTGGCAGGAGGAGACCATCGTGGTGCGCTTCTGGATCATCGCCGCGGTGCTGGCCCTTCTGGGCCTCGCCACCCTCAAGCTGCGGTGAGGGGGGATGACCGCGCTCGCCGGGCTTGCGCGTGTGGGTGTGCTTGGCCTCGGCCTGAGCGGCCGGGCGGCGGTGCGCTGGCTGCGCGCGCGCGGGCTCGAGGTGGTGGCATTCGACGACCGGCCGGAGGCGCTCGAGGCCGCCGCCGCTCTGGGCGCGCGCCCCGGCGGGCAGGATGAGCTGGAGGGCCTCGATCTCTTGGTGGTGAGCCCGGGCGTGCCGGCTGGCGGCGTGCGGGTCCACCCGCTGGTGCAAGCGGCCCGTCGCCGCGGCATTCCGCTCACGGTGGACGTGCAGCTCTTTCGCGATGCGGAGCCCGCCCGGCCCTTCATCGGCGTCACCGGCACCAACGGCAAGTCCACCACCACCGCGCTGGTGGCCCATCTGCTCAGGCGCGCCGGGCGCCCGGCCGAGGCCCTCGGCAACATCGGCCGACCGGTGCTGGATACAGCCCTTGAACGGGATGCGGTGGCGGTGGTGGAACTCTCCAGCTTCCAGCTGGAGCTGGTGCGGCAGCTGCGGCCGGATGTGGCGGTGTGGACCAATCTCGAGCCGGACCATCTCGACCGCCACGGCAGCCTCGAGGCCTATATCGCCGCCAAGCGGCGGCTGTTCCGTGGGCTTTCCCCCGGTGCGCCGGTGGTGGTGGCGGTGGACGATCCCCCCTCGCGCGCGCTGGCGCGGGAACTTGCGGCCGCGGGCATGGCGGTGGTGACGGTAGCGGTCACGGAGGCGTCCGCCCATGTGCGGGTGGTGGCGGGCCAGTTGTATGAGCAGGGGGTGAGGGTTGCGGATCTCCGCGGGCCTGCGACCCTCAGGGGATCCCACAACCACCAGAACGCCGCCCTGGCCTATGCGGCGGTGCGCGCACTGGGGCTTGCGCCGCAGGAAGCGGTCCTGGGCCTTTTCGACTTTCCCGGCCTGCCCCATCGCATGTGCGAGATCGCCCGGATCGGCCGGGTGCGTTTTGTCGACGACAGCAAGGCCACCAATCCCGCTGCCGCCGCCCGCAGTCTCGCCTGTTTCGAGGCGATCCACTGGATCGCCGGCGGCCGTCCGAAGCCCGGCGGCTTTGCCGCACTGCGCCGCTTTGCCCCCCGCATCCGCGCCCTCTACGCCATCGGCGAGGCGGCGCCGGAGCTGGTGGCCACCTTCCGGGACCTGATCCCCGCCCACCACTCTGACACCCTCGAGCGCGCGGTCCGGGAGGCCCATGCCGGCGCCCGCCGCGACCCGGCGCCCACACCGGTGGTGCTGCTGGCCCCGGCCTGCGCCAGCTTCGATCAGTTCCGCGACTATGCCGCCCGCGGCCGCGCCTTCGCCGCCCTGGTGCGGACCCTGGCGACGCAAGAGGAGACCGCCCCGTGAGCGCCATCGCCCGCAGCGATCGCAGCCTTATCGGCACCTGGTGGTGGACGCTCGACCGTCCCACCCTCACGGCCCTGGCCTTCCTCACCCTGGTGGGCCTTACCATGGCCTTCGCCGCAAGCCCGCCGGTGGCCGAGCGCCTCGGCTACGACCAGCTCTATTTCGTCCGCAAGTTCCTGCTGTTTCTCGGCCCCGCTTGGGCGCTGCTGCTGGCCACCTCCATGGCGCGGCCGCGGGAGGTGCTGGCCCTCGGCTGGCTTTTGTTGGTGGTAACATTGCCGCTGGTGGCGGCGACCCTGGTGTTCGGCGCCGAGATCAAGGGCGCACGCCGCTGGCTCGATCTCGCCGGGGTGAGTCTGCAGCCGAGCGAATTCGCCAAGCCGGCGGTGGCGGTGGTGGCGGGCTGGCTGCTGGCCCGCAGCCCGCAGCTCAAGGGCCTGCCGCAGGCGGCGCTGCCGGTGCTGCTGCTGATGGCGCTCCTGGTGCTGCAGCCGGATCTCGGCACCGCCGCGGTGGTGCTGGCAGCCTTCGCGGTGCAGCTGTTCGTCGCCGGCCTCGGCTGGGGCTGGATCGGGCTGCTGGCGGCCGGCGGCGGCCTCGGCCTGGGTGCGGCCTATTTCACCTTCGACCATGTGCGCCGGCGGATCGATGCCTTCCTTGATCCGGCGGCCGAACCCTATCAGGTGGAGGCCGCGCTGGCGGCCATCACGTCGGGCGGTCTGTTCGGCAAGGGCCCCGGCGCCGGCGAGGTCAAATACTATCTCCCCGAGGCTCACGCCGACTTCGTCTTCGCCACCATGGCGGAGGAGTTCGGCATTCTCTTCTGTCTCGCGGTGCTGGCCATCTTCGCCTTCGTGGTGCTGCGCAGCCTCTCGCGGCTGCTGGAAGCCCGCGACCGGTTCGTGCTGTTCGCCGGCACTGGACTTCTGGCCCAGTTCGGCCTGCAGGCGGTGGTCAATATGGGGGTCAATCTCAATCTCCTGCCCACCAAGGGCATGACCCTGCCGTTCGTGAGCTATGGCGGCTCCTCGCTACTGGCCCTCTCCCTCGGGGTGGGCATGCTGTTGGCTCTCACCCGCCGCGATGCGCGGCTGGAGGATCCGGCGTGAGGGAGGTGCGGGTGATGCTCGCAGCCGGCGGCACCGGTGGTCATGTGTTCCCCGCCTTGGCGGTGGCCGCCGAGCTGGACCGCCGCGGTGTCACCAGCCTGATGGTGACCGACGAACGCGGCGCCCGCTATCTGCCGGCCGATCGCCCCCACCGCCGTATTTCCGCAGCAAGCCCGACGGGCCCCTTAAGGCGCCGTCTGCGCGCCCTGGCCGAGCTTGCTGCCGGCACCCTCGAAGCCCGTGGTCTGCTGCGCGAAATTCGCCCGGCCGCGGCCGCCCTCTTCGGCGGCTATGCCACCCTGCCCCTGGCGCTGGCCGCCGGCAGGCGGCTACCGCTGCTGCTGCATGAACAGAACGCGGTGCTCGGCCGGGCCAATCGCGTCATCGCCCGCCGTGCCCGCATCCTCGCCCTGAGCTTCGCCGACACCGAGCGGGTGCCCGCCAACATCCCCACCGAAGTCACCGGCAATCCGGTGCGCCCCGGCTTTCGCCCGGGCCCGCGCCGGTCGCATCCCACCCGCCGGGTGCTGCTGGTCACCGGCGGAAGCCAGGGCGCACAGGTGCTGGGCGAGCTTGTGCCCCGCGCCCTCGCCCTGCTGCCGGAAGAGCTGCGGCGCCGGCTCGTCCTCTGGATGCAGGTGCGCTCGGAACAGCGGGCAACGGTGGCGCGGGTGCTGCCCGGCGATCTTGTGGAGGTGGAACTGGCGGCCTTCTTCCCTGATCTCGATCGCCGCCTCGGAGCGGCCGATCTCGCCCTCACCCGGGCCGGCGCCTCCACCCTGGCCGAGCTGGCGGCTGCCGGCGTGCCGGCGGTACTGATCCCCTATCCCTTCGCCGCCGACGACCACCAGCACGCCAATGCCGAACGGCTTGCCCGCGCCGGCGCCGCCCTCCACCTCCCCCAGCGGGAGGCGACGCCCGAACGGCTCGCCCAGCTGCTGGCCGGGCTTCTGGCGGATGATGACCGGCGCCGTGCCATGGCGCGCGCCATGGCCGCCTGCGCCCGGCCCGATGCCGCCTCAAGGCTTGCCGATCTGCTGCTCACCCTCGCCCGGGAGGGCCGCCCGTGAACGCCATCGCCCCCTTCGACATCGGCCCCATCCATCTGGTGGGTATCGGCGGCATTGGCATGAGCGGCATCGCCGAGCTCCTGGCCGAGCTGGGCCATGCGGTCCAGGGCTCGGATCTCGCCGAGAACGCCAATGTCCGGCGGCTCATGGCGCGGGGCATCCCCGTGGCCATCGGCCATCGGCCCGAGAATCTCGGGCGCGCGCGGGTGGTGGTCTATTCCTCGGCGGTGCGACCCGACAATCCCGAGCTGGAGGCCGCCCGTGAGCGCGGCATTCCGGTAATCCGCCGTGCCGACATGCTGGGCGAGCTTATGCGCTTCAAATGGTCGGTGGCAGTCGCCGGCACCCACGGCAAGACCACCACCACCGCCATCGTCGGCGCCCTGTTCGAGCACGCCGGCCTCGATCCCACGGTGGTCAATGGCGGCATCGTCAACGCCTGGGGCAGCACCGTGCGGGTGGGCCGCGGCCGCTGGATGGTGGTGGAGGCGGATGAGAGCGACGGCTCGCTGCTGCGGTTGCCGGCCACCGTCGGCGTGGTCACCAACATCGACCCCGAACATCTGGACCACTGGGGCAGTGTTGAGGCGCTCGAGCGGGGCTTTGTCGAATTCGTCGAACGCCTGCCCTTCTATGGCTTCGCCGTGCTCTGCAGCGACCATCCGGCGGTCCGGCGGCTGCGCGCACGGGTGCGGGACCGGCGCATGGTCACCTACGGCTTCAACCCCCAGGCCGATGTGCGCGCGCTCCAACCGGAGCTCGGGGCGGATCTGCGCGAGCGCTTCGATGTGGTGGTGCGCACCGACGCGGGCGAGGTGCTGGTGCCGCGGGTGGAACTCGCCCTGCCGGGACGGCACAATGTCCAGAATGCGCTGGTGGCCTTCGCCCTGGCGCGCGAGTTCGGCCTCGACTTCGAGCTGGTGCGTCGCACCCTCGGGACCCTCACGGGCGTGCAGCGGCGCTTTACCCGGGTGGGGACGGTGGATGGGATCACGGTGATTGACGACTATGGCCACCATCCGGCCGAAATCCGGGTGGTGCTGGCCACCGCCCGGGCTGCCGCCCGCGGCCGGGTGATCGCGGTGGTCCAGCCCCATCGCTACACCCGCCTGCGCGACCTGTTCGACGACTTCTGCGGCGCCTTCGTGGACGCCGAGGCGGTGGTGGTGGCACCGGTCCATCCGGCGGGCGAAGAGCCGATCCCCGGCATCGACCACCGGGCGCTGGTGGCAGGGCTGCGCGATCATGGCCAGCGCGAGGTGCACCGGATCGACGGGCCCGAGGAACTGGCGCCGCTGATCCACCGGCTCGCGCGCACGGGCGATCTGGTGGTGTGTCTCGGGGCGGGCAGCATCACCCGCTGGGCGCGGGAGCTGCCGGCGGCGCTGGCACGCCTGCGCGGGGTGGAGGTGGCGCCGTGATGGAGCCGGAACTGCCGCCGGTGCGTGGCCGACTGCGCCGGGATGTGCCGCTGGCCCCGCGCACCTGGTTCCGGGTGGGCGGCCCCGCCCGGCTGCTCTTCACCCCGGCCGATGCCGACGACCTCGCCGCCTTTCTGCGCGCCCGGCCGCGGGAGCTGCCGGTGGTGCCGCTGGGGGTGGCCTCCAATGTGCTGGTGCGCGATGGCGGCATCGACGGGGTGGTGGTGCGGCTTACTGGTGCGCTTGCCGAGGTGGCGCTGGTGGACGGGCTGCTGGTGGCAGGTGCCGGGGCGAGCGATCGCCGGGTAGCGCTCGCCGCCGCCCGGGCGGGCCTTGCCGGGCTCGAATTCATGGTGGGAATTCCCGGCACCATCGGCGGCGCGGTGCGGATGAACGCCGGCGCCTTCGGCGGTGAGACCGCCGACCGGCTGGTGTGGGCCGAGGTGTTGGACCCTGAGGGGCGGTGTCATCGCCTGACGCGTGACGAGCTGGGCCTTGCCTACCGCCACAGCGCGCTGCCGGCGGGCTGGATCGTGCTGCGGGCGGCCTTCCGCCTCACCCCCGGCGATGCCGCCGCCATCCACCGGCGGATGGCGGCCATCAAGGCCGAGCGCGCCCGCAGCCAGCCGCTGCACGTGGCCACCGGCGGCAGCACCTTCAAGAATCCGCCGGGGGCCCGGGCCTGGGAGCTGATCGATCGGGCTGGCTGCCGCGGGCTGCGCCTCGGGCAGGCGATGGTATCGGAAAAGCACTGCAACTTCCTGATCAATCTCGGGGGTGCCCGGGCGTGGGAGCTGGAACGCCTGGGTGAGGAGGTGCGCCGGCGGGTACGCGCCGCCACCGGCGTCACCCTCGAATGGGAGATCCACCGCATCGGCCGGCCGGCGCCGGCGGAGGTGACGGCGTGACCCATGTGGCGGTGCTGATGGGGGGCTTTTCGGCGGAGCGGGAGGTGTCGCTGGTCTCCGGCCGCGCCTGTGCGGCGGCGCTGGCCGAGGCGGGCTATCGGGTGAGCCCGGTGGAGGTGGGGCGCGATCTGCCGGAAGTGCTGGCGCGGCTGCGGCCGGATGTGGTGTTCAACGCCCTCCACGGCCGCATGGGCGAGGACGGTCGCGTGCAGGGGCTGCTGGACCTCATGGGCATTCCCTACACTCATTCAGGGGTGCGGGCCTCGGCCTTGGCCATGCACAAGCCCACCGCGCGCCTGCTGTTCCGGGCCGCCGGCCTGCCGGTGGCCGAGGGCGGGGTGTGGACCCTTGGGGAGCTTGGCACATCCCCCCCCTTCCCGCCGCCCTTCGTGGTCAAGCCGGAGGATGAGGGCTCCAGCGTGGGGGTGGTGATCGTGCGCACCGCCGACGATCTCGCCCGACTGCAACAGCTTGAGGGCCCGCCTTCGCGGCGGCTTCTGGTAGAGCGCTACGTCCCCGGCCACGAGCTCACCTGCGCGGTGCTCGACGACGAGCCCTTGGCGGTGACCGAAATCGTGGCGCAGGACGGCTTCTACGACTATGATGCCAAGTACGTGCCCGGCCGCTCGCAGCACCTGCTGCCGGCGCCGCTGCCGGCGGCGGTGAGCCGGCGGGTCATGGAGATCGCCCGGGAAGCCCATCGGCTTTTGGGCTGTCGCGGGGTCAGCCGGGCGGATCTGCGCTGGGATCCGGCGCGGGGCGTGGAGGGGATCGTGCTGCTCGAGGTCAACACCCAGCCGGGCATGACGCCCACTTCGCTGGTGCCCGAACAGGCGGCCTACCGCGGCCTGGACTTCCGTCAACTGGTGGTGCGACTGGTGGAGATGGCGCGATGCGACCCGTGAACCCGACGCTCGCCCGACTGCGCCGGCCGGCGCCCCCTCGACGGCGCGGGCGCCCGGCGCGCCTGCTGTTCGCCCTGGCGCTGCCGGCGCTGGCAGCCCTGGCGGTGGTCCCGCAGACGCGCGAGCTGCTCCAGACGAGCTGGCAGGCGGCGCGGGCGCCGCTGGAGGGTGAGGTGGCGCTGCCGGTGCGGACCATCGAGGTGCGCGGCGTGGTGCGCACCGACCGCGCGCGTCTGCAACGTCTGCTTGCACCTTTCTACGGTAGGAATATACTGGAAGTTGATATCGCGCAGGCGGAACGACTCTTGCACGATCTTCCCTGGGTGGCGAACGCCGAGATCCGGAGACTGCTTCCGGATCGACTTCAGGTTGAGATTACCGAGCGCGTCCCCAGCGCTCTGTGGCAGGGCCCGCAGGGGCTGCGGCTGCTGGACGCCGCGGGCCGGCCCATCGAGGGGGTTGAGCTCACACCCTTCGCCGGACTGCCGCGGCTTGCGGGTGATGGGGCCGCTTCCGCCTGGCCCGAGCTTGCCGCCGCCCTCGCCCGGGTGCCGGCGGTGGCCGAACGGCTCGTGGGCGCGGTGTGGGTCAATGGCCGTCGCTGGGATCTCCGGCTTCGCGGCGATATCCAGGTGCGCCTGCCCGAGGGCGATCCGCGCCCGGCTCTCACCCGCCTGGGCGCCGCCCAGGCGCGCCATCGCCTGCTGGAGCGGGCGGTCCGGCGCATCGACCTGCGCCATGGCGACTGGCTGGTGGTGGCGCCGGTGATGCCGGTGGAGGCCCGTGCCGGAGGAGTGCGCTCGTGAGTGCGGTGCTGGAGCCCGAGGACGAGACGGGACGCGGCATGCTGGCGCCGCTTCGGACCACCCCGCTGGCAGTGCTGGATGTGGGCAGCGGGCGTATTGCCTGCTTCCTCGCCCGCCCGCGGCCCTCGCACGGCTTCGTCCTGCTGGGGCGCGGCTTCCAGCAGGCGGCCGGGATCCGTGCCGGGGTACCGCATGAGGTGGGTGCGGCCACCGCTGCCATCGCCGCCACCCTGCAGGAGGCCGAGGAGGCGGCGGGCGAGGAGATCCGCGGTGTGGTGCTGGTCACATCCGCCGGCCGGCCGCGCTCGCGGCTGGTGCGGGTGGAGCTGGAGGTGGCCGGCGGCGTGGTGCGCGAGGCCCACCTCCGCACAGCCCTCGAGGAGGCCCGCCGAATCGCCCTCAAGCCGGGCGAGGTGGCGCTCCATGCGGTGCCGGTGGAGGGGGTGGTGGACGGCGGCAAGGCGCTCAGGGATCCCCGCGGTGCCCGCGGCGCCCGGCTCGACCTTCTGGCCACGGTGGTGGTGGCCGACGCCCCCGCCATCGACACCCTGCTGGATGCGGTGGGCGCCTGCCATCTCGAGGTGCTGGAGGTGATGGCGGCACCCTATGCCGCCGGCGTGGCGGTGGCGAGCGAGGACGAGATGGAGCGCGGCGTGCTGGTGGCCGAGTTCGGCGCCGGCACCACCGGCCTTGCCCACTTCCACGATGGCCGGCTGCTGTTCGTCCACACCGTCCCCTGGGGCGGACGCCATCTCACTGCCGATCTCGCCTATGGGCTCGCCACCTCGCCACGCATCGCCGAGCGCCTCAAGACTCTCCACGGCAGCCTGGATGCCGTTGACGGCGACCTCCGCCTTGAAGTCCCGGGTGCCAGCGGCGGCGAGGTGGAGACCACCATCGCCCGGGCCGACCTGGCCCGCATCCTCCGGGCGCGGGTGGAAGAGATCTTCGACTTCCTGCGCGAGGGCATCGAGGCCCAGCGGGATCTGTTCGACGGCCGGCCGCCGCGTTCGGTGGTGCTGTCTGGCGGTGGCAGCGAGCTGGATGGCCTCGACCGGCTGGCTGAGGAGGTCTTTGGCCTGCCGGTGCGGAGGGGGCGCGCCGGCCTGGTCCACGGCCGCGAGGGTATCGAGGACGATCCCACCTTCGCCGCCGCCAGCGGCGCGCTGGCACTCGCGGCAGGAGACGACGGAGGACTTTCGTGGCATGATATGAACCGCGCCGAAGGCGGCGGGTGGCTGGCCCGGCTGACCCGCTGGCTGGGGCGTCGCTGAGCCGAAGGAGCCGGAACAACCGGCCCCGGCGACCGGTCGCCTGCCCACGATCGGATCGCCCCGAGAGGCGTCGCACGCGAGGAGGAGGAGCGAGGAAGCATGACCATCAATCTGACCATGCCCGTCACGCACGAGCTCAAGCCGCGCATCACCGTGGTGGGGGTCGGCGGTGCCGGCGGCAATGCCGTCAACAATATGATCACCTCCCATCTCGAGGGAGTCGACTTCGTCGCCTGCAACACCGACGCCCAGGCCCTCAGCCATTGCCTCGCCGAGCGCAAGGTGCAGCTCGGCGCCAGCATCACCCACGGCCTCGGCGCCGGCGCCCGGCCGGAGATCGGCCGCGCGGCCGCGGAGGAGGCGTTGGATGAGATCCTCGACCATCTCCAGGGAAGCCACATGGTGTTCATCACCGCCGGCATGGGTGGTGGCACCGGCACCGGCGCCGCGCCGGTGATCGCCCGGGCGGTGCGCGAACAGGGCATCCTCACCGTCGGCGTGGTGACCAAGCCCTTCCACTTCGAGGGTGCTCAGCGCATGCGCATCGCCGAGGCGGGGATCGAGGAGCTGCAGCAGTATCTCGACACGCTGATCGTGATCCCCAATCAGAACCTGTTCCGCCTCGCCAATGAGCGCACCGGCCTGATGGAGGCCTTCCGCATGGCGGATGAGGTGCTGCACATGGGCGTGCGCGGCGTGACCGACCTCATCGTCATGCCCGGCCTCATCAATCTCGATTTCGCCGACATCCGCACGGTCATGAGCGAGATGGGCAAGGCGATGATGGGCACCGGCGAGGCCGAGGGCGAGCGGCGCGCGGTGGAGGCGGCCGAAGCGGCCATCTCCAACCCGCTCCTGGACGAGGTGTCCATGAAGGGGGCTCGCGGGGTGCTGATCAACATTACCGGCGGCGCCGACCTCACCCTGTTCGAGGTGGACGAGGCGGCCAACCGCATCCGCGAGGAGGTGGATCCGGACGCCAACATCATCTTCGGCGCCATCTTCGACGAGAGCATGGAGGGGCGCATGCGGGTGTCGGTGGTGGCCACCGGCATCGAGGCGCCGGACCAGCGGCGTGCGGCGGCGAGCACCGCCAGCCAGACGGACAGCCGGCCCTCGCCGGTGATCCCCGGCTTCCGCTTCCAGGCCCAGCCGGCCGAGGCCGACACGCCAGCCCCCGCCGCCAGCCGCGCGGCCGGCCGCCCGGCGGAGGAGACTCCGGCACCCACCGCGCGGCTGGAGCGCCCCAGCCGCCCGGAGCCGCCGGCCGAGGAGGAGGCGGCGGCGGAGAAGGCTTCTGCCGGCGAGGGCGACGGCCGTGCACCCCGGCCCAATGCCCGCAGCGGCGGGCTGTTCGACCGGGTGCGCCATTTCGCCCGCACCCATGTGGGCCTCGGCGGCGTCCCCCAGGGACGGCCGGTACGACCGCATCCAGCCAGCCGCCCGCGCCCCGAGCCGGCGGCGGTGGAGGACGAGATCGCCGATATTCCCGCCTTTCTACGGCGCGAGCGGGTGCGCTCCTGACCTCCGTGCCATCGGACCTGCGCGGGGGCGGCCCCATGGGGCCGCCCCCGTCCGTTGAGAGGCCCCTTGTGGGCGGTGTCCACGTCCCCTCGCCCCGGCCATGCGTGGGCGCCATCTTGCCGGCGGTGGATGGGGATGGGGGTGCCGGTGGCGGCCGCGATCACCGTCTGGACCGTGGGCCATTCCAACCGTTCGCTTGCGGCCTTTCTGGCGCTGCTGGAGGAGGCCGGGGTGAAGCAGGTGGTGGATGTGCGACGGGTGCCGGCCTCCCGCCGACATCCCCACTTCGGTGCGAAGGCGCTGGCGGCGGCGCTGGCCGACTGCGGGATCGCCTATGTTCATCTGGTGGATCTGGGCGGCCGGCGGCGGTTGCCCGAGCCGCTGCCGGCGGCGGTGGCGGGGCTCGCGGATCCGGGCCTTCGCGCCTATGCCGCCTGGGCGCTGGGGCCGCGCTTTGCCGCCGCGCTCGCGCGGCTGATGGAACTTGCGGCCGAGCGGCCCAGTGCGATCCTCTGCGCCGAGGCCGACCCCGCCCGCTGCCACCGCCGCATCCTCACCGACCACCTGCTGGCGCGCGGGGTGGCGGTGCGCCACATTCTTGCCCTTGGCCGCATCCTGCCCGCTCGCCCCTCGCCCGAGGCGGTGCTGGCGGACGGGCGCGCGCTCTATCCGTCGCGGGCGCCCGGGCTGTTTGATTGACCCTCGCCCACAAGCTGCTCCCACAGCGGCCGCAGGGGCCGGGTGGGACGGGCGCCCCACTGGGCGATGATGGTGGTGGCGCAGAG